>CAYHDB010000001.1:0-109189 GCA_964355335.1 uncultured Candidatus Saccharibacteria bacterium
TAAAGTGCCGGATGACATCAAGAAATACAAGGCTACTGCCGGAACGCTTTTGTCCGACTGTCTGCTGTCTGCAGGGGTTGTTTTATCAAAGACAGAATGGAGGAGGCTCGTGGGGGAGGGAGCCGTAAGCGAAATGTCTAAGGACGGAAATACGACAAAAATCTTGGATTTTAATTACAAAGTTGGCAATACGGCTGTATTTAAAATCGGGAAACACAGATTTCTTGAAGTTGTGGTGGTCTAGGATAATTTAAAAAATAAGACAAACAAAAACCCCCGCCTAAGGCGAGGGTTTTTGTTTAAAGCAAATCCACTTCTTCGCTGTCACCCAAATCCGGTGAGTCATCCTCCATCAAATCAGGGTCTATTGTCTTGTCATCGTCTTCACCATCCATAGCATTAATTTTTTAAATTACTAATTAGTTATTCCTCAACCGAACGAGAAAATTTCGGGGGAAATGAACTTTGTTACACAGTTGTATCAAATATATATTTTTTTGCAAATCCAGACAGACTGTGGATAAGGGTCGCTCGCATCTCTTTTTTCAAACAGGTGCTCCTGCGGCGAGGAAATCATGGTCGTCTCGCTGACGAAAAACTCATAGGTCGCTTCGCTCCTGCAGCCAACTTCATTTTTCTGCTTAACTCCCTGATTTCCAGTCGCATCCGCAATGTTTGGAAAAAAGAGAAACTCGCTAGGATATCGAGATAGGAATCTCGATAATGGGAGGAACTACTCACGTTTGAAGGTTTTCGTACCTGTTCGTATTTTCGTATATTTTTTTTGTTGCAAAAAATGTCAGACCCATCGCGATTGCATCATATTCATCATCCTCTTTTATTTTCTTTCCGATAGTTATTAACTTTTCTACCATATACTCCATTTGGTCCTTTGTACCTCTGCCGTATCCTGTGACGGCCACCTTTGCTTGAAGGGGAGTGAACTCAGATATTGAAAGTCCCGCAGTGGCGGATTCGTAAATGATTACTCCTCGTGCTTCCGCTACAAGTAAGGCCGTTTTTTGATTTGTAGTGAAAAAAAGTTTCTCGATAGCTAGCGCCTCGGGATTGTATTTTTTAATCACTCTTTTGACTTCCTTTCCTAGCGAGGCTAGCCGTATCGCGTGCGTATCTTTCCTTGATGTTAGAAAACACTCCGAAAAAATCAGAGTTTCTTTCCCTCCGGCAATCTTTTCAAGTACGGCCACTCCCATTTTTTCATATCCCGGATCGATAGCAAGTATTCTCATTGCAATTCCTAATTGTCTAATTTCTAATTCACCTAATAAAATGTCCAATTCTTAATTACACCCTGGAAATTTTATTAGAAATTAGGTGAATTAGGTAATTAGAAATTGAAACGCTGAATTACTATTCAGCGTTGGTGAACACTTCCTGCACTTCATCATTGTTCTCAAGTTCTTCAACCAGCCTTCCCAAAAGCTCTATATCGCTTTCTTCAAGGGGGACAGTGGTAGTAGGTTTCCATATTGCTCCTTCTTTTGCAAAAGCCCACGAGGCCGCGCCTATACCGGCCAGCGCGAAGCCATGTTTAGAAAGAATAAACTTTATTTCTTGCGCCGCTTTGTTTCGGTTGTCTGTGAGAGCCTCAACAATCATGGCGCAACCACCAGGCCCGTAAGTTTCATAAGTAATACTTTCCATCACCACGGAATTATCTGTGGCCTTCTTTATGGCGCGTTCAATGTTGTCGTTTGGCATATTCTCCGCCTTGGCACGTTCAATAATCGCTTTCAGTCCAGCAGCCTCTCGGTTGCCTTTGGCTTTCTTGGCTTCCACGGCAATCAATTTACCGTACTTTGAAAACGTCTTGCTCTTTTGACCGTCCGTTTTCTCCTTCTGTCTCTTAATTTGAGACCATTTGTTATGTCCTGACATAGTAAATGTAGCTTACTCCAAAACCTCCATATTTCCAAATACACCCTTAAATAGGGCTATAAACAAAGGGTTTATGCTATTGACTTATCTTGCCATATATGCTATACTATTAATAGTTAAAAGTGTACATTAAAAAGTTGAAACTAATGGCTGTAACGAGTTGAGTGTAGCGGCATGAGGACTTTATTCTATAGAGCTTTGATGTCGCTACACTCACTAACGATGGTAGCGAAACAGAAAACAACAGAGCAGGGAAATTATCCCAGCTGAAAGGCATACCATGCAGACCAAGACCATAGTAAATCCCAGTCAAAAACTTCGCTCGTTAATTTCTATCCTCAGTGAAGGGTGGGTGCAAACCTGTCATACTGGGAATTGCAATTGCTTCAGCCATGATTCGGGTTACACCGAAGTTGTGGCCGAAGTCAGCGACGAGGTCGCTGCTCGGATTCGGAAAACCCCGCACACTCCTGCAAGCCACGAGTCACATTGGCTCGAGGAAGAAGGGTGGCCGGAAGGTCTCCCCAAGAACGCCCCAGATTGGGCCTGTACCTCAAGCAAAATCCGCCACGAGTGCGGATATTGCCACGGAACCCAACCCCGAGTGGAAACGGACGGTGACTTCACTGTCGTCAAGCTCATGGAGGGACGCAACAGTTGCGTTCTGATGAGTGGGTGGGAGACGGAGAAGCAAATTTTCGCCACTCGGGACGGTGTGGGTGACCACACCGCGGAATATAAAAAATTCCGCTTCCTGCGTCGCAAGACAAAGGATGTCGCCCGCTTCGAAGAAGCGGGGCTAACCACCGACGAGGCGCATCGCCTCTTCGGAGTCGGGAAAGAGCAATGGGCTCGTGAGTTCGAAGGAGGGTTACTGAACCCCGAAACGGCGGCACAATGTCGAAGCAGTCGTGACGGACTATGTGCGGTCGCAACTGCACACAGCCGAAACGCTCAAGAGCGGGCAATGGAACACTACCAGCTCGCAGTAGGTAGCAAGAGCTACCCGCGAACGCAAGCGTTCGCAGTGCGGGCGCTGTGGGTGTTCCACGGCTTGCGTGAAGTTCCGCCGGATTTTAGTCCGGCAGCTGTTCGCCCATTCCCGACAAAGGGAACAGGCTGGAGACTGGTCACAGCCTAAAAAGTTTCAACAAGAGTTAGGATTCTTTAGAAAAATCTAGTGAATGTGGGGGCGATTGGAGAATAAAAACCAATCGCCCCGCTGTTAGCGAGATGTAGTCTCGCCTGATGAGTCCCCGCCTCCGTCTGAAACTTCGGACGGGCAGGCAACAGGACGAAAACAGATTGTTCTTTAAAAGTATTCGTAAGCGATTTGCTTCTGACTTATGTCGGAATTAAATCACTTATGAATACCAAAATAGTAAATTGCGCAAAATGCGGAAAGCCGGAAGAAGTTCCAGCAGACACCACCTTCGGAGCCGAGACCTACGCCGACGCAGAGTCCAAGCTCGTGCGGGGAGAAAGCGTCCGAATGCCTCTTTGCGATGAGTGCATCAAGGCAATCGAATTCTTCCGCAAGACACTTGGAAATTAGTTCAAGGGGTTGTTAGTCCCTACATAAAAAACTTTCATCAAAAGCCCAGACTTGTTCTGGGCTTTGTCGTTTCCATCTGTTCTAGACAAAAGCCCCCTTTTTTGTTAAAAAGTCTCCAGAAAGAGTGGTTTTTCATAGCAGACAGGACGCCCACCCCGTTTCTTGTCTGCTATGAAAAATAACATTGCGTATATTGGAGCCGTTGTGGCGTTATTGCTCGCCGGCTGTGACACTGCTTTCGAACCGCCTATGTACACCTTTTTCCCCACGAATCACTGGCGTGTGAAGTCGGTGGTAGAGGGAGCGGTGGTTGTGGAGGCCGTTGGGACAAACCTTACCGAGAGGCTTCGTGTGGTGAAAGCCACCCCTGTGTCTCCGCTTACGAATGGCCAGCCATCCCGAGTCGAGATGGTGGTCCGAAGAAGTGGAAACGGATTGAGTTTAGTGTCCGCGAAAGCCTATCCTGCGGAGGACTAGACTTGTCGGACAAACACTTGCAGAGATGCAGGTGTTTTTTATAAAAATTTTTCTTGAGACGGTGCTTTTCTTTTTATTTTCAAATGTTCAAAGGCCTTTGTGCTGGCGGTTCGGCCACGAGGGGTGCGTTCGAGAAGACCGAGTTGGAGGAGGTAGGGTTCGTGAACTTCCTCAATAGTCGCCTGTTCTTCGGAAAGGGCGGCAGCGAGGGTGTTAAGACCGACTGGTCCACCTCCAAATTTCTCGATAAGCGTAGTGAGAAGAACACGGTCGGAAGAACCGAGACACAATTCATCTATTCCGAGCAGTGCAAGCGCTTTATCCACGTTCTCTTTGGAAAGTTTTCCGCGATTTACTTGAGCAAAGTCGCGAGCACGTTTCAAAAGATAGTTGGCAGTACGAGGTGTGAAGCGACTTCGTTTGGCAATTTCTTTTGAAGCTTCCTTTTCAACCTCAACACCGAGGATTTTTGCGGAGCGTTTTATAATTTCTTCTATCTCTTCGTTGCTGTAAAACTCGAGACGGAAAACACCACCTCCAAAGCGCGAGCGTAGTGGGGAAGAGAGGAGAGCGATACGAGTAGTGGCCGCGATGAGAGTAAACGGAGGAAGCTCGAGCTGAATGGTGCGAGCAGACGGGCCTTTGCCGATGATAATATCAAGCTGACCTGACTCCATCGCAGGATACAGTACTTCTTCAATGGCTTTGTTAAGGCGGTGTATCTCATCAATGAAAAGAATGTCTCCCGCAGAGAGATTTGTGAGAATAGAAGCCAAATCACCGACTTTTTCGATGGCAGGTCCTGAGGTCACTTTGATTTGAGCGCCGATTTCTTTTGCTATGAGGTGGGCGAGGGTGGTTTTGCCTAAACCAGGCGGTCCGTAGAAGAGAAGATGCTCAGGAGGGTGCTTTCTTTCGGAGGCGGCAGTCAAAAGAATGCGCAGATTTTCCTTGATATTTTTCTGGCCGATATAATCGTCCCAAATACTGGGTCGTAGGGCTTGGTCTAAAAACACCTCCTCACCCTCAATAGCCTTATTTTCTAAGGGTCTGTCGGTATTTGAGTCCTCCTTTGGAGAACTAGAAGATCGATTATTTCTTGACATTAAAACTATTGTGTGCTAACATTCTTGTCAGTCCGAGATCGGCGCTTAAAGGCGCATTTTTCATATCTGCAAACGATTTTTATTTCCAAAATATAAATCTCTAAGCAATTGTCCACCTTGGTGGATTCCTAGTATTATTTTGAGGACGTTCTGGTTATTACTTCGGTAATTTGCTGGGGTTATCCTTGGGGTATTATTTAACTTTCAACACACACGTTAAAAGTATTGCTTAGAGATTCATGCTTTGGAAACTTGTTTCCAAATTTTCTAATCTCTCCATTTATAGTACCCCTGACCTTTTTTAAAGGCAACGGTTTTTTAGCTTTTCAACAGATTAAATTATAAAAGCAAGGCCCCGCAGATGCTTATCTGCGGGGCCTTGTCAATTTTATTCCTTTTCCAAATCGATGACTCGCAATAATTCTTCCATCGAAGTAACTCCGTTCAATATTTGTGTCACGCCATCTTGCTTCATACTTGGAATGCCTTGGGGTTCTGCAGCTTTTTGGATTTCTCTCTCGCTCGGATTGGTGCGAACGACTGTCTCTATGGCATCATCCATCAATATCGCTTCGTAGATACCGACACGGCCCTTGTAGCCTGTTTTGTTGCATTTATCGCATCCCACCGGAGTCCACATCTTTGTCGTATTTTTTATAACTGACTTATCTTTTATTGTCGCCACTATTGAGTCGATCATTTTCTTTATATCTCCTTCCAGAGGTACTTCTTTTCTGCACTCAGGACAAAGCTTTCTGACCAATCTTTGTGCCATCGATACGCTGATTGCCGAAGACATTGTTTTCGAGTTGACTCCAAGGTCGATAAGTCGGGGGAATGTCCCAGCCGCAGTATTGGTGTGCAGGGTAGAGAAGACGAGGTGTCCGGTAAGTGCGGCATCCACGGCGATCTCAGCGGTCTCTCGGTCGCGGATTTCACCGACCATGATGATGTCCGGGTCTTGGCGAAGAGCTGAACGTAGGCCCTCGAGGAAGGTGTAGCCTTTTTCCGAGTTTGTCTGTGTTTGGACTATGCCTGGAAGGTGGTATTCGATAGGGTCCTCGATAGTGATGATTTTGATATCGGAAGTGTGTACCTTTCTCAGGAACGCATAAAGGGTAGTTGTTTTTCCGCTACCTGTCGGGCCTGTAGTCAGGATCATCCCGTGAGGTTTGTTTATCTCGTGCATGAGCATTTCCAAAAGTTTCGGTGCGATGCCAAGCTCTTCGAGTGGAACCGAAATGGATTTCGGATTTAGAATACGCATTACGATAGACTCGCTGTACGCACCCGGTAGCAGGGACGTACGGATTTCGATATCGCTGTCGTTTATCTTCACACTGAAGCGACCGTCTTGTGCTTCGACTTTAATGTTTAGTTTCAGTCCCGACAGAAGTTTGATACGCGAGTTTACAAGTGCGTAGGTTTCTTTGTCGAACTTGATGATGTCGTTTAGCACACCATCAAGACGGTAGCGAAGGCGCGCATAATCTTCCTCAGGTTCGATGTGGATGTCCGAGGCTTTGGTCGCAAGCGCTCCTGCTAGAATTATTTCTATAATTCGCGAGATACGATAACTTTTTTTCTGAGAAAGAATGGTCTGGATAATATCCGAGATGTCTTTCACGGAGTGGACCTTGTTCAGAAACTCCATTATTTCATCGCTGGATACATCGAGTGCCCCGGCCGTGGATTCGGTGGAGTATGAAAGGTCTTTGTAGTGTGACCAGGCTTTTTCCAAACCTTCTGTCGTGGTCACAAACATAATGACCGACAGACCGTTTTCCATAAGGCCTTTTACCACTTTCAAAACTTCGGGGTCGGTGGGGGAGAGAACAGCCACTTGGACTTTTTTGCCAACCATATTGAACCCGGCAATTTTTGCCGAGCGTGATACGTCTTCCTTTATGACACGCAACCCTTCCGTGTTTATCGGAACGAGCCGAAGGTCGATAAAGTCCAGCTGATTTTTTTCCGCGATAAGCTTCGCGTAGTCCTCCTCTTCTTGTTTGCGAAGTTCTTCGATGTGTTGTTTTTGCTTTTCCTCATCAAACTGGATTGTCATAAGAAGATTTTACCGCTTTTATCCCACGTATACAAATGAGTTCACTGAAAAGATGCTGAAAAACAAAGAGATTTTGGCCTCCTAAACATTGACATTTTGATAAAAATATGATAATATACCGCCAGATAATAAACCCAGAAATGCAGTAAACCCGAGTGCCTAACCAATGGTAAAAGCACTCAATTCACAAGGCCCCACATGAAAAATATTATGACCTTTGTCATTTTGGCAATCATTTCAATTCAGGTTTTGGCCCAGGATGCACCATCTCTGCCACCGTCATTTTTTGTCGTCCCTGTTCGGAACGAGGCGAGCACCAATCAGATGCCTGCAAGCGAACTGCTTCAGGCGGTTCGCTCGGCTCTGTCGAACAATGTGTCGGCGGTGCAGTCGAACGTCTTGGTCACCGTGGCGTCGACCCAGCGTCCTCGCACGAACGTCGAGGATCGTCTCGGCAATTCATACCCGGATCCGACAAATTCGGTACCCGCTATTTCTCAAGAAGAAAAAGAGAGAAGGGAAAAGGCGGAGAGTTTAGCACGGCTTCTTGCGCTGAACGCTCAAGTTCAGGCGGGAAGGAGACAGGCGACCAACGCAACCGCGACGGTTGCAGAACCGAAAATGGTGGTGACGGTGGCTGTCACCAATCAGGTACAGGCGACAAATGTGACGGTCAAGGTCACTAAGCCGAAGAAGGCGGACAAAAATGCGCCTCCTCCGGTGTCTGTCGCTACACCTCAAGTGACGGTCACGGCGACCCCTGAGTTCGATTACACTCAGGTGGCGACCAATCGCTACGGCGACGGGTCAGGAGAGGCGCAAAGGTACGCAATTGGAGGGATCCAATGGACCGACCCGAACGCTGTGTACGTTGCTCCTGCTCCGGAAAGTTATCCGGCGCAGAGTGTTGGTTATTCAGCGCCACCACTTAACACTTCGTTGGGACCGACGTACTACCAGCAGAGTTACTACTCTACTCCGTATTACGGATATGAGTACGGGAGTGCGTTTCAGTTCACTATCGGACCGAGTTATTGGTCTGGGTATGGTCCGAGTTACTACAATCGGCCGAACCATTTCAATTATGGTTACAGACCACACCCAGGAGCACGACCTCACATAGGTCCTGCGCCACGGCCGAATCACAACGTGCCTGTTCCGGGAGCCAGACCTCATCCAGGAGGGTTTCCAACAGGCGGGGCGCAGATTGGTCCAGGCGGATCCCCTCCGGTCAACAGCGGTGCTGTGCCGAGGCAGGGAGCTCCTCCCGCACAACCAGGCTCCCGTCCTAATCTAGGACCTGCTCCGAGACAAGGAGCACCCCCGAGTAATTTCGGGTCGGTGCCGAGACAAGGGTCTCCTCCGAGCAGTGTCGGACAAGCACCCAGGCAGGGCGCCCTTCCGAGACAAGGCTCTGCTCCGAGCGGCGGAGCTCGACCGAATCAAGGTAGCGGTCCTCCTAGAGAAGGGTCTCGACCCAGATAGTAATTGCCAAAGTAAACTCAAGGCCCCGATTCGTTTCGAATCGGGGCCCTTTCAATTGTGTTTTTTCATGTTAGGATTTCGTTTATGGAGATTTTAAGTAAAAGCATTGATGATACAAAAAGGTTTGCGCAAGATTTTCTTGCAAAGCTTTCGGTTGATGGTAAACAAGCAACAGTTGTTGGTCTGTACGGTAATCTCGGGTCCGGTAAAACCACTTTTGTGCAGTGTGTCGCGGAACTTTTGGGTGTAAAGGAACACCTTACTAGTCCGACGTTTGTGATCTTAAAAAGCTATAAACTAAAAACTAAAAACTATAAACTTCTGCATCATATTGATGCTTACCGCCTGAAGAGTGGGGAAGAGTTGCGGAAACTTGGATTCGAGGAGCTATTGAGAGATCCCAAAAATCTGATTTTGATAGAGTGGGCGGATATAGTGGCAGATATTTTGCCTGCAGACCACATAGAATTGAACTTTGAATTTGTAGACGACTCAACAAGAAAAATCAGCTTTTGAGTGGTACAATTCCTTCAATGGCGAAAATCGAAACAAAAAGGCTGGTATTGCTAGACTCCCATGCGATATTGCATCGGGCGTATCACGCGTTGCCGGATTTTTCATCTAGTAAGGGCGAGCCGACAGGGGCGTTGTACGGGTTGTCGGCCATGCTTATAAAAATAATTACCGATTTGAAGCCGGATTATGTCGTGGCGGCGTACGATTTGCCGAAACCCACATATCGGCACGAAGCTTACAAGGATTATAAGGCGGGGCGCGCCAAGGCTGACCCGGAGTTGGTTTCTCAGATGAAACGTTCACGTGAAGTTTTTGAGGCTTTTTCGATTCCGATTTACGACAAGGAAGGTTTCGAGGCAGACGACATTCTCGGAACGATTGTTGAAAAACTAAAAACTGAAAACTATAAACTAAAAACTGATATAATCATCGCGTCAGGGGATATGGATACCTTGCAGTTGGTAGATGATAAAAAGGTTCAAGTGTACACCTTAAAGAAGGGTATTAACGACACAATTCTTTATGATGAGGAAAAGGTGGTGGCTCGTTTTGGATTTCCACCGAAACTTTTGCCTGATTACAAAGGGCTTCGTGGAGATCCGTCTGACAACATCATCGGTATCAAGGGTATTGGAGAGAAAACAGGCTCAACTCTTATACAAACTTTTGGGACGATTGAGGAGATGTACAAAACTTTGCAGAAAAGCGACAAGCCTTTTAAAGACGCTGGTTTGACTGACAGAATAATTAATTTACTTAAAGAAAATAAAGAGGAGGCGGAGTTTAGTAAAATGCTCGCAACTATTCGTCGTGATGCGCCGATTGATTTTGTGTTGCCGGAAAAAACCTGGAAGGAAACGCTTGATATGGCTAAAGCCAACAAGTTGTTCGCCGAGCTGGAGTTTCGTGGGCTTGGGGCGAGATTGGTGCAGGCGCTGGCGGGGAAAGCGGTTACTACTCCCACCACCCCGCTTCGCGGACTCAGCACCCCTCCTTCGAAAGGAGGGGAGGACGTTGAAGTAAATCAAAGTTTATTCAGCTCGGTGGCGAGTACCATCCCTGCACCTGACGCCGCTCTTCTCGCGGAAACAGCCATAGCGTTGTGGTTGGTCAATTCAAATCTGACCAGCCCGAAGCTGGAGGATGTGATGAACTGGAGTGGAGCGAAAACTTTTGAGGAGGCACGTACCGCTATTTTGAAAAGGCTTGCCGAGCTTAATCTTCAAGATGTTTTTGAAACAATTGAGAAACCGCTTATTCCGATTGTGAAAGCGATGAACGAAAGGGGAATAAGCCTTGATTCGGATCAGCTCGGGGCTCTTTCAAAAGAGCATCATAAGACGCTAAACAAATTGGAAAAGAACATTTGGGAAAATGCTGGGGAAGAATTCAACGTGAGTTCGCCAAAGCAACTCGGAGTTATTCTTTTTGAAAAGCTTGGACTGAAAGCACTTAGACAAAAGAAAACATCAACAGGTGCGCTTTCTACGAAGGAATCCGAATTGGAGAAACTTAAAGATGCTCATCCGATTATTCCTATGATTTTGGAATACCGCGAGCTTTCGAAACTTCTTGGTACGTACATAGACACTTTACCGGAAATGACTGGGAAGGATGGACGGATACATGCGGAGTTTCTTCAGGCCGGCACCACCACAGGGCGTATGGGATGCGAAAATCCCAATTTGCAAAATATCCCAAACAAGACCGAACTTGGAAGGGAAATCCGAAAAGCTTTTGTTGCGAGCAATGGATATAAGCTTGTAGCTTTTGATTATTCTCAAATCGAGCTCCGTATCGCGGCTTTTCTTTCCGGGGATGAAAAACTTATCGATATTTTCAGGAAAGGTGAGGATGTCCACACTGCTGTCGCTTCGGAGGTGTTTGGAGTATCCGCTGATAAGGTTCATCCAGATATGCGAAGGAAGGCCAAGGTGATTAACTTCGGCGTGATGTACGGAATGGGAGTGAATGCCTTGCGTGCCAATTTGGGCGCCGGCACTACCAGAGAAGAAGCTCAGAAGTTTTACAACGACTATTTTGAAAAGTTTTCTGGTCTTGCTACGTATCTTGAGGATGTGAAGAATACCGCGAAGAAGAACGGTTTTACAGAAACCTTTTTCGGTCGTCGCCGATATTTCCCTGGGCTTAATTCCAAATTGCCGTTCATCAAGGCTTCAGCAGAACGTATGGCTATCAACGCTCCAATTCAGGGTACCGAGGCGGATATCATTAAGTTGGCTATGATAAATGTAGATAAGCTGATTGAGAAAAACAAGCTGACAGAAAAGGTCCATCTTTTGCTTCAGGTCCATGATGAACTCGTGTATGAGGTGGAGTCGTCGGTGGTCGCTGATTTTATATCATCTGCGAAACCTGTGATGGAAGGCGTGATTGACCCGAAAAAAACCAAAGGCATTGTCTGTATGACGGAAGCAAAAGTGGGGGATAATTGGGGGGAGATGGAAAAACTAATATAGGAATTTCTTTTAATAGTTGACCTTCCGAGAAGAAGTGATAGGGTGTGAGAAGAATAGGACACCCGAAACACTTGGTTGCCTATAGGCGATTGAATGAACGGAGATTGCTATTCGACAACAACAAAAGGAAGAAAGGCTCACTATGAGCGAAAAAATCCTAATTCCAAACGGCGTTTCTCCAAGACAGGCGGCGGCACTCACAAGCTCAATCCCACCGCGGTTCACCAAAGCGCTTGACCTGGTAACAAGTAAACACGCCGACGAGCTTATGCGCGACCATAAGCTTCTCGACCTCTGGTTGTTCCGAGTTACAGGTCTACGGTTGCGACCTAACGGAAAGAGGTGTGACGAGTCAAGAGTCCGCATTCATTACACCGAGGCAGTAATTAGATCTTCAAGTGAATGGTTAGGCGATGTCTGCCACCCTATGATGAAGTCTGGTGTGTTGGTTTTGGACGACTCCACTGGGTGTTTTGGTGCGTACCACGACGTGAAGATTATTGCTCACGGTGATAGAATCGACCACCCAACATCTTTCTTTTGTACGGTCATCATCAGGGACGTTAGAGATGAACGAACGGAACCGTTTTTGTTTGAAGAACAACGGGAGCTCGGTTGTTTCATCGTTAATCGATACAGCTCGTTTTCCATCGCTGCACTTCAGGCTTTTTTAGGCGCCGTTTATAACCTTAAAAACAAGTAAGCCATTAGTCCCAACCGGTTCGCTCGGCTGGGATTTTCTTTTTCACATTTTCTATATACTATTTACGAACTGCGATATACTATTTCAATGCTTTATCTGATTTACGGCACCGATAGGGAAAAGATACTCGCCAAATCAAACGAGCTCGTGGCGGGGTTAAAAAAGCGAAAACCGGACGCTGAGGTTTTTAGAATTAGTGAGGGGCAAGAGGTATCCAGACTGGAAGAATTGGCTGGAGGGCAGGGTCTTTTCGAGAGTAAATATATTGTCGTGGTGAAGAATGTATTTTCTGACAAAAACAATACGGATAGAGTTTGTGGACTTTTGTCGAGCTTTAGCGATTCCTCAAATATTTTTATATTTGTCGAGGGAAAAATCAATAAGCCGATAATTGACGCTTTCAAGTCCGCAAAAGGGCAACTGCAAGAATTTTCGTTGGTTAAGGAGACTTTTTCTCATGTCGATTCTACATCGGATTTTAATATATTTTCATTAGCTGACGCTTTAGGCTCTCGAGATCGCAAGGGATTGTGGGTACTTTACCAGAAGGCGATTAAGAGAGACATTGCGCCGGAGGAAATTTCCGGCACGCTATTTTGGCAGGTGAAAAGTATTATGCTTGCGGAGCAGGCATCGTCGGCTTCGGAGGCAGGAATAAGTCCGTTTGTATTTCAAAAAGCCAAACGTTACAGTCGTAATTTTTCGTCCGGTGAAATAAATACGATCGCATTAAAGCTAGTCAAACTTTATCATGATTCACACAGAGGACTTGTTGATTTTGAAGTGGGATTGGAAAGACTAATATTATCTGTATAGAAAATGGAAAAATATACATCATTTTGGAGTTTTTTCTATAAAATCTGGCCACCATGCACAAGAGTGTTTGAAAGGCTGGGTTTCCATAATCTTAGGCAGAGATATCTTCTCGGACGTCTTGCTTCAGGATGCAAGCCTGAGGAGTTTAAAGAGTTTTTGAAAAACAAAGGATTTCATCCTGTCGAGTTGGCGTGGCGGGACCCAGGAGAAATATTTGGTATGAGAAAAATCGATAAAGGCATTTATCAACATCACATTCGCATTTTTCGCGACGGAGAGATTCGTGGACATTATGAGTATTCACCCGAGGCACACCCGCTGAAACATTTTCTTGAGATTGGTTTTAAGCCGGAAACTGAGTCTTTCAAACAAATTTTGGGGGATTGCTTGATTCCTGTGCCTGACAAAAAAGCCTAATGCCGTCTTCGTAAACCCTTGAATTAAATGTCTTTTTAAAGTATCGTATCCCCATTGCGCCCATAGCTTCCGCCAAAGGCGGACAGGCAGTTACGACTTCGCTATGGGCTTAATAAGATTTGCGCCCATAGCTCAGTTGGTAGAGCACCTGCCTTTTAAGCAGAGGGTCGTAGGTTCGATTCCTACTGGGCGCACTCGTACAAAAAAATCTGCCCTGCGGCAGATTTTTTCGCACGAGTGCGAGCCGGAGGTATGTTTCGCTAGTAAGCGAAACTACCGAGGCGGGGTCGAGAAATTTTGTTTGCGACGGCAAACAAAATATTCGTGACCACAAGGTGCGAGCCGGAGCGATGTCGCGAGCTTCGAGTGACCGCGAGGCGGGGTCGCGGCCGAGCGAGGCGACGGCCGAGTGAGAGCTATGACCACAAGATGCGAGCCAGGGTGATGTTCGACGTTTCGTCCAAAAAAATATCTGTTATACTTAATACATGTATATAAGGGCTGATTTTTATAAGTCAATTTGGTTCTGGTGGTTTCTTACGACTTTTGTTTATGTCGTGCTGAATCTTTTTGAATTTCCAGGAAGTAACGCAACATTCTTCGGCTATGTTGCCGGTTTCATCGGTCTATTTGTCCCTTATGGTCTAACTTCACTGATATTATTTATCTCGATTCGCTCGTGGATTTCCTTAATAGTCTTTGTTGTGTTGATGAAGTCTTTTGATAAAAAATTAGAAAAGGGAAATTATAGTATCGGTAAAAGAATAACGTTAAACCTGCTAGCTCTTTTGGTCCTCACCACCATAGTAGACCTTGTGCGTGGTACCGGCATGGCATCGTGGCTTATTTTCTATTACGGAGCCACCCCCTTACATTTTTAAGAACGCACAATTTTTTGTGTGAAATTAATTTTTACGACAAGTTGTCGTGCGATTTCCTTATAACGGCAAATCGATACTATAAAGTCCTGGACCAATAAAGAGGAGGGAAGCGGTGATAATAAGCAAAAGGAAAAGAAAACCTTTTGACCAAGGAAGCGATTCCGG
Organism: uncultured Candidatus Saccharibacteria bacterium; assembly: GCA_964355335.1. Classification (GTDB taxonomy): domain Bacteria; phylum Patescibacteriota; class Minisyncoccia; order Phycocordibacterales; family SIBU01; genus SIBU01. Next base: position 14,566 of record CAYHDB010000001.1, read on the forward strand.
ATGTTTTTGTTTTAAGACAAGGCCTGCTAATAACAGAACAGACGATACAATTGAAGAAATTTGGGTAAACATTCCAGCAAGTAGTGTAAGACCGCATAGTGTTTCAATTGAGACTAATACCCAAAGCCAAAGTTGGCCTGCCGAGAAGTTGTATTTCTCAAAAAGACTGATTTTAGACTCTCGATTTGTCGTAAGATTGGAGTAGGCAAAATAAATAAAGAGACATCCGATGATGAACCGAAAGACCGTTGGGACGGCCATATTGTAGGATAGTAATGTTGGGAAATAATTTAACATACTTTTCTTATCGAGGATTGTAGCATAGGATTATTGTTTATGAAATTACCCGCCAGAAAAACCTATGTAGTGCTATACAACGTCCGCAGTATTCATAACGTGGGCTCAATATTCCGTACCGCGGATTGTTTTGGAGTATCTGAAATTATCCTTGTCGGGTATACACCTGCGCCTGTCGACCGTTTCGGTAGGATATTGAAGGCCTTCGGTAAGGTTTCTCTCGGAGCAGAGGGCTCTGTGCCTTGGAAACAATTTGGGAAAATGTCCGAAGCTTTGGAGTATCTCAGAGAACAGGAAGTGTTTGTTGTGGCCGTTGAACAGGATGAAAAATCCACCGACTATCGGAAGTTGAAGTTGAAATACCCGATTGCTTTTGTGTTCGGCAATGAAGTGGAAGGTATCCCCAAAAAGATTGTTTCAAAGTGCGATGCCGTCGCCGAGGTACCGATGCACGGCACGAAAGAGTCACTTAATGTTTCCGTGACTGCGGGAATTATTCTTGCGAACTATAGAGACTAGATTTTTAGTACGTGATAGCGTCTATGATTTTGCCGTCTCTATCTAGTAGGTGGATAAGCTCACGTTTGCTTTTCCAAAGCACATCGTCGTAATTTAGATATACGCGCCATTCAGGATCATAAAAATCCTTGTCGTTTTTGTGTCTCTCGACACATTTTGTGTAGTTGATTTCCGTGGTCAAATGTCGCTGGCACTCCGGCGATATACTAGCTGGAATATTGGCGACTATCTGACAGCGGGGGAGCGTGTCGATATACTCGATACATTTATCGTTGTATTGGTTCAAGGGAGGAGTGAGTGGTTCGGCATTTGGGGCAGGACATCTTGAGGCAAGTGTAGGGTTGAAGGTCTGGTACTGATTGAGGTAACCGGTACATTTGTTTGTTTTAAATGAGGTCCCTATCGGAGAACGTCCGGTAGTTATGTATATTGTGTCACCTGGGGATAGATATAATGGTTGTTCCACATTCACCTGATTTTGGAAAGGTAGAGAGACTCCTTTAGGCAGGTCCGCTCCTCTGCCTGAAACTGAACTTTCAAGTCGAAGTCCCGTTAAGAGAATTTTCTCCTTATTGTCATTTGATGCCTTAAGGATGATGTATTCATCCTTTGGGGTGGTGCCACCCTGACGCATATTTTGTATGGAAATCTTTCCTGCAAGAGGCGATGTTCCTCCGGCCTGTCCAAGTGTCGCTATTTCAGTATCGATTTGGTCTGCTCTTAGGCCACTATTTTGCAGATTTTGTATAATCTCTTGTTGTTTTATCGATGTGGCACCGGATATTCCTGGCGTGCGGGAGTTTATGCTTGAGCCTGACCCGATTCTTTCCGATTGACCTATGTGAATAATGTCCGGTCCGTAAACTTCAACATCACCACCGCCAGCGAAAGGTTTTATAAAAGGTTTGTTTGACGTATCGCTGTTAAACCGTCCGGAAATGTACCAGACTAGTCCGAAAACTATTATTACCCCAAAAAGCCATTTGACGTCTTCATGCATGATACGAAAATTATATACTAATATACGAAAAAATACGAAAAAAACTGGCAATTACCCAGGTAGCCTTTTCGTATGTGTTCGTATGTTTTTCCTGTTCGTATTTTCGTATCAATACACATTCTGATGTGCATCACAATAATGGGCGCTACGGCCACCGAGTTTTAGGCGTTGGATAGTGCCCTCACACCCCCTTTTGGTACATTTCTTGCCAAGGTTTTTGTATGCTTTGTGGCGATAATGGAACTTTCCGTGAACACCTAGGGGGTTGCGGTAATCTGAGGTAGAATCTCCTCCAAAATCTATTCCCTCATTGAGGATTTTTTTCATAGCCTTAAACAAATCTTTCAGAGCCCCTTCGGGGATTTTTTTCACGACAGACAGAGGGTGGATATTTGAGAGCCAAAGCATTTCATCCGAGTAAATATTTCCTATTCCGGCAATGACTTCAGGATTCATCAAGACTTGTTTGATTTTTCCGTTCGGTCTTGTCAGCAACCTCTCCCGAAAGCGGGGAAGTGTGAACGCTGTTTCAAGCGGTTCAGGGCCAATATCTTTCAGATGTTTAGATTCCTCAAGTTGGGACGTCCTAACTATTGTTACTTTCGCAAACTTTCTCATATCCGACAGTACCAGTTGTTTCCCGTTTGAAAGTGAAATGACGAAATGAATGAATTGATTTCTAAAATCCCCCAACGGTCCTTTTTCTGTCGCCTCCCATTTTTCCCCTTGTTTGTAATTTGGGATTTGTAATTTGTTTGGTTTTTGGGATTTGTGTTTTGTTATTTTCCTGTACTCTCCGTACAGGATGTGCCCCGTCATCTTCATATGCACAAGTATCGTCTGATCGTTATCCAATTCCATCAAAACATTCTTGCCTCTGCGGTGAATTTTGACGAAAGTCGAACCCGAGATTTTTCTCGCAAAGCCCTCGAAAAATCTCGGATCTTTGATGTTGTCCGAGCCTTTATGGTAAGCACTGTTATAGTCAGTCCAAACCGAAACAACCCGCAAACCCTTTATGAGCTTGTGGAGCATTGTTGCTGTTGTGTGAACCTCGGGTAGTTCGGGCATGGCTGAAGTGTAAAGCTAAAAACTAAAAAGGTAAAACAGCAAGAAAACGAGGCTAGGAAGGACTATTGACAAATATACCTATATATGCTAGTATCCTGCCTATTCGCAATGCCACGAGGTGTGGATGAATTGCGCGTTCAAAAACAAAAAAATAGAGAAAAACGAGGAAAAAATCAGTTATGAATAAAACCCTAGTCAGTTTGATTATGGCGCTTGTCGCCCTTTTCGCTGTTACCGCACCCGTCCAGGCCTTCGTCCCCGAAAACGGGATCAAGCTCGAGGTGGTTCCGATCGGTGAAGTCGGTCAGGGACCCATGACGGTCGTCGCTCGGTACAAGGTCGTCACGACCTTGTCCAGGATTTTAACCGACAGTTGGCAGGTCGGGTTGCAGGTCAGCCAGGGTTTGGTGGCCAATGACCTCGGAACGGTCTATTGGCAGTCCTCTGGGAGGACTGTCGCGTACAGCGAAGTTTTCGCGCATATGTTTGCTCCGAACAAACGGATGACGATTCTGACCCCTGACCAACAGAATTGGGGAGAGGCGTCGTTCCAGAGTGAGCCGTTGCGGAATGGCGACATCTTGTCGATTGCCGTTGACACAAGCACTTTTCCTGACGGGGCGACTGTCAGTGTGAATTCGGTGGTTATTATCGGTTTCGATATGGACCCTGTCAGTCCGACATATGGAGAATTTGTTTGGCAGGAGGCCCCGGGTGGCGTCACATCAACCGTGACGGTCCGAGCTCCGCAAGTTCAATCCGAGCAGATTGTCGAGCCGACACCTGTCGTTGCGACACCGGTGGTGACTGAGACACTCTTCACCTCGACTGTTATACACCGCCAGGACGTGACCTTTAACAACGGGAATCCAGGGCTCTTCCTGATTTTTTCTGAGCCGATTCCTTCCGGTGCCACCATCCGGTACCTGGATGCTCAGCTGCACTGGGCGGCTCCTGTGTTCTTGATTATTCAAGGGTCCGCGTTTTTCATCGAGGGGAACGATGAGATCGTGGATTACAAAATAATCCTGCCGTAACCTCGGCCATTGTTCTTTTTCAAGCAAAACCGCATTCCATCAGAGAATGCGGTATTTCTATTGTAAATTTTTAGAGTAATATTTTTGCGAGTTCTTCTCGTACGACAGTCGCGTCGTCCCAAATCAATTTGCTTCCATTCGACCCCATAATGTATGGGTCGGTACCTTTACCCGTTATCAAAACGGCCACGTTTTGATAACGGGTACCCGACCCCGCCTCGGTTGCCGAGGCGGGGTTTAGGGTATCTTGAATCGCTTTAGCATTTCGGAGTGCCGTGGCGATTGCTTCTCTTCGGTCGAAAATGATTTCAGGTTTTTTAACTTTCATTCCCTCTGCCATCTCCTCCAAAATTTTTCTCGGGTCCTCGTCGTACGGGTCCTCGTTGGTCAAAATTATTTCATCGCAATATTTTTCGGCGATGCTTGCCATCACTGGACGTTTCCAGGTATCGCGTCCACCACCCGTGTTTCCAAGAACGGCGATTTTCCTACGAGTAGGGAATGCCAGATATAATTTTTCAAGAGAATCGGGGGTGTGTGCGTAATCGACAATAACGGTGAAATTTTGCTTGTCATGAGCAGGATTGTTGGGGTCAAGCTCAACATGTTCCACCCTTCCTTTTATAAGAGAAACTTTTTCTAACCCTCTTTTTATAATTTCGGTTGATATTCCCTGGCTTTTGGCGAACGTGGCGGCAGCGAGGCAGTTATAAATGTTAAATATTCCTTCCAGCTTAGGATTTATTTTCCTGCCATCAAACGTAAACAAAATATTGCCTTCTAAAGCGACATAATTCGATACATCACCGATTCCGTATGTAAGTTTATTTGGTATGGAAAGCTTCAGGAAACGCCCGGATTCTTTTTCGTCGGCATTTACGACGAGGACTTTGTCTTTTTTGTTGGATTTTTCCAGCGCCCTGCCGATTGAAAGTTTTGCTTCGACATACTTTTCGTATGACCCATGAGATTCAATATGCTCAGGTGAGAGATTGGTGAAAATGAGAGCGTCAAAATCTATGAATTTGTGGCGGAATTGTCGTGCCGCTTCCGAGGTCATCTCTATCACCGCATAATCACATTTGGCATTTACCGCCTGCCTTAAAAACTTCTGGACGAAAAAACGTCCAGGTGTGGTCATTTTGTAAAGGTTTGGTCTACTGTCGTCTCCGATTTTGAATCTTATTGTACTGAGTGCCGAAGTTTTGTAACCGGCCCCTTCCAAAATAGCATTTGTCAGTTCCACCACAGAGCTTTTTCCTTTCGTACCTGTCACCGCTACCACCTTGATATGTCTTGAAGGGGAACGATGAACACTTACGCCTAATATCGCCAAAACATAGTGATAGGCTGGTTGAAAAAAATTAAATATTTTTTTTGGGAGTATTCTTTTGGCGAATCTCAGGATTTTTTCCATAACAGCAATAGTAACCGTTTATGTGATATTTGACAAATCAGTATTTGTTGTGTAGATTATTTTGAGTTTGAAAATAAAATGAATCATGGAGATAATCAAAAGAGTTAATTCAATCAGTTGGGCAATGTTAGCCTTTGCCTTTACTCTTGGGGTGAGGCACATCGTTCCTGAGCCGGATTCTTTACTCGGGCACCCAAACAAGGGAATTGCGACCATCGCGGTAATTGTTGCCGCTTTGTGTTTCGGATTCTTCGGTATCGAAAAGCAAAACAATAAAAGGGCAAGTTGAAAAACTAGCCTTTTTTTATTTTACCCATCCATTTTTTCTTTAGAAAAGACACCGACTGCGTTGAGAGGTAAAACCCCATAGTGGGGAGGAGGGCATTTAGCCAAGGATTTTTTGATTCCAGAATGTAGAACAACACCACTGAAGTTGCGTAGGTTAAAATCAGGATTGAAATTATTCTGGTCTTACTTGTTTCCCAGGCTTTTTCTGTTTCAACTCGCTTGTTTCTTTCCTGGATGGCGACTAACGTTTCATTTATTTTTTTTAATTCCTCCATATTGTCTATTTTCCAAGTAGTTTTAGGGCGTGCTTGATGCGGTCGCTTGGTTTAGAAATTTCCTTAGGTAATTTTTTAAGTGCCTCTCGGGCTTCACGTTCGGCGTAACCGAGTGCTTTCAGACCTTCGATTGCGTCGGATTCGTCGCGCATATCGCCATGATCCTTCTCGCTATCAAGAAAGTCAATCTTGTCGCGGAGTTCCATGACGATTTTTTCCGCCACCTTTTTGCCAATTCCGGAAATTTTGGTGAGATGGGCTGTTTCTCCTGTGCCTATTGCCTGACGAAGATTTTTGATCGTGGTAACAGAGAGGATGCCAAGAGCGGTTTTCGGCCCGACACCGGAGACATGGGAGGTAAGCAATTCAAAAAAGTCGAGCTCTTCCTTGTCCGTGAAACCATACAGGTCTAGCGCATTTTCTCGGACTGCCAGATACGTCCAGATCTTGGCGACAGAATCAACAGATTTCTTAAGTTTTTGAATTGTGTCAGGCGTAATAAAGACCTTATAGCCCACCCCTCCTGTCTGAAGTACGACAAAGCGTTCATCTGTATGGATTATTCTTCCTTCAAGGTGGGAAATCATGTTCTCAATAGTAAATAGAAAATAGATAATAGTAAATAGAAGAGATCGCGTCAATTTGCCATTTTTCGATTAATCTGCTAATCTTTCGTGGTCTGTATTTCTACTTACTACTAACTACGGACTATCAACTATTTCATATGGCAATTACAACCTCAGCAAAAAAGACCATTCGCAATTCCGCAAAAAGGGCTGTTTTCAACGCTCGCAGGAGTGATGCTGTCCGCGGTGTGGTAAAACAAATCAAGAAACTTGTGGGCGAGAAGAAAGTGAAGGACGCACAGGCTTTGCTGGCCAATGCCTACAAGGCGATTGATAAGGCGGCCAAGATGAACACATGGACCAAGGGTGCGGCATCAAGAAAGAAGTCCAGACTGGCGAAGTTTCTAAAGAGATCAAAATAAACAAAAAACCGTTTAATAGCGGTTTTTTGTTTGAGTGTGATTTTGGCAGGAAATCTTCCATTACCCTCCTTCGCACAAGGCTACGGACGAGTAAGCATGGACAGTATCCCCGATGGAGATTTTTGTCGTTTGAAACAAACTCAAAAATCTGCTCATCGGGGCTTCGATTCTGATTTTTGCACCACAAAAATCATGTCGTAAGATTTCTTGAAACGTAAGTTGAAAGAAATTTACGACCTGCACGGAAGCGGAACGGCAGGAACTCGAACCTTACAGGTTCAGTACACCTTGCGGATATTTGTTTCGTTAGGAAACTCACAAATACCTCGCAAGGTCTTCGATTCCTGCACGGAAGCGCATCGGCGCTTCCTCAGGAGCACAAAATGCGCTTCGCTTATTTTGTGCTCCTGGCAGGAATCGAACCTGCATTTCTCCCTTCGCAGGGGAGTGTCCTATCCATTGAACGACAGGAGCATATATTGACCGATAACTGATAACCAACAACTTACAACAAATAAGGACAAAATGAAAGGAGAAACTCTATATAAGTTCTAATTGAAATTTTTCTGCGTTTGTTCCGCGATAGTCTGCGTTGCTTCACTAGAAGCCAAGATATTCCATAATCTGGCGGGGGATTGGTTCGTGATGTTCCTTCTCCTTGAGATGGAGTTTCATGTGACCTCGTATTTCGTCCGGGTCGATATCAACCACCGGGATGATTATATACGGCATAATCCTTTGTTTGGACTTAACGATTAACTTTGTATTTCCAAATCTGTCTTCCACCCAAAATGACTCGAGGGTGCTGTAATGATAGTGCGACTGGCCGTTGGTCAGACCTCGGTCATCTATCTTTACTTCCAGGACGGACGGTTCGCGTTTTGAGTAAGTCATTAATATTAGAAAAGCCAAAACGATAAGTATCGCGAAGAGTACGTTGTTGAACAGGATAGAGGCGATGGCGATAGATACAGCGGTGATGCTTACAGCCCAATACCAGTCACTGCTTTTTTCGCGGTGAACGTATTCATGAGCGTACCAGACTATCGGTTCTTTCTTCTGAGGTACCATCACCTTATTTTACAGTACAATGAGTTTCTTTTCCACGCGACTTGTGAGATTTGTCGAGCCGTTCTTCCTGACAACCAAGCTGTCCTCAATACGAACACCCCCAACATCCTTAATATATACCCCAGGTTCGCATGTAATTACTTCGTTTGTTTGAAGAGGAGTATCTTGTTTTGGACTTATCACGGGCAATTCGTGGACCTCCATTCCTATGCCGTGTCCTGTGGCGTGGCTGAAGTATTTTTCGAACCCATATTTTTTGAGGACATTGCGACAGGCACCGTCCACCCCGGAAGCCGGCATTCCATTTTTCACTGTTCCACATCCGGCAAGCTGTGATTCTAATACCGCTTCATATATTGCGTGAAGTTTTGGGGAGATTTTTCCGATGGCCACGGTTCTCGTCATGTCCGACACGTAACCCTTATAGATGGCACCAAAGTCGATGACGACAAGTTCCCCCGATTTTAGCTTTTTGTCGGTAGGTGAAGCGTGGGGGAGAGCGCTATTTTCCCCAGAAGCGATAATTGGGTCAAATGAAGTGCCTTCGGCCCCGCATTCAAATAGCAGTTCAGTTAGTTTTCGTGCCAGCCACTTTTCGGTCACTCCTGTTTTGATGAAGGGGAGAAGTTTTTCAAATGTTTTGCACGAAATGTCTGCAGATTTTTTCAGAAGAATAATTTCATCCAATGTTTTGACCTGTCGAATAGTTGTCAGACACCCGTCAACGTTTTTTATGACAATGTTCGGAATTGCCTTTCTGATTTTTTCGATTGCTGAAAAAGTCGTAACAGAACCGTCAATCAAAACATTTCTTTTTCTGCTTGCCGATAAGATTTTTTTTAGAACCTCAATAAGCTGTGTCTGCGATACGTCAATTATTGTACATTTCCCAGCTTCTTTCTTGGCAGAAGTGAGATATCTTCCGTCGGTAATAAGATACTGCTTATTCTTTGTGATAAGTAGGTGTGAATCTGAACCCGTAAACCCCGTCAAATATCTTGTCGCAGGTTGTCCTGATTTTTCGTGATTGGGTAGCCAAAAAACATCAGCCTTGTTGGCCGGAAGGAGTTTTCTGATTTTTTGCAATCGGAGACTCATTAGAATAATTCTTGGCGGAGGGGGTGAGATTCGAACTCACGGTGCCTTTCGGCACACCGCATTTCAAGTGCGGCACGTTAGACCACTCTGACACCCCTCCCTGTTATCTTTCGCCATAATAGCAAAAAAAGCTTGATTTGCAATAATATTATTATAGATATCTCGCCACAGAGATTGCAGGTCAAAATGTTGGTTTGAAAATCATTAAACCATCATTCGAAGCATTTCAAGTTCGGAGGCGATAAGAGCCTCGGTGTTTTCTCCGTCCGAAGACATTTTCTGAGAAAGATTATCGAAAAAAGTGGAAGAAGCCTCCTTATCGGTAGCGACAAGCGCAAGAAGCTGGCTCAAATCTTTTTCGGAATGGCGCGTCAGTACTTGTCGGATTCGCTCCTTGTCCTCGCTTGAGCAAGTCGCGAACTCCAAAAGAGTGAAAAGTTTTCCAAGAATTTCGTTTTTCATATCAGTCTTTTCTCTCCCTAACCACTAAGGAGTCATCTTGCTTTTTTACAATCACACCGGGGTGAACGTTGATTTTTACTTCCCATAGGCCGTCAGGATTTTTTTTGCTTGTAGATAGTTCGTAAGAATAGAAAGCGCGAGAGTGGACGGTGCCGATATTTTCGTCAAAAGTTTCGGCAATTGACGCCCCGTTTTTGTTATCGGTAGTTTTTGATTCAAGCGACGAGTCACTTTCAACAGTCGTGCCATAAAATCCACTGGCTCCCTCAAGTCCGTTCTGTAGAGCGCTTTCTGGAGTAGCTCCGAAACCCTTAAACTCCGTTATTTCACCAGTCGGTTGGATGTCGTAATCCGGGGAAATAGCAGAAAGCGCAAAGGCACTACGCACGGAATCGTTCATGGAGGCTACTTCGTTTGTTTGCCCTGAGTGTACGGAAGAAAACGTTCCACCTCGGACTATCACTTTTGAAGAACGTTCCGGAAGATTGCCTCTGGTATGTTCATTTACACCGGCCGATTCATTCTTTTTGCCGTTAAAGGAACCTCCCTCATCAGAGGAAAAAATATTGCCGAATACAAGATCACCGACTGCCGATTGTTCATTTCTCTCCGTTATTTTCTTCAAAAGCTCAATGGCTTTTGCATCCAATTTGGCGGGATTGCTTGAGGTACTGAGTTCATTTGTGGCCATACCTACGAGCGCTTTGGATTCTGGAAACTCCTCTTTAGAACCACTATCGTGACATGTGATTAAGCTTGCCAGGCTGAAAAGCGCGACATATCGGGCTATTTTTTGTGATGCTTTTTTTGTCATCGAGCCGATTTTTTCTCGGAGTAGTGTCGATAATTGCGAGGCTTCGCTTTCGGCAAGCATTTCAATCCCTTTTTTTGGAGATGTTTCGGTCTTTGAATAAGCTGTACTTATGTCAGGTATTTCTTTCATATGGTTTAGTATAACAAACGACACTTCGGAGGCAACATGTTCAACGGTTACTTTTTTTAATGATTGTCGCGTGTATAATGTCTCATATGCGTTATTTGGGTATTGATTATGGGTCAAAGCGGGTAGGGGTGGCGGTTTCAGATGAGGAAGGGAAGTTCGCCCTGCCTTTATTGGTGTTGAAAAATGATTCAGAGCTTCTCTCCTCATTAAAAAAGATAATCACTGACAAAGTTGTCGGGACCGTTGTCTTGGGGGAATCAAAGAACTTTAAAGGCGAGGATAATGTTATTATGTCTGATATCCGAAAGTTTAAGGATGTGTTGGAAAAAGAAATTTGTCTATCAGTGTTTCTTGAGCCGGAGTTTATGACTTCTTCAGGGGCACATCGTATGAACGAATTTGATAAAGAGCAAAGTAGAAAATCCGGTATTCGTTTACGAAAACCTGTGACTCGCAATGCTATGCTAGATGCGTCTGCTGCAGCGATTATTTTACAAGCATTTTTGGATAAAAATAAATCATGATTTCTTTTGACGATTTTAAAAAGGTGGAAATAACGGTGGGGAAAATATTTTCCGCCGAAAAAGTGCAGGAGACGGATAAACTTTTAAAGCTCTCGGTGGACTTTGGTGCGAAGCAAAATCCCTCCACGCTTCAGAAAGCGGTGCTCCCTTTAGAAAAGGGAGAACAGGTAGATGTCACCACCCCTCAAATCCCCTCCTTAGAAAAGGAGGGGAGGCAAGAAGAAAGAGATGTTCGCCAGATTGTTTCAGGAATCTCCGCGTACTTCCCAGACCCTGCTGTTTTGGTGGGGAAGAAGTGTATGTTTGTCACAAATCTTGAACCACGTACAATTCGCGGACTTGAGAGTAATGGTATGCTTTTTGCTGTATCGACTGAAGACGGTAAGTTTTCGTTGCTTGAACCTCAGGGAGATATTCCGGAGGGAACGAAAGCTAAGTAATTTCTAATCGTCTAATTTCTAATTCACCTAATAAAATGCCAAAATTAGAATTTTTTGAATTAGGAATTTTATTAGAAATTAGGTGAATTAGGTAATTAGAAGTTTATGTCCATTTTTGAACTTATCGATCCTCTTTTTTTAGTAAAAACCCTTGGAACTGTCGGCGTCATTGCCATTATTTTTGCCGAGTCCGGTTTGTTTTTCGGATTCTTCCTTCCCGGGGATTCTTTGTTGTTTACCGCAGGACTTCTCTCTTCTCAAGGATATTTGAGTTTTTGGCCGTTATTGCTCGGGTCTGTCGTGGCGGCGATTTTGGGTGATTCAGTAGGCTATGCCTTTGGAAAAAAGATAGGGCCGAAGATATTTACGAAAGAGGATTCTTTTTTCTTCAAAAAAGCATATATTGAGCGAACCAAGATTTTCTACGAGAAGCACGGCAAGAAAACTATTGTACTTGCTCGTTTTGTCCCGATTGTCAGAACATTCGCTCCGATTCTGGCCGGGGTAGGGGGTATGGAGTACAAGACTTTTCTATCTTTCAATGTAATAGGGGGTGTATGTTGGAGCGCAGGTCTCATCGTATTGGGGTTTGTGCTGGGGCGCACGATTCCTGATGTTGACCGATATATTTTGCCTATTGTCCTTGCGATAATTGTCATTTCAATGATTCCGAATGTCGTCGAGTTTTTGCGTTCCCGCAACTCCACAAGTAAATAACTTTGGGCATCTACAACCAGCATAGTATAATAACAGTATGATTTTATCGTCACCTCCTGACGTAAAAAAACAACCGAAGAATTTCTTTGCGGAATTTTTCCCAGTACCAAAACTTTTGGAAATGCGTCCCGCAGGGCTTGCCATTACAGAGAGGTACGTGCACGCTGTTGAGTTTACAAAAAAAGGTTCGAGGCTATCCTTGGGCAGATTTGGTGTAAGAAGTATCCCCGAGGGCGTCATCAAAGAAGGATATGTCAATGACAAGCAGGTCGTGATAGATTTGCTGATTTCTTTGCGTGCTGAAATCGGAATAGAGTATGTCAGCGTTGCCTTACCGGAAGAAAAGGCTTATTTGTTCAAGACTGAGGTGCCAAAAATAGCAAAGGACAATATTCGTGAAGCTTTGGAGTTGCGCCTGGAGGAAAATGTGCCGGTGCCCGCAGCCGAAGCCGTTTTTGATTATATGGTTATACCAAACGAGGCCGAGGGCGAGAGTGTCGATGTGAGCGTTGCGGTATTGCCACTTAAGGTGGTGACTACTTATCTGGACATTATAAAGTCGGCAGGCCTTATTCCTGTCTCCTTCGGAGTAGAGGCTTCAGCACTTTCTCGGGCGGTAATACCCGATGGAGACCTGGGTACCTTCATGATTGTGAATATCGGAGAAACTAGTACCGGTCTTTCGATAATAAGCCGAGGCGCGGTTCAGTTTAGCACCACTGTTCCTATGGGAGGAGATGCGTTGACTCTTGCTTTGCAAAAACATTTTTCAGTGGGACCTGCTGAGGCAAAGAAAATAAAAGAAGAAAGGGGTTTTGTGAAAAGCAAGGAAAATATGGAGCTTTTCTTTTCCTTGATGAATACGGTTTCAGCTATCAAGGACGAGATGAATAAATTGCTTATCTATTGGCAAACGCACAAGGCCGGTCCGGGTGTTGCTGGAGCAGAATTGAAAAAAATCATTCTTTGCGGTAAAGATGCCAACCTGGCGGGTTTTGACGAGTATCTGTCCGCGACAATGAAGGTGTCGGTTGAGGTCGGAAATGTGTGGAGAAATGCCTTTAATTCAGGAGATAAGGTGCCTGCGATATCCTTTGTCGATTCGTTGGATTATGCGAGTGCAATCGGACTTGCGTTGCCGGAGTAATTGCAAATAGCAAATGTTTAACCTGCTTCCAAATCAAGAAAAAAAGTTGAGAGAAAGAGAGTATCGTCTTCGGCTTGTGACGGTCAGCCTTCTTTTGTTCGGTGCTCTAGGTACTATTGCATCCGTTCTTCTTATCCCGTCTTTTGTAGTGTCGTCACAAAAGGAGAAGTTGGCGATTTTGGAAAATGAGAGTCTCAAAAAGGAGATTGCTTCACGTTCGCAGGACAATCTGTCGGAAATCCTTAAGGTTGCCGGCGATCAGGTCAAGGCTCTTGATGTCGGTTCCAGAATCCCGTACGGGTTTGAACTGGTGTCCGATGTGGTCTCAAGTAAAACATTCAAAATAAAACTTTACGGTATGGATATTTCCAGAAGCGAGGATGCGAAAAGGGTTGTGAAGCTGACCGGGAGAGCGAGCGATCGAGAAGCCCTACTTTCCTTTGCTAGGATTTTGGAAAAGGGCACTAATTTTTCAAGAGTCGACGTTCCTGTCTCAAATTTTGCTGACGAGTCAAATATTGATTTCTTCATTTCTTTGAACGTAAAATGAAATTTTTTGAAACAAAAACTTCTTCAAGCACAACAGTAAAAGTATTTTACTTGTCTGTTTTTTGGGCGATTTTTATTATTGTCATTTACGGTTTTGCTTTTTTGAAATTGGTGGGCCAGAACGAACGAACCTCTATCCTGGTCCTGGATACTGAAAATCTGACAAAAGAGAAGGTTACTTTACTTACGCTGAAGGGGCAGGCCGTCGAGACTACGACTGCCAGAAAAAAACTCGCAGATTATTTCATTCCCCGAGATGGTGTGGTCACTTTTTTGAATAACATTCAGGATTTGGGTAGAAGTAATAACGTTGAATTGAAAGTTGACTCTGTTCTTGTCGAAGACGAGAGTGGTTCCCCGGAACAATTTGAATATTTGAAGCTTGCAATAACAGGGTCGGGTACGTGGACTGATGTGTACCGATTTGAATCTCTTGTGGAGCTTATTCCATACAAAGTGATTGTCGATAATGTTCGTTTTGAGAAAAAACAACCCGAAGGCGATTCTGGCACTACGTCGAAGGGGAAATCCGTCGATGCAGGATGGAGGGTGAAGCTTGAGCTTAGAGTTTTGAAGTTAAAATAAAAAATACATGAAATTTGCAAATCAAATAACCAAATGGTGGAGCGGTGGTGACGGAAGGGGGGCTCGTCGAACACATGAGGAAAGGGTGGTCTTGCACTGGGGGATACTATTAAGCGCATTTTCCGCTATTTTAATCTTCGTTTTTGCTTCCGGATATTTCATTTTTCGCAATATCGAGAGTGGGGGATTTTCTTCGGTGGGAATAAAAGCGGGAGCAGAGGAGCAAAGGGTTACGACGGCGCTACTGGAAAAAACCGTGAGTTATTTCGAGACGAAGAGGGTGACGTTTGATCAGGTGTTGAATGGGCGAGTCAGGTTCGGAGATCCTTCGCTCTGATTTGGAAAAAACTAGACAACTTCCGTTTTTCGCTTTTTTAGTGTAAGTTTATTGTTCCCGTGTATGGAAATGAATGCCCTCGTAGTTTAATGGATAGAACTGTGGACTTCTAAGCCACTAATGGGTGTTCGATTCACCCCGAGGGCACAACATAAAGCCAGTGTCTAAAGGTTTCCAAAAAACCTTTGAGTTTCTTGTTGGTGCGCGCTGAGGGACTTGAACCCCCGACCTTTCGCGTGTAAAGCGATTGCTCTACCAACTGAGCTAAGCGCGCGACAAGCTTATTTATACACTAATAAATAAGGGGATTCAAGGTGTGAATAATGAACCGTTGTCAATCATTCTGTATATGTTACACTCTACCTGTGAAAATACCTGAAAAAGAATTGGCGCGATCCTTGCGAAAGCAAGGCAAATCGATAAATCAGATTGTAAGAGAAGCGGGTCTTGTAAAATCAAGCGTAAGTTTGTGGGTTCGAGATATTGTTCTTACAAAAAAACAAAAGATGACACTGTCGGAAAAAGGTAGAAGTGTAGAATCTGTAGAAAAAAGAAGAGTTAATCGTTTGGATAACGAGCAAAGGAAGAGGCAGATTATAATCGATAAAGCAAAAGAGGATTTTACCAATATTTCTCACGAGCAGCTAAAATTGATCGGGACCATGCTTTATTGGGGGGAGGGAGGTAAAACAGGTAATTGGACGGTTCGCGTGGCCAACAGTGACCCTGTACTTATTAAGGTTATGATGAGATTTTTTAGGGAGGTTTGTGGGGTCGCGGAACATAAGTTCCGTGTTCACATTCACACGTTTGAGAATGCGGACGTGGATAAGACTGAAAAGTATTGGTCTCAGGTTAGTGGAATACCTCGAAAGCAATTTTATAAGACATATACAAAGCCAAGTATCGCAGGTTTGCAAAAAAGGAAAACTCTACCGTTTGGGACTGTCGATATTTATGTGCATAGCACACAGCTCTTCTTAACAATCAAGGGTTGGATTGAGAAAATAAGGGAGTTGATAATTTGGAAAGCGATATAAGAAATCATCTAGTTTCTGTATGTTCACCTTTTGCTATATAATAGTGTCGCTATGTTACGTCAACTTGAATGTATTATATCTGGCCGAGTCCAAGGGATGATGTACCGAGATTTTGCTAAACGAAAGGCAAGAGGTTTGGACCTGGTCGGTATCGTGGAAAATCTGCCGGACGGAACTGTTCACGTGATAGCTCAGGGAGGTGAAGTGGAGTTGGAACATTATCTGGGTCTGCTGAAGAGAGGCAGTATATTTTCTCGAGTGGATGCTATAGATGAGAATTGGACAAACGCAGAGCAGGCGTACAATGATTTTCAGATTAAGTATCGCGACTTGTCTGACCGACTTTAAAATTATGACTCCAAAATGCATAGGTATAATCATGGACGGTAATCGCCGGTGGGCGAAATCCAGAAGCTTGCCGACTTTGGAAGGACATAGACGTGGGTACGAAAAGCTAAAGGAAGTTTTTCGTTGGGCGAAAGATGCTGAATTGACCCATGTTATTGTCTATGCACTTTCTACAGAGAATTGGAATAGATCAAAAGAAGAAGTTTCATATTTGTTGGATTTGTTTCGCATGGTACTGACAGCCGAGCTTGAGACATTTAAAAAAGAAGGAGGAAAAATAATCTGCATAGGTCAGAGGGATAGATTCCCTGAAGATATTCAGAAAATGATGGACAAAGCTGAGCAGGAGACCGCCTTATTCCAAGGTCCGACTTTGGTACTGGCTCTTTCTTATGGAGGAAGAGCGGAAATCGTTGCTGCGGCCAATAAAGCAATGGTCAATGGTGTAATAACCGAAAAATCTTTCTCCGATTCATTGTGGACGAATGGCATTCCTGACCCGGATTTGATAATACGAACAGGAGGGGAGATGAGGCTTTCAGGGTTTCTTCCTTGGCAGTCGGTGTACAGTGAATTATTTTTTACTAAAACACTGTGGCCGGATTTTGACGAAGTGGAGTTTAAGAAAATGATGTCGGATTTTTCCGAGCGTGACCGGAGAAACGGTAAATGACCAATCACCAATAACTGAATTACTGAATAACCATAGTTGCATTCGTGGTCATTCAGTTATAAGTTATTCAGTAATATGTTATCAGTTCCAGTATTGTACGAAGATAGTGATGTTTTGGCTGTAAACAAGCCTGCCGGTCTTATCGTACATTCTGACGGTAAGACAAAGGAACCAGCGCTGACGGATTGGATTTTGGAGAATTATCCCGATATCAAGGGGGTTGGAGAACCCATGAGAATAGAATCAAGAATAAAGAATCAAGAATCAGGAATAAAAAACAAATCAGATTCTTCTCCAGATCTTGATTCTAGATTCGTGATTCGTGATTCTACCCAGATCGATCGACCAGGAATCGTACATCGCTTGGACCGAGAGACATCCGGCGTTTTGGTGATTGCAAAAAATCAAAAGGCTTTTGAGGTTCTGAAAAAGCAATTTCAGGAACGGGAGATGGAAAAAACTTATCGGGCGTTTGTGTATGGAGAAATGAAGAATGACTCTGGAATTATCGACCGACCAATCGCTCGAAGTACAGGAGATTTTCGAAAATGGACTGCGGAGCGGGGCAAGAGGGGAGAAGAACGTGAGGCGGTGACGGAATATAAAGTGCTTGCCCGATATAACGGTTTTTCTTTTCTCGATGTCCATCCTAAAACTGGCAGGACTCATCAAATCCGTGTTCATCTTAAGGCCATAAGTCACCCGATTGTATGCGATAAACTTTATGCTTCCAAAAAAGAATGCGCGTTGGGATTTTCTCGTCTTGCTTTGCACGCATTCTCTCTCAAGTTCAAGCTACCTAGTGGTAAGGAAATGACGGTAGAAGCACCGTATCCGGAGGATTTCAAAAATGCTATAAAAAGTTTCGATTCCAGCCTCTCTGATAGGCGAGTTGAATCTTAAATCTACTTGTGTTAGAGTACTCCCACTATGGCAACAAAGGATTATACTATTGCGCCTATTGATATTGCGACCCGCGCCACTCTCGATGTCCGAGCAGGGGACACTGTGCGTGTTTGGCAGAAAATCACCGAGCGCTTTATGGAAAAGGACAAGGTCAAGGAGAAGACTCGTTCTCAGGCCTTTGAAGGTCTTGTTTTGGCCCGAAAGCATGGTTCAGAGCCGGGTGCCACTTTCACTGTCCGTAAGGTCATCGATGGTATCGGTGTAGAGAAGATTTTCCCTTTGTATGCCCCTTCGTTAGAAAAAGTTGAGATTCTTCGACGTTCGAAGGTTCGCAGAGCAAAGCTTTATCACATCCGCGAGAAGGCAGCCAAGGAAATCCGACGTGAAATGAGAAACTCCAGAGCTGTACGAGCAGTAGACGCACCAATCGAAGTTCTCCCTCAGGAAAAGGTTGAAGTTAAATAAAAAAACAGAAACCCCTCAAAGCAAAGCTTTGAGGGGTTTCTCCTTGAAATATTTTCAAAATCGGGCATAATGGCAAAACAAATGCGCGGGTGGTGAAATTGGTATACACGTACGCTTGAGGTGCGTATGCCGTAAGGCGTGGAGGTTCAAGTCCTCTCCCGCGCACAAGAAAAAAATCCCAATAGGGATTTTTTCTTTGCGCGGAGTCCTCCATAGGAGGACGGAGAGGACTTGAAGACCTTGAGTATATCGCACGGAACGAAGTGAGTACGATACGAAAGGTGTACAGAATCTGTAAGATTCAAGACTCCTCTCCCGCGCACCATTGTAAGTTTTTTTGATTTGCACTTTGCGTTTTTAGCTTTATACTTTTCGTATGCTCTATACTCGAAAAGGCGATACAGGTACTACCAAGACATTTGGTTGCGACCAGCGGATTTCCAAAAGTTCGGCTATTGCCGAGGCGCTCGGTTCGCTTGATGAGACGAATTCGTTTTTGGGGTTGTGTAAGGTACACCCAAAAGCTAAAAACTATAAACTAAAAACTAAAAGCTTTTCCGAAATAGTACACAGTGTTCAGCAAAATCTTTTTATCGTTCAGGCGGAATTGGCTGGCGCGCCAAAGACTATTTCAAAAGACAAGGTAGTTGAAGTAGAAACCATAATAGACACAATCGAAAAAGAATTGCCACCGATAAAAACCTTTTTTATTTCAGGAGGTACTGAATTGGCGTCATTGTTTGATTTTGCCCGTACACTTTCTCGTCGTGCTGAGAGGAGGGTAGTGGGTGTGAACGAGGAAAGTAAAATGAAAATCGGTGCCGATACACTGGCGTACCTCAATCGTTTGTCCTCGTTGCTTTACGCTCTCGCTAGATTTAGCAACCATAAATGTGCTATAAATGAGGAGCCACCGTCGTACAAGTAGGTGGCGTAATCATATGGTGACTATGGTGTAGCGGTAGCACGAATCCCTGTGGAGGATTCGGTTCGGGTTCAACTCCCGATAGTCACCCAAATACGACACCCGCGAGAGCGGGCTTTGTCGTATTTGGGTGACTAAGAAAGCCGGCTGACCGGCTTTCGTTCGGGAGTTGAAGACCTTCTCCTTAATTTATGAGTCATTCTTATGGCGAATAAATAGGAAAGGTGTACTGCTCCTGTAAGGAGAAACTCCCGATATTTTTGGTGTGACTATCGGGAGTTGAAAGACGGAGGCGCGAAGCCGACTGTAGCCAGTCGTGGCCGAGTCGGGCCGTCTACAGGTGCCCATCATTGCTAGATGGGCTTCGAGAGTTCTTATGAGCAGAGCGAATTAGAAACTCGTGACCAACTCCCGATAGTCACCCTAAATTTGTTAGTTGAACTTGTACACTTTTCCTCCGTGTGCTTATATGTCTTTGGAACTTGAAACGAAAGGCAGATATGAGCTTCTCTAATCTTGGCAATATACATAAATTGAATGGAGGGACGATGCGGTTTACATTTCAGGAGGTCGCCTACGTGGGAACTATTGGTAGTATTCAATACGTCCCCCTTGGGCCTGGAGCAGTTAACGTTGAGCTTCTGTCCCTTCAGCCGGTAACACAAGGCCCAGTTGTTCCTGACATTCCTCTCGAGTTTACCTTTTCCTTCTTCGCGGCCGAGGTAAAAGACACTGCGCGAGAGTTAATTGTCCACTATCTGTTGGTCCCTCCGGGAGGTTTCGGTGACGTGATTTCCTTTCGGACCAAAGACTAACCTGTTAGTTCACATTTAAGCCCGCAGAAATGTGCGGCTTTTCTTTTATATAAAACTCAATTCACTCAACCCTGTCCAATAAGTGACCCAAAACAAAACCCCCGCCCGATTACTATCGGGCGGGGGTTTTAGGAATTCGAATTACTTAACTGTCTTTACCACAGGGGCTGCTACCTTGTCGTCAGTGGTCTGAATTATGTAGCTTCTCATCATTCCTGGGCCGTATGTGTAATCACCATTCCCGAATTGCATCATTCTTGAATATCCACCGCGCTGAAAACCGTATCCGCTGTCAGCCTCGCCTAGGAAACGCCCAATGGCGATTCCTGTACAGAACACAACAATCAGGATGATTAAACCAAAAATCCATCTGGTAAAGAAGAAACTTTTTCCGCAGGCAAAGCCGTGACCGCAGTGCGCTCCGCACTCTGATTCGTGCGAGGAACACTCACCACAACATTTATCTTTTTCGCTCATATTATGAAAGTTAATATTAATCAGTCCATTATACAGTTGATTTCAATAATCAAGAAGACTTTAACGTGAATATTTTATATACTTTCCTTGTGGAGAATAAAGAAAAGAAGAAGGTCGGAGTGGGTTTTGGGGTATTTGTCCTTCGTGACGGTAAAGTCTTATTGGGACAACGACACTCTG
Organism: uncultured Candidatus Saccharibacteria bacterium; assembly: GCA_964355335.1. Lineage (GTDB taxonomy): Bacteria > Patescibacteriota > Minisyncoccia > Phycocordibacterales > SIBU01 > SIBU01. The sequence continues at coordinate 35,160 of CAYHDB010000001.1, forward strand.
ACCCGACAAAAGCAGACAGTGAGCTTCATGGAGAAGGAACTTGGACAATGCCCGGAGGCAAGCTTGAGTTCGGTGAATCCTTTGAGGACGGTGCAGTCAGAGAGCTTGCCGAGGAGACTGGAATTATGATCACTACGAATGATGTGCGAGTGGTCAGTCTGGCCAATGACCGTGTGCCTGACGCACATTTTGTAACTATCGGTTTGTTGTGCGAAGATTCTGTGGGCGAGCCGAAGGTGATGGAGCCGGACGAGATTACTAGGTGGCAGTGGTTTTCATTGGATGATTTGCCCTCACCACTTTTCTTCCCGAGCAAAGAAGTTATAGAAAATTATCAAGCAGAACGGTTTTATTTGGGTAATCTTTAATCATAAATCTTAAATCTTTAATCTACCCCTTATGATTCTCCAAGTCGGCGTCAAAGCGTTTTTGCGAAATAAAGAGGGAAAGTACCTGCTTATCAAACGGTCGCCGGTTAAGTACCCCGAGGTTCCAAATCCTTGGGATATTGTCGGAGGAAGAATTGACCCAGGGAGTCCGCTTATTGATAATCTTAGGCGGGAGGTGAGAGAAGAGACAGGTTTAGAGATAACTTCCGAGCCTCGCTTGATTTCAGCGCAGGATATTCTGCGTATTGCGGATAAACACATTGTCAGACTTTCCTATGTTGCCGATGTTGCCGGGGAGCTTGTTTTGGATATGGTAGAACACACTGAATATAAATGGGTAACAGTTGAGGAGATAAAAAAACAGGACAAACTGGACATTTATGTCAGAGAAATTGTGGAGAAGGGTCTGGTTAAGTAATTATTTTTTAAATCAAATGCAGATAAAAATCCTATCTTGGAATATATGGTGCGATAATGACTTCGGACAGGTTAAGAATTTTTTGCTCGAATCTAAAGCCGACATTATCGGATTACAGGAAATTCTACCAGGAGATAAGAATCGCGATATTGTTTCATTTCTTTCCTCGCTCGGATATGAACACGCCGTTGCTCCGATTGGAGCGACATTTCCAGATGGAAGGATGATAACGTCAGGTATTTTCAGTAAGTATCCAATACGAGAGAGAAAGGCACACTTGCTTTCCGATGAGAGTCCGAGACAGGCGATTGAGGCCAGTGTAGATGTTGGAGACTTCAGGTTGACGATATTTTCCTTTCATTTGAAACATACACATCAACAAGATTCGGATTTACAAAATCTGCAGATGGAAAACTTGATGCGGGTTTTGCCAAAGAAGAAGGTTGTGGTGATGGGAGATTTCAACTCAACACCTGACATGACGCCAATTAAGAGGATGCGTGAAATATATATTGATACGGACTCTGCTTCAACTCCAACTCTCAATGTCCCGCTTTTTGATTGCAAGGTTTGCGACCTAAAGGAACTTCCAAATACTCGTTTAGACTACATCTTTACGAGTAAAGATTTAACAACACATTCGTTCAAAGTTGAACCCCCGCACGGTTCTGATCATCTGCCAATCTCGGTCGTGGTGGAATTGTAGGTGCGTTTTCAATATATTTTGTTTTAGAGACATTTTGCTATACTGGCCTTGTGGAAACAGAAATTACAATAGAGGGAAAGTCATTTCACCTTGTAAAACATAGCAAACGAAGCGATGTCGGAGTATATAGCTCGGGCGAGCTTTTTGTGAGAGTGGGGGAGATGAGTGTGATAGACGAAATGGTCAAGCTTCACAAAAAGTTTGATGAGTTCGGTTTTCCTGTGCCGGAAATTGTTGGCCGAGGAGAGATTGCCGGTCAAGGCTATTTTCTGGAGAAATCTTTCGGAGAAAAGTGTTTTAGTTACCTATTCAAATATGATATTGAAAAACATGGGCAGATTTCTCCCGAACTTTTCGAAAAGTTTGTGGCGGTATCAGAGAAGTTTGCTAGAGCCCAGATACGTTCTGTTTGGGATTCTTCCTTTATAAAAGGTCGTAGTCTGCGGAGAAACGTCGGCGAGAGTACCCGAGTCTGCGAGGGGGAGGGATTTCAAAATCCTCCGTCTCATCAGAATGAGCCACCTCCTTTTACAAAGGAGGAATTTTCCGACACTGTATCAGTCGCTGGGTTGGTAAGACCCGAGGACTTAGCAGGGGAGTTGCCGGAACACAGAGAGAAGATTTTAAAACTTTTCGATGAGTCGGTAAAAGCGATGAGTAGGTTTCCTGTCGTTCTGACTCATGGCGATTTTAATCCACATAACCTGTTTCCTGACGGAGTAATTGATTTTGAAAAGCCGTATCATGTTTCTGTTGGGTACGATTTGGTGACTAATATTTTTCACGCGAATTACTTTCCAAGAGGGGATGAATATTCGTATTCCAAATTGTATTTTTTCAGTCAGGAACACGAGCGCTTGTATTATGAGCGCATTGATGCTGTTTTTGTTGAGGCCGGTTTGCCGAAGTTGTCCGATTATAAAAAGCATTTTGAGTACTGTAGGGCTGTTTGGCTGACGGCTCGCAACGAAGCTACGACGGAACCCGGCAAGAAGTTTCAGCAATGGCGTTATGAACTTTTTAAAAAGAGTTATTTATCCTAAATATGAAATCAGATAAACCGAAGATTATTTTGGCCTCAAGCTCACCTAGGAGAAAAGATATAATGGAAAGAATGGGCCTTGAGTTTCAAGTGGTGCCGAGCAGTTATGAGGAGGACATGAGCTTGCCAATGTCTCCATCCGAGCTTGTTAAGCATTTGGCTATGGGAAAGGCGGAAGATATCGCAAGAAGATTTTCAGACGAGCTTGTAGTCGGAGCGGATACGATTGTCGTATTGGGTGATGAAGTGTTGGGCAAGCCTCACACCAAGGAAATGGCAGAAAAAATGCTGAAGAAATTGAACGGTAAAAAGCATCAGGTGATTACCGGCTTGGCGATAATTCATAAAGACAGCAATACTATAATCAACGAGGCGATGGCGACATCTGTCTTTTTTAAAGTGTTAAATGATGAACAGATAAGGGATTATATAAATACGGGCGAGCCGTTGGATAAGGCTGGTGCCTATGCCGTGCAAGGTCTCGGAGGAGCGTTAATAGAAAAGGTGGAAGGGGATTATTGGAATCTGGTAGGTCTTCCCGCTAGTAACTTGGCCGAGCACCTTAAAGGTTTTGGAATTATCGCAAAAAGTTTGTAATAAAAGGCCGAGAAGAGGTGTTTTAATAGAGTGCCATTTTAAGATATACTTGTTCGATAACCATATTTTATGATACAAAAAATCACGAAAGCTATTATTCCTGTCGCCGGTATGGGTACTCGTTTTTTGCCAGCCACTAAAGCACAGCCCAAAGAGATGCTCCCTGTGGTAGACAAGCCCACAGTGCAATACCTTGTGGAGGAAGCGGTTGCAGCGGGTATTACAGATATTATCTTTGTAACTGGCCGTGATAAACGTACCATAGAGGATCACTTTGATGTGGCACCAGGGCTTGAGAGGATGCTTGAAGAAAAAGGGAAGAAAGACGCGGCAAAGCTTGTGCACGACATATCGAATCTTGCTAGGTTCGCGTACGTTCGACAAAAATATCCGAAAGGAGATGGCGATGCTATTTTGACCGCCGCACATCTAATCGGTAATGAACCGGTCGCTGTGCTTTTTGGTGATGATCTTGTTTTGAGTGATACTCCGGCTCTCAAGCAGCTTATGGAGGTGTATGAAAAATATGGAAAATCAGTTGTTGCGCTTGCGGAAGTATCTGACGAAGTGGTCCCCACAAAGGGAATTGTGAAAGGTGACAGGATTGACGATAAGGTGCTGAGGATAAGAGAGACAATAGAGAAACCTAAATTGGCCGACGCTCCTTCCAATCTCGCTGTCGTTGGAAAGTATATTATTACCCCAGAAGTTATCGAAGCACTCAAACACGTAAAAGTGAAGGAAGGTGAGGAACTTCGCCTTGCCCACGCCCTAGATGCAGAGGCCAGGAAAGGTGATGTGTATGGTGCAAAACTTGAGGGTGAGTGGCTTGATTGCGGAAGTAAAATCGGTTTTCTTAGAGCGACTGTTCGGTACGGGCTTTTACACCCTGAAACAAAAAAGGAACTAAGAGAATTTCTGAAGGATTTGAAATTGTAGTATTTTATGAAAATTACAAAGCTCGGACATTGTTGTTTAATTATAGAAATAACACCCTCCATTTTCGGAAAATCTCCCTTACCAAAGGGAGCACTGCATTCTGGTGCAGGAGGGTTGTTACAACCCCCCAAGGCGGCCCCCTTTGTTAAGGGGGATAGGGAGAATAAAACTGTACGGATAATGACCGATCCCGGAGCCTGGTCTGTGTCGCAAAATGAGGAGAAGGACATTGATTTTATTTTTATCACGCACGAACATCAAGATCATTTCCATCTTGATTCACTCAAAATAGTATTGAAAAATAATCCGAAGGCAAAAGTTGTTACCAACCGCGCCGTGGGGAAGTTGCTCGATACTGAGAAGATTCCACATGAACTTTTGGAGCACGGTGGAGAGGGGGAATACGGCGGAGTGCATATAGAGGGATTTGGAGAAAATCACGCGACTGTATATCAGGATTTTGGACAGGTGCAAAATACAGGTTATTTATTTGCCGACAGATTTTTCTACCCCGGTGATGCGTTCTATAATCCGAATAAACCAGTCGAGATTCTCGCTCTTCCTGTCGCGGGACCGTGGGTGAAGCTTTCCGAAGCGATTGATTATGCCAAATTGCTCAAACCGAAGGTGTGTTTCCCGGTACATGACGCTTTGCTTAAGTACAATCTTCCGGCACGGCTGGCTCCTCAAAAATTCCTTCCTCTCTCAGGGATAGAATTCGTAGATCTTCTAGAAGGTGTCACTAAGGCCTTTTAAAAGGTACTCCCTAATCAGGAGTGCTCTTTACCCAAGTAAAGTTATCCCCATTGACATTTTTTAGCTATTTGCTACTCTTTACTTGGGTAAAGAGTAGCAAATACGAATTACCCTGTATCGCGATGAAAAAAACGAAAAAATCGAAGAAAACAAAGGCGAAATGGAGCATAAGCGATAGTAACGCCTCGGCTCTTTCCCGGGCACTGCTCTCTATGAAGAGTGCTGAGGAGATGGGTATGTTTTTGCGTGATTTGCTGACAGAATCGGAAATTATCGAGTTTTCAAAGCGTTTTTATACCGCTCGGGCAATCGCTGAGAGCGTTCATTATGCAGGTATTGCGGAGGCTACGGGCTTAAGCTCTCGTACTATCGCTCGAGTAAAGCATTGGTACAATAATGGTAAGGGGGGTTACAAATTGGCCATTAAACGACAAAAATAGAGTATTTTTAAATTGAATAGGAATGGATTGTATTTTTTTACCCGCTACTCTTTACCCAAGTAAAGAGTAGCGGGTACAGAGAATATATAAATGTTATGAAATCAAAAATTAAAAAGCGAATTAGAAACAAAAGATTGCAGATTGGAGTCATTGGGCCTGCCGGAAGAGAGGAATATTTGGCAGGCGGTGGTGCATCTGCAGAAACATTAAAGCTTGCTCGAGAGGTCGGGCGTCTTTTGGCGGAGCAAGGGGTCACCGTGGTAACTGGAGGCAAAAGTGGAATTATGGAGTCGGCAGCGGAAGGTGCTAAAAGTGTCGGAGGAATGACTGTAGGTGTCGTAAGTGGTGGAAATCGTTTTGTCGCCAATCCATTTATTGACATTGAGATACCAACAGGTGTGTCCGCGTCTGGGTATGACGAGTTTCTTCTTGTGCTTATGTGTGATGCTTTGATTGTGCTCGGTGGGGGCGCAGGAACTTTGGAGGAGATAACCATCGCATACCGCAATAAAAAACCAATGGTCGTGCTTCAAGGTGTTCCGGGTTGGGGTAGGAAACTCCTGTCTGAAAGATATCTGGATTCCAGGAAAACAGTTAAATTAGAAAAAGCGTCTACTGCCCCTGAGGCTGTTTCGAAAGTGATTTCTTTGGCGACAGCGATATTGGTAAAATAAAACAATGAAAAAAAATAAATCAAAAGTTAGGGTTTTAAATAACGAAAATCACCATAACCAGCTCTTGTGGAAAGAGATTGGTTGTGTTTGAGACGGCTCAATTTTTTATACACACATTCAATCCCTTTCCAAAAGGGATTTTTCTTTTTGGGAAATGAAATCGATTGGTTCATTGACAAAAAAATAACAAACGAAAGGGTGCACATATGTACACAAATAAATTGGAGATCTCATCACGAGACAATCTGATTATATTAGATGATAGAAGCGGGGAAGTTCTTCCTTCAGACGAATTTCTGGTAGGCAAGATGAAGGAGGCTGGCTGTGCCAAAGTGTTGCACATACTTATGCAAATGAGATTGGAAAATGATTTATACAAAATCATACAGGAAAAGTTTTTTGACCCTAGTTCAGACAAGGTTGGCCTGTGTGTTTTTCCCGGCAGAAGTGCCCATAAAATTCGTGAGAGAAACGAGGGTCAGAACAATCATTCCGAAAGTGTATTTGGTCGCAGTACTTCTGTGTCTGTCCATGCCTCTCGTCGGTTCGATGCCTTTGGTAATGCCATAGTTACTGTCGGAGAGGTCATGCGTGGACGGATTGTTTGTCCAGAAGTAAGGATAATAATCGTGGTTGATGATGTGATTAGCTCAGGGGCAACGTGTAGGAAGCTGTGTGATCGTAACCGTTATAAGTTTCCGCGCGCTGAGTGGTATGCATGCGGATGCGTATCAAGGCAAGAAAAGATTCCTGGTTATAAAGAAGTTATTACGCCACTTCTTGTCCCGCTCGATACCCTAGGATTAAAGGTGCCCATCAATTCTCTCAGTACACTTATTGACGGGGAAGATGTTGTGGGCGGTGAATATGCGAGAAAACATTGTTTAACCCCGGACATCTTTGTGAAGGCGCTTGCTTCCGTAAGGTCAAGGGATGAATTTTCTCAAAAATCCCAAAGACAGTCGCAGGCAAACGTGACTTCACTGCTTAATTCCTTGAGTAAAGCAACTATAAACCTATCGCCTTTTTAGTGTGCTCGCAAATTAAAGGAAGTATGTACAATGTTGTCCACCGTAGGATTATTCGGAGATCTAGTCCCGCACCTATCCACTGTCGTTTGCAGGCCCAAGATAAAAATCTTGGGCTTTTTATATTCTATATTCCTGTATTCTAGGTTTGATTACGTCCAGTGCCCGTCTTAATCCTGAGATTTGTCGTCGTAATGTTTCTACTTGGTTGTTGGTTTTTTTCCAACTGTCGGTATCATTTAACCTTTGAAAGCGTGAGACCGACACCTGATGCTGTGACTCTGCTTCCGCAAGCATTTTTTCAGCGCCCGTCATTTCTTGAGAAAGTCGACAAAATTCCTTTATGTCCGCGATTGCTTCAATGGCAACGCTGACAGGCTTTTCAATGGCAAATGATCCAAAATCTGTTGTGATGTAGCCGTCGAGTGTATTAGCGTCAAATCTAGGCCTTTCGGGTATTGTCCACGTATCAATCTTGTGACTCGCGAATACCTGACCGTAGATATTTTTATAATTAAACTCAATGTGGACTTGCGGTTGAAGGGTTTCTTTTTCAGTGTCTTGTTCCGTCAACACTTTCTCATTGCCTAGATTTTCACTCATAGCTGTATTTTATCACTAAAATCTTATTCATACCGTAAGGCTTCCATGGGACTCTTTTGTGAGGCGTGACGTGCAGGGTAGATACCGAAGACTAGACCGATTGAGGCGGAGACCACAATTCCTAAAATAGCACCCAACCAAGGGAAAGTGAATGGCCAAGAGATTGAGGCGAATCTTGTAAGTGCTTCACCGATTATGAAGGCAAGTCCTACACCTAAAATGATGCCGACTGCACCTCCGATAACTGTAAGAACAACAGCTTCAATCAAAAATTGAGTCAAAATATCTTTGTTTGTAGCCCCGATAGATTTTCGAAGTCCGATTTCCTTTGTGCGTTCCGTGACTGATACAAGCATGATGTTCATGATGCCTACACCTCCGACGAAGAGGGAAATGGACGCCATTGCCACCAGGAAAAAGGTGAGTGCCGTGGTAATCGAGCCTAGGCGGTCTGCGAGGTCAGCCTGAGTCTGAACGAAAAAGTCGTCTTTTTCCGGGTCGTCGATGTTGTGAGAATTGCGGAGTGTAATCGTTACGTCTTCTGCCACTTGATTTATATTTTTGTCGCTATCGGCTTCGACAATCAGACGATGAAAAAATTTTATTCCGAAAATGTATTCCTGGGCGGTTGTATAAGGAAGTATTGCGATTTCATCAAAATTGAAAAAGGAAACCTGGCCCTTTTTTGGGAGGACTCCGACGACCCGAAAACTTCTGTTCTTTATGCGTATCTTCTCTCCGGTGGCATCTCTGCTTCCAAATAATTCTTCTTTTACTTTTGATCCGATTACGACAACCTCAGTACGGCTCCTGACGTCATCGTCGTTGAAGAATTGTCCACTTTCAGGGATAAGGTCAAACATTTCAGACATAAGCTCCGTCCCTCCGAAAATTGTTAGTCTGTATGTTTCATTTTCATAGATGCTTGTTTCTCCGCCAAACACCACTGGCATAATTTTAGAAAGGTTTGGGACATTCTGTCTTTTTTTGAGTTCTATAAGATCCTTTTCCTTTAGCGAGTCGCTGAAGATTTGTGCCGAATCGCTTGGTCCTTTTGGCTCGCGTCCAGGAATGATTGCGATAGTTTTTGAACCAAGGCCTTGTACTTGTGACAAAATAAAGTTCTGAGCACCCTTGCCAAGAGACATCACTAGGATAATCGCAGTAATGCCGATGACAATGCCAAAAATCGTCAAAAACGAGCGAGTTTTGTTTGTTTTCAACCCTGTGAGGGCGTTTTTGAAACTGTAATTAATTTTCATATTATTTTACAAAGTGTTCATGCGCTTTTCTCCGATTTGTCACCTGCTGGTCGCTGACAATAAGACCATCTTGCAATCGGATAATTCTCTTGGCGTTTTCTGCAGTATAGGTCTCGTGAGTGATGAGAATAATTGTGTGGCCCGAGTCGTTCAATTTTTGGATAATATCCATTACCACCTGTCCCGATTTTGAGTCCAGGTTTCCTGTCGGTTCGTCCGCAAAAATAATCGAAGGTTTTTGAATCAGCGCTCTGGCAATGGCTGCACGTTGGCGTTCACCCCCGGAAAGTTCGGAGGGCTCGTGTTCAAGTCTGTGTGAAAGCCCGACAGATTCGACAGCTTCTCTGGCAAGTCTATCCCACTGAGATTCGGGAACCTGGGAGTAGAGAAGGGGAAGTTTTACGTTTTCCAAAACGGTAGTTTTTGCCAGAAGATTGAAGGTTTGGAAGATAAATCCCACTTCTTCGTTGCGAATTTTGGCCAGTTCATCGTCGCTGTACTCGGCGACGCTTTTTCCTTTGAACAGATAGATGCCGTTTGTGTGCTTGTCCAAAAACCCCAAGATATGTAGGAGTGTGGATTTTCCCGAACCGGAGGGGCCCATAATGGCGACAAAGTCCGCAGGCTCGATTTTAAACGACACCTCTTTCAGGGCTGTAGTGGCAAGTCCTTCGTCGGTGTAGGTTTTGCTTACGTTTTTTATTTCAATCAAAGACATTTATTTGGTTTGTCCGGATACAATGACTTTCATACCTTCCGTGAGCCCGGAAATTATTTCTATTTCTCCGTTGGAGCCTCTGATCCCAACTACCACTTCCGTCTCCAATGTTTTCTCAGGACCGTCGAGTGTCCTCACGAATTTTTTACCATTTTTTTCGAATACAGCGCGTTGGGGCACGGACAAAGCAGATTCTCTCGTCGCGGTAATTATGGTGGTATTTGCCGTCATTCCTGAACGGATTCGGGAATCGACTTTGTCGAACTCCAATGTTGTCTTGTATGTCGGTACTCCGTCGATGACTGTTTCGGCCGGGTCAATCTTGATTACGTGCGCTTGAAACTCCACACCGCTACCGTAAGCATCTAAGGTGATTATTGCGCTGTTGCCGATCGCGAGTTTTGCAACGTCAACTTCGGGGATAAATGCTTCAACTTTGAAATTGTCACTTTGTACCGAAACAAGTGTACTGTTTGCGGACGATATTTCACCAACCTTTGCGTCTTGCTTTGTAATGATTCCGCCGATAGGGGAGACAATATAGGTTTTTGCAAGCAGGGCTTCCGCATTCATTACGTTTGCCTCGGCACTTTGTATGTCGGCAAGGGCTCCGGACAATACCTCTGTTGTGGCAGGAGCTTTAGCAAGAGCTAGTTCGTCCGCGGATGTTTGCACAGTAATTTTCTGAGTCGCAATCGCCTGGATTTGATCGGTGACATTTGTTATTGCGGTATTAATATTTGTTCGCGCTGTGTTGAGGGCGTCTTTGTCTGTGGCGAGAGTAGCATCGGAAAGATTGATGGCAGAATTGAGAGCCCGATTTGTTTTTATAAGAAAATCGTTGATCGATAAAAGTTTTTCTTTGGTATTTTTCAAAGCCTCTTCTTTGACACTGTTTATACTCATATCACTTTGCGATATGTTCTTCAGCTCAGTTAGTACGGCTTCTGCCATGAATCTGCCGCCTTGGGCGTCCAGTACCGCCTGTTGGTCGCTTGAATTAAATGTGAGTTGCGGGTTGCTTGAAAGTGCGTTGCTGAAAAGTATATCGGCTTGCCTGTGGGTGGCATTGTCGGCTTTGTTGAACGCGTCCAGGATAATGTTTTGAACAGAAGCATAATAGGTGGCCAAATCTGATTTTGCTTTTGCAAGACCGGATTCTTTTACGCTGATTTCTTCCGGCCTTCCACCTGCCTTTAAGTCATCATAGTGGGCTCCCTTTGATGCCAGTTTGGCCTTGGCGTCCTCGACATTGGCAAATTCAACCGTATTTTCCTGAGAAATTAACACTTGGCCACGAGTTGCCATATTTCCCACATCCACAAAAATCTTTTTTACTTTTCCTGTTTTTTCAAATCCCAATTCGACAGCTTCCTTGGATTTGACAGCTCCGGACACTGTAATCTCTTGAGTAAGGTCTTTGCGTTCAGTGATTGTAGTGGTGAAAGCACCCTTTCCATTACCCGAACGGAACATATACGCAGTCACGATTAAGGCAACGACGATAATCGAGATGTACACTTTTTTCTTTTTCAATGCTTTAAACATGTTATTTTTGTTGATTTTTCTTAATTATTTTTTGAGCTGAGGACAGATATGTAGCGAATTTTTGAAGACTCGACAATTTTGAGAGACCAAGCATATCCGTGCCTTTTGAAAACACGAGAAGCTTTTCGCCGGTTTTCAAATCTAGGGATTTTCTTATGTTTGCCGGAATTACAACTTGTCCCTTTTCACCCAATGTAGTAATTCCAAAAGTATGAGGAGTGGATTTTATATTCATAAAATGTTTATAAATAAGTACGAAAAGTAGGATATATCATACTTTAACAATATTGAAAGTCAAAAGGTTGTGTGTGGTATAATCGATTTGTTATGTCAGATGTCGATACAGGCACCCCCAATATGACAGGTCCGAGAATCCTTGACGGAAGGACTCTTCGTGATGCAGGTATTTTGAAGTTGAAAAGTGCGATAGGCCTAAGAGCCGTGGTGCCTACGCTGGTTATCGTTCAAGTGGGAAATCTATCCGAATCAAACGCATATATCGAGCAGAAGAAAAAGTTTGGGGAAAAAATAGGGGCTACCGTAATTCATCAAAAATTTCCCGATACGGTCGGGGAGGAGGAGTTGGTCAGGGCAATAATGGGATTTAACCAATCAGGTGACGTCCACGGAATCATTGTGCAATTGCCAATACCTTCCGGGCTCACAAAACAGACAATTATAGATACGATTGACCCAAGGAAAGATGTTGATGGTTTGACTACTTCGAACAAGAATTTGTTTGAAGCCGGCGACAGGCGAGCTGTCGTGCCAGCTACCGCAAGGGGCGTATTGTCACTGCTTCGGGGATACGGAATAGGGACTGTCGGAAAAAAAGTGACTGTTGTGGGGCGTAGCGCATTGGTGGGTTCCCCGATTGCCACCCTCTTGATCAGGGAAGGGGCTACTGTGACTGTGTGCCACCGAAGCACTTCCGACATTCCGGAAAAATGTAGGAATGCGGATATACTTGTAATCGCTGTGGGTTCACCTCGTCTTATAACAAAGGACTATGTTTCTGTGGGGCAAACCGTTGTTGATGTGGGTATTAACTCTGTGGACGGTGAGAAGCTGGACGAGGAACTTCCTAAGAAGATTTTGGTGGGAGATGTGGATTTTGAAACCGTAAAGGGAATCGTCGGGGCCATCTCTCCTGTACCGGGAGGAGTGGGACCTATGACCGTGCTTTCTCTGTACGAAAACCTGTGTGAAGCCTCGGGGATTAATTTTTAGGATAAGGTTTGTTATAATGGTCTCCCAATTTGATTATCAGTTAAATTATTAAAATATATGAGTCAAGAAGAGAAAAGTAATTTCATAAGTTACGCGAAGTTGTTGAAGGCAGGAGGTATCGCTCTGGCGCTTCTTTCTTTATTCCTTTTTACCAAGGTTATATCTGAGGTTAAGGGTTGGAAAAACATCGGAAATGCTGTGCCTCCTCAGACCGTAATCTCTGTATCGGGAAAAGGGGAAGTCATTGTTAAGCCTGACATCGCCAATTTTTCTTTCGGTGTTCAGGAAGAGTCGTTGACTGTCGATGAAGCTCAGACTTTGGTAGCGAAGAGCGAAAACGAAATCCTGGCTTTCTTGAAAAAGAGCGGAGTTTCCGAGGATGATATAAAAGTATCCGGATATAATATTTATCCACGTTACGACTATTTGAAATCAGGTTCTTACGGTATTGGTAAGCAGGTTTTGGTAGCCTATGTCGTAAGCGAATCTGTGGATGTGAAGGTTCGTAAAATAGGGGATGCCGGCAAGCTGATCGGAAGTTTAGGGGAACTTGGCGCGACCAATCTTAGTGGATTGACGTTTAGTGTAGACAAACAAGACGAAGTTATGAAGCAAGCACGCGAGAAAGCTATCGCGGATGCGAAGGTGAATGCCAAGAAGCTTGCCAAAGAGCTCGGGGTATCGCTTGTAAGAATTGTAAACTTTTCAGAGAATGGCGGAGGTTACCCTGCGCCAATGTATTATGGCAAGATGGAGGCCATGAGTGCTTCCAATCAGGATCGTGCTACTCCAGAATTGCCAAGCGGAACAAGTAAGATTACCTCAAACGTTTCGGTTACTTATGAGATAAGGTAGAACCGAATCTTATAGCAGAGAACCAAATTACTGAATGAAACCCCGCCTCGACTGCAGTCGAGGCGGGGTTTGCTTTTAAACAAATTATGTGTTATAAAACTGCCAGGACAAATTATGAATATGAACATCGAACGTTTAGAGGAGATCGCTTCTACTCTTCAGGGTTACCGCATTCAGGTTGGTTTTGAGGCTCTGGTGGCTCTCGAGACTGAATTTGGGCTATTTTTTGACGAACAGAAATCTGAGCCATTGGCCCTTGAGGCGTTGCCGGATTACGTCAAGGATTGCGCCCCAGTTGGCGGAGTAGTGGAGGCCGAGCATCTTCCCAAGTATGCTCAGGCCTGTATCCAGGCACTTACCTTACCGTGCCAGATCGCATCCATAGTGACGGTACTCGAGCTTCGGGAGTTTTTCGAGAGTTCCTACTACGAGACCTTTCGGGCTATGATAATGGGTTTCTCGGAGGATTTTCCGACCGAGACCAATTATTAAGATGTGGATGTTTAGGCAGGCCTGTAAGGCTTGCCTTTTAATTTGACAAAAACACGCATTAGAGTAGTATATTAGCCAAGCGGCCGAAAGGCCTTTTTTACTAAGAAAACCATGAAATTAAAGGAATATTTGCAGGAAACAAAGGCGGAATTGGCTCATGTGAGTTGGCCGTCAAGAAAGCAGGCAATCGCTTATACGGTTATTGTTATCTTTTTGTCGTTCGCAGTGGCTTTTTTTCTAGGAGCTTTTGATTATATCTTTCAGACACTTTTGGCTAAAATTATATAAGTATCGATACCGCGAAGCATATGAGCAAACAAAAAATACAAGAAGGGCGAAATTGGTACGCGATTCACACCTATGCAGGGTATGAGAATGCTGTTGCCAGAAACCTAAAACAGCGTATTGAATCTTTGGGAATGGAAGACAGGATTTTTAATGTGCTTGTGCCGACAGAAAAGAAAATAAAGATAAAGGGAGGGAAGCGCGTTGAAGAAGAGGAGAAAATATATCCAGGATACGTATTGGTGGATATGACCGTTACGGACGATTCTTGGTATGTAGTCCGAAACACTCCGCGAGTCACTGGGTTCGTGGGTTCAGGGGTCTTTCCTGTTCCTCTGGATAAAAAGGAAGTGGACATACTGTTCGGCAGGATGAACTCAGGTACTGTAAAGCATGCTATCGAGGTGGAAGTCGATGACGCAGTCATTATTACCGACGGGCCATTCAAGGATTTGGAAGGAAAGGTTGGGGAAGTGGACAGCGAGAGAGGTAAGGTGAAGGTGTTGGTGAGTATGTTCGGACGCGAAACTCCAGTTGAGTTAGACTTTTTACAAGTTAAGAAACTATAGTAATATACGAACATACGAATTAACGAAAATACGAAATAATACGAACACCGTATTGACCTCACCGAAGTTTTCGTATATGTTCGTATATCTGTACCCATTCGTATTTTCGTATCAAAAAATTTTATGGCAAAAAAAGCAGTAAAAAAATTAAAATTGTTGATTGAAGGAGGAAAGGCTAACCCAGCACCGCCTATAGGCCCTGCTTTGGGTCAGGCCAAGGTAAACATCGGTGAATTCGTCACCCGTTTTAACGCAGGGACTAAGGATATGAAAGGGGATATCGTGCCTGTGGAGATATCTGTTTATGAAGACCGTACTTTTGATTTGGTTTTCAGGACCCCTCCGGCAACATCTCTGATTTTGAAGGCTATTGGTAAGGAAAAAGGGTCAGGTAAGAACGTCACCAGTAAAGCCGGTACAATCACAAAGGCCAAGATTCGTGAAATTGCAGAGAAGAAACTCAAAGATTTGAATGCGAACACAGTAGAAGCCGCTATGAAGATTATCGAAGGATCCTGTCGCTCGATGGGGGTGGAGGTGAAGGGGTAGAAAATAGATTAAGGGTTTTTGATTTAGGATTAAACAAAAAACCGCTCTGGCATACCAGGCGGTTTTTTGTATACATATTTCTTTCGTAACAAGGCAGGGTTTACTGATTCTTTAAAAGATTCGCTTCTGCGGTGCGCAATTGCTCTGTAATGGCCTGACTTCTCAACGCTGCTTCTTTTGCTTTTGCCCGCGCAGCACTCAACGAGGCTAGGACAACAGAGGAAAGAATGCCGATGATTGCTATAACAATTAAAACAAGAAGAATTATAAATACCCAACTTCCTGCACCCCCTTTCTGGCCTACAAACACACCCTCCTTGTTTTTGATTCCAAGAAATGTGGATTTGCACTTTGGACAACGGTATCTATGTGTTCCGACAAAATATAATAAAGTAATCATTGGTGCAAAGAAAACACAAAGCCAGGCCAGAAACACAAACAAAGGATTCCGTGCCTTCTCTGCAGGACCGATATTTCCACAGTTTCCACATTTTATTGTGACACCCTCTGCTTTTGTTGAAGTTGGGACGAATGGACTGGTGGCAGGATTTGTAGTATTCGTGGAATGGTTCGGTTCTGCCTTTGACCCGCATTTATTGCAGAATTTGGCATCGGATGGAAGCTTGCTATTGCATTTTTTGCAGTCCATATTATAAAAAGTTAATTTTAACTTATTTCCCTTCCATCTTCTTTATCACCGAGAAGTCGCTTTTGAGTTTTCGGATTTCGCCGTTCATTATAAGGCTTGCTTCTTTGCGCTTTTCACGAGCGACGCCATCGGCAATATCTTTCTTATGATATTTGCTTTTGCGAGCGCTTACCGGTTCTGAGAGTTCCTCGAAGACCACTTGGCAGACGCGTTCGCCCGGGTAAAGACGAATGCCTTGCGAGTGCGTGTTGTTGCTAATCGGCAGGGTGAGCTGGCCTTCGTAGCCGGAATCGACAATGCCGGTGAGGTCGAGGGAGAGGCCTTTGCGGTTCGTAGAAGAGCGGGGATAAAGCACCGCCATCAAGTCATTCGGCACTTTAATCGTTTCAAGTGTGGAGACGAGCACATACTCGTGAGGCAACAATTCAAAATATTGTCCTTCCTCAAGTTCAACAACATCGAAAAATTCGGCGTTACTTTTGTCGAAGTGGGTGATGTCGAGTGACTCACGGCCGTTCTTGGTCAAGTGCCAGATTTTAGGAACAAGAAAAGTGAAGCCTAGACGAAGATCGACGGCGTGTTCTTGAAGTTGAAAACTGTCGAGCGCCGGCGAGAAGCCGATGTCGCCTTTTTTAACACGCTCGAGGATTTGTTTTTTGGTGATTACGGACATACGTCAGTTGAAAGTTTATATGGCTACATATAATTGGTTCGTTCGGTTGAAATGGCTTTGCAAGCAAGTCATTTCTCCCTCACTGCCAATTATAAAGTTAGTAAAGTTTATCAAGTGAGGAAGATACTTCAAGACTATAAGTCAGCTGAAGCTATTTTGCAATTCGTGTGTAGATTTCATAAGTGGCGTCGAATGGGTTTTTGTCGTCCTTGGGCTCAAGTTTAGAAGTTGCCAATTGCCAGTTATCAGCAGAAAGGGAAGGGAAGAAGGCGTCTCCTTCAAGAGTGGTATGGATGAGCGTTCGGTAGATTTTATCGGTTTTGGGCAGGGCTTCGGCATAGAGCTGTGAACCTCCGATAACAAAAACCTCCTCATCTTTTGGTGCAGTTTGCAGGGACTCGTCGAGTGAATGAACCACACTGCACCCCGAGGCTCTAAAGTCAGGGTTTCGAGTGACAACGATGTTATTCCGGTCAGGCAAAGGTTTACCGAGCCTTGAAAGAATAGACTCATATGTATTTCGCCCCATTATTACCGTGTGACCTTTTGTCACCGTCGCAAAATGCTTCAAATCCCTTGGCATATACCAGGGGATTTTGTTCAGATGCCCAATGACGTTATTTTCCGATGTTGCCACGATTAATGAAAGCATAGGTAGCGATTCTAATATACGAATTCATACTAATTATACTAATCGAAGCCTGTATCCTATTCGTATCATTAGTACCATTAGTATATTGGCATCGATACGTTTTACAAAACAATTTTAAGACCCTTGATTGGCTCCAACGGCTGATACTGGCTCGTCAGATTTTCCACGATTTCTTGCACTAGTTTTACATCCTGTTTTTCCGCACGGTCAAAAGCGTTTTTAGGAAGTGTCAGTGTAATTTTCTTGTGATTATTTTTACGCTTCATCAATTCTTCTGCTGCAAAGTAGTGAGTATCATAAACGTGAGCATTGGAAATGGAATGAGAGTAAAAGCCCGGCCTGACACCAAGCTTTTGGGCCAGAATATATGCTAGGAGCGCAAAACCTGCGACATCGGAAGGAAAGCCTAGGATAACATCATTAGAGCGGACAACGTTGTGAAGGTTGAGACGCCCACCGATAATGTTTACCGTAAATGTGTAAGGGCAAGGGACATTCTTTTTGATGGCACCCCCCAGACCGTCTTGTGCTGGGTCCCATGTGATGATGACTCCGTGTCGTGAGCTGGGGTCCTCTTTTAGAAGTCTTATCAAAAGACCAAGTTGGTCACGGCCAAAGTGTTTTCGCCAACGGTAACCGTAGGCGACAGTGACAACGTCACCAGGATTGGTAAAAATATCCCAGATTTTGGTGAATTGACGCAAGAATATTTCTGGCTTTCTGGCACCTGTGATGAACCAGACCTGCTCCGCTACGAACATAGGAATCGGTATTTTTCGAAGTGTAAGTAAGGGGAAACCATCCTTTTCAAGGTCAACAGTAAAATGAACGCCAGGCAAAGCTTTGGTCTCATGTTTGGTACGTTCGTTTACCTCCGCTATCCCTCGGGTCATAATGTCGCGAAGAAGTCCCTGGTATATTTCATCTAGTCTTGTCATGTGTAGATGAATTGTAGTATAGAGAGCGAACCAAGCCAACAGGCATATGATTTATGATACTATTTCCTCATGAGCGCAATACAGTATCCCTATATTCCACAGGGTAAGACGATAAAATATGTTTCCGGACAAGACCGCTTTATGCGTGCCGCCGAGGATGCCTGTAAGGAACTGTCGACCGACCGCCAGCATCCTACTGGGGCAGTGTTGGCTCGCGACGGAGTGGTGATTGCTCGCGCCGCAAATCAATCCGCATTGAAAAATCCTAAACTTTTGGCTCTACACAGGGCGGGTTGGTGTGTCCGGAGATTATTCAAGATACCTTCGGGCCAAAAATATTGGCTCTGTCCAGGTTGTGCGTCATCGAAGAATCACGCTGAGACATCGGTGGTTCGGTTGGCTAGAAAAAAAGGGGTTGAAATTGCCGGAGCCGATCTCTATCTTTGGGGGCATTGGTGGTGCTGTGAGCCATGTTGGAACTCTATGATCGAAGCCGGAATCAAAGATGTGTATCTTTTGGAAGGAAGTGAAAGGTTGTTTAATCCCAAGTTTCCTGAGAATATTGTTGGTAAGTGATGAGTTTTAAGTTTATGTTACAATTCGAATACTATGGTGTAAGCTCCAAACAGTTGGCAGATTTAAGATTTAAGTAAGTTATCTTTTCCCTGCCTCTAATCTTGCTTAAATCTTACTACTTTAATCTCTAATCTAAAATCCGATGAAGGACAAACAAATCGAAAAATTAATAAAGGCTGAAACTGCTCGGCAGAAGAAAGTAATTAATCTCATTCCATCGGAGAACTATGCCTCTGCAGATGTTTTGAAAGCGCTCGGTTCTATTTTTGACAACAAATACGCCGAAGGATATCCGCACAAAAGATATTACGGAGGTCAGACCTACACGGATCAGCTTGAGGATTTGGCAAAAGAAAGAGCGCTGAAGTTGTTCAAGCTCTCTCCGGAAAAATGGCACGCCAATGTTCAGCCACACTCAGGTTCACCGGCAAACCTCGGCGTTTATCTTGCCTTGGTGCCACTGGGCGGAAAGATAATGGGTATGACTCTCACGGCTGGGGGCCATCTTACCCATGGACAGAAAGTTTCAATGACAGGAAAGGCTTGGCAACAAGTCCCGTATGGTGTTGACCCTAAAACAGAAGTGCTCGATTATGACTCGCTGAAGGAATTGGCAATTAAAGAAAAACCAAATCTAATTGTGGCTGGATTTACCGCGTACCCTCGGATGATTGATTTCAAAAAGTTTCGCGAAATTGCCGACGCCTCAAGTGCGATGCTTATGGTGGATATGTCACACGTTGCGGGATTGGTGGCTGGCGGAGTTTACAACTCACCGTTTGAATATGCGGATGTGGTGACGACGACGACTCACAAAACCTTGCGCGGTCCAAGAAGTGCCATAATTTTCTCTCGCAAAGACAAGATGCTGGGTGAAAAAGATATCTCGACTTTAATCGATAAGGCGATTTTTCCAGGACTTCAGGGAGGTCCGCACATGAGCCAGATAGCCGCTGTCGCAGTCGCTTTGAAAGAAGACGCGACTCCGGCATTCAAAAAATATGCGTCTCAGGTTGTGAAAAATGCTAAAGCCTTTGCTGATGAGCTGATGAAGCTTGGTTGGCATGTGATTTCCGGAGGCACGGATTCGCATTTGGTTTTGGTAGACACCTGGATGGAGGGTAAAGGTATTTCCGGCAAAGACGCTGAAGCAAAACTTGAGAAAGAAGGAATAATTTGCAACAAGAACACTATTCCAAGTGAGACCCGAAGTCCTTTTGACCCGTCAGGAATTCGTATGGGTACTCCAGCGGAAACTACACGTGGAAAGAAGGAAAAAGATTTCAGAAAAATCGCGCAGATGATTAATGAGATTTTGCGTTCTTGATTATTCCTCTCTCCTCGATTACTCTTTTAACCAGAGTTCTCAATAGGTACGAATATGAAGAAATGCACATTACCACCGGCACTCGCCAGGGCCTTTAAGGCGTCTATGGCGGAGTGGAAAAAGTTGACCCCCAAACAAAAACAGGCGTACTCCGTCATGGTCCCACCTAAATCGAAAAAAAAGAAAGGGAACAGAATATGAAGCTACGCTTTTGGAGTAGAAGTTTGTTTGCGAGATATTTTAAGAGGAAACCCGTGCCACAGTTTATCGGAGTGCACATTTCTGAATTCAACAATGTTTGGAATCAAATTGCTCTCGAAAAAGCACGACCGAGCTTGAATCCTTTGTGGAAGGTGGACGAAGAAAAAGTCGCTCGTCTTGAGCTCAGGTTAAAGGAGCTTCGCCCTTAGCCTTCCACTGGAATATTTGTGTTGGGCGCGAGAGCTATCTCGCGTCTTTTTCTTGATTTACTTTTAGGGGTAGTGTAATGTTTTTTATGGAGGATGTTGGTCCCTCTCGCTTTTCTGTCATCCTAGCTTGGGGAAGAAAGAAAGGTTCTTTGCAAACAACAAACAGGCATATCGGAGAAATCCAAAATGAAAGAGACACCCAAAAAACTAGTCGGTTTACCGCTTCGGCAGTTTGGCTATATTCACGTCACCGGCCTACCAGCTCGTAGAAGTGAAATGCAGTACACAATCCGCCCCTCCGCAAATGATTTAGGGAAGTGGAACTGGAATAACGGTATGGTGGTTGCCGTCACTGAATCTGGCGAGGTGTGGCTCAGAACAATGTCCGAGATGGGGGTTTCTGAGAAAGAGGCAATTCTCGATCTTTGCCCTAGAGGCGTTGGTGCGACGGTACCCTGTAGCAATGGGGAAGCTGTGCCGAGTCACATGCTTATGTCGCGGAATGTTAATCCTGAATGGGATGGAAGGGGCAAGTATCCGTGGGATATTCCTCAAGGAGAGGAAACGCTGACGGGATTTCTAGAGTTGGCGAGGATGTTCGAGGCACGAGCCGCAGCCGTTTGATTATTTTGCCAGTGTTTAGTGTGGGCGCGAGAGCTATCTCGCGTCTTTTTTCTTTGTCGGGTACAATGTGGACATGGCCAAAAAAGGAAAGTTTATTGTTATAGAAGGCACTGACGGCTCCGGCAAGGCGACGCAGACCAAATTTTTGGCTGAGAAATTGAAATTGCTTGGCGTTCCTTTTGAGTTGGCGGACTTTCCGCAGTATGGAAAACCCTCTGCATATTTTGCCGAGAGATATCTCCGTGGTGAGTATGGCACAGCCGAAGAAGTTGGACCTTATCGAGGGTCGCTTTTTTATGCTGTGGACAGGTATGAAAAATCTTTTGATATTCGTAAATGGCTTGCGGAAGGGAAGACGGTGATAAGTAACCGTTATGTGTCTGCCAATATGGGACATCAAGCGGGAAAGATAAAAAATAAGGCAAAGCGGGAAAAGTTTTTGAAATGGTTGGAAGAACTTGAGTACGGTATTTTTGGTATCCCAAAGCCCGATCTGACAATTTTATTGTATGTCCCTCCAGAAGTCGGCCAGAAATTTGTTGATCAAAAAGGTGAACGTGCCTATACAAAGGGAGCAAAACGAGATATTCATGAAGCCGACCTTTCTCATTTACAAGATGCAGCCAAGGCTTATCTCGAAGTTGCCAAAAAATATAAATGGAAAGTGATTGATTACAAGACAAAAGAAGGGATTTTGTCTCTGGATGAAGTACAAGCGCGAATTTGGGAACGGGTTTCGAAGCTGATTAAATAATTTTCAAAAGCATTTCTGAAGATATTTTTGTAACAATGGATGAATAATCTGTGTTTTCTTATACGTGGAGTACTCACATAGAAAGTGTCGAAATTATGAATAATAAAAATGAATCGATAGTGTTGATTGGGGGTGGAGGCGGTGTATATCGTGTCGCTCGCTTTTTGAAGCGTCTTCGAACAAATATCACTACCGTTCAAACTGTTTTTGACCACGGGCGACACTCGGGCGAACTTCGCGACGAGAGGGGGATGCTTCCCCCGGGTGATATTCGCCAAGGCATATTGGCACTTGCGGATGATGAGACCGAACCCGTGCTCAGACAGCTTATGGCTTTTCGCTTTTCACCAAAAAATGGTTCCTCGCTCGATGATGCGACGGTGGGCAATATTCTTCTGGCTGCTTTGACTGAAATTACAGGAAGTATAAATGAAGCTATTGGTATCTTAAGTAAATGGTGCGGTGTGAAGGGAAGAGTGCTTCCTGTCAGTCTTGATGACGCGGATTTGTGTGTGAAGCTAAGTGATGGCGAAGTCATCTGTGGGGAAGGCGATGTGGACTCGCGCTCGGTGTCAGACAACAGGACGATAGTCTCTGCTCATCTACGTCCTGTCGCTAGGATTTATGAAGAGGCAGGGGAGGCTATCCGTCGTGCGGACAAGATAGTGCTTTGTCCTGGCGACCTTTATACCTCATTGATTCCAAATGCCCTTGTCGAAGGCTTCAAGGAGGCATTGGCGGACTCACAAGGCAAGCTGATCTTTGTCGTTAACATCATGACAAAGAAAGCTGAAACCCCAGGGTTTACCGCGTCTCAGTTTGCCAAGACTGTTCTGTCATACGTGGGGAGAGATAAGTTTGATTGTGTGATTGTGAATAATGCTCCGATTAGACCATACCTTTTGGGGTGTTATCGCAGAGAGATGGCCGAACCTGTTAAGGTGGACTTGGATGAACTCAAGGCCGTGGCAAAGGAAGTGATTGTCGAGGATGTTGCCGATCAAACTTCGGAAATTGTACGTCACAACGAGAAAATTGCGGAAATTATCGCGCTCATATGAAAGTCATCATTTTCGACCTAGACGACACGATTCTTGATACGACAGGTACAATTGTTGCTCCGGACTATTCTTTAACAAACATAAAGCTCGTCTCAGGAGCAAATGAAGTTCTTTCTCTTCCTGATGTGAAGAATATTCTCGTAAGCTTCGGTGAAGAGGAAAGACAAAAAGAAAAGATACGAATCTTAGGCATTGCTTCTTATTTCAGTGAGATATACGTCACAAGAAATAATGACGACAAGTTTGAGGTGTTTAAGTCTCTTTCAGAGAGATTCAGCGAATTCGCACCGGGAATGTTTGTGGTGGGCAACCGTGTGGATGCCGAGATACGTTTTGGAAACTTGTGTGGCATGACTACTGTCCTTCTAAGACACGGTAAACATCAGGTGATTGTGCCAAAAGAAAAGGCGGAACATCCTACATACACAATCAATTCACTTTTCGAACTTCCTAAAATAGTTCTTTCAAAGTAGTTTTAATGGTGTGGCAGACACACCATTTTTTGTATGTGAGCATAGAACAAGCTTGTGTTAGAATGTGACAATGCTCACAGTAAAGATAAAACGGCTCAATCCCGAGGCGAAATTGCCCAGTTATGCTCATCCGGGAGATGTGGGGCTTGATTTGTATTCACTAGAAGAGATCACAGTTCCACCAGGCGGACACCATCGATTTTATAACGGTTTTGCTTTGGAGTTTCCGGAAGGATATGCGGGAATTGTGAAGGATAAAGGTAGTATTTCAAAGGCCGGGTTGCATACGATGGGCGGTGTGTTCGACGCTGGTTTTCGTGGGGAATATAATGTACATTTGGTAAACTTAAGCGATAAACCCTATACCTTCGAAAAAGGAGATAAGGTGGCACAGTTGGTGATATTGCCTGTTGCTTACGCTGATATGGTTGAAGTCGAGACATTGGCCGATTCGAGTAGAGGAGGAGGGCAGTTTGGGAGTACAGGGAGGAAGTAGGAAACAATTTCTAATTACCTAATTCATCTAATTTCTAATGAAATCTCCAATTTTAAGTTTTAGCCGTTTGACCTTTTATTAGGTGAATTAGAAATTAGACAATTAGAAATTTTAAACACAAATGGTTACAGATGAAATAAAAAAATTAATACAGGAAAGTTTACACAAATTAGGCATATCTGTTGCCGAGGTTTCCTTGGAGCATCCTGATGAGATTTCTCACGGGGATTTTTCTACCAATGTAGCACTTGTTTATTCGAAGCAACTCGGAATGAATCCAAGAAAAATTGCGGACGAGGTTGTAAAGTTTTTCGAGCAAAATAAACCTGAAGGAGTTGAAAAGGTGGAAGTTGCCGGAGCCGGTTTCATTAATTTTTTTCTTGCCAGCGGATTCTTTAAGAAAAATGTTGGAGAAGTTCTAAGTCAGGCAGAGGATTTCGGTAAAAACAAGGTTTTGGCTGGGAAAAAAGTGATGGTGGAGTATACTGACCCAAATGCTTTTAAGCCTTTTCACATCGGTCATTTGATGGCGAATTCCATAGGAGAATCTGTTTCGAGGTTGGTTGAATTTTCAGGGGCCGGAATTATAAGAATGTGTTATCCGAGCGATATAGGACTTCATATTGCTAAGTCTGTATGGGGTTGCTTAAAAAATAAGAAAGAATTTCCAAAAAATTCAGACACATTGATAACGAAGACGGCTTTTTTAGGGGGAGCTTATGTTGAAGGTACTAGTGCTTACGAAAGCGATCCAGAGGCCAAAATTGCAATAGACAAAATTAACAAAGAGCTTTTTGAGAAAACTAACCCGGAAGTTTTGAAAGTTTACGATCAAGGCAGATCATGGAGTTTGGAGCATTTCGAAGAGCTATACAAGAGGTTGGGGACAAAATTTGATGAGTATATTTATGAAAGTGAGGCCGGTCCTGCCGGACTCAAAATAGTACATGATTTTTTAGGCCAAGGAGTTTTTGAAAAAAGCGACGGTGCTATTGTTTACAGGGGAGATAAACACGGTCTTCATACCAGGGTTTTTGTGAATTCTTTGGGATTTCCTACATATGAAACTAAGGAAATTGGTCTTAACACAAGAAAATTTAAGGAACACAAACTTGATTTGTCGATAATCGTAACTGCTAACGAACAAAATGAATATTTTAAGGTGGTTTTGTCAGCAATTAGGAATATGTATCCGGAAATTGCCGAGAAAACTAAACACCTGTCGCACGGAATGCTGCGGCTTGCGTCAGGAAAAATGTCCTCCCGCACTGGCAACGTCATTACGGGAGAGTCGCTTATTTCCGCGGTGGAGGCAATGGTTCATAAGAAATTGGAAGAAAGGGAGCTCGAAACAAAGGAGAAAAATAAAATCGCGGAGTTGGTTGCGGTAGGTGCCATTAAATATTCAATTCTCAAACAGGCGATAGGAAGCGATATTATTTATGATTTTGATAAATCGATTTCGTTTGAAGGAGATTCGGGTCCATACCTGCAGTATTCATATGTCAGAGCGATGTCCGTACTGAAAAAGGCCGAGTCAATGAAGATTAAACCTCATGTAGGGAAGGAGGCTGATACTTTGGAAATATCTTTATTTGAACGTTTGCTTACTCGTTTTCCCGAAACCGTCGAGAGAGCTGGGGTGGAGTATGCTCCGCATTATATCGCCACCTACCTTACCGAATTGGCCAGTGCGTTCAACGGATATTATGCCCAAAATCAGATTGCCAACGCAGAGGATAAGACTTCATCATACAAGGTGGCACTGACAACTGCTTTTGCCACGACAATGAAGAATGGATTGTGGTTACTGGGTATACAAGTACCCGAGCATATGTAGTATTATTGTCAGCATATGATAAATAACGAACTCCTTAAATTTGTTCAAGAACAACTTGCTCACAATGTTCCAAGAGAACAAATTATCGCTATTTTGAAGCCAGGAGGTTGGAGCGAGGCGGATGTGGTAGAGGCGTTACAGGCACTACAATCTTCTTCCGTGCCACTTCTAAAGACCTTACTTGTTTCCCCGGCCGGTAAGAAAAGAACGTTGATAATTTCTGTCATCGCCTTTTTCCTTGTTATTGCCGGAGTCGCCGTCTGGTTCTATTCCAGCAAGGTCAAGACACCAGCTCTCTCGACAGAAAGTCAGACAATATCTGTTCCAGCAACACCCTCCGTGGCTTCATCTACTCCAGTTTTGCCATTCGATTCTGACCTCACTGTTGTGTGGATGAAGGTTCCTGATGAGCAGAATAGCGCTTCAGCGATAATCGCGGCAAGGCAGACTATTTCTAAAGATGATTCGGCCTTCCTGTCAAAATATTTTGGAAAAGGATATATCGTTAAAGACCTTCCTGTTCTCGCGTCGGCAAATACTGTCACTTCTCGTAATATGGGAGCACTGAAGGCTTTTGATTTGTCTTCCACTACGCCATATTTCCAATGTTCTGCAATTATGACACCTGAACAGTGCAATTATCAGTCTGTCAGTAATATCGGGCGACTCCTGCTTCTCCGTTCGTATGTTTTGGAAAAGGCAGGCAAAATACCAGAGGCGCTTTCTGTGACCACAAGTATTATTGATTTTGGACAAAAGGTCACAAGGGAGGTGGATGATGTCATACCTTTGCTTGTCGGATGGACTTTACAAAAAGACGGTTATCAAAGGATTGTCTTGCTCAACCCAAAGCTTTCAAAACCTTTTTCTATTTCTGCCGACGAAAAGGCTAGTCGCATAAACATTCTGCGTGAGGAACACAAAAAAGTTTTCAAGTTTATTTATACAAGAGAGACAGAAGGTTTGGAATATATGGCTGATAAAAATAAGGTACCGTCATTTCCGCAAACTGCGGAGGACGTTGCAACCGTCGATGAATATAGGAAGTCAATCGCTTTGGGAAAATTTAATTTGGAAGAAACTAAAAAGTATTTTTACGATTCTTACAAAATCGCGATTGGAAACGTCGATGTTGCTTGTGGTGGCCCGATGGTAAAAGCCCCCTATGATTTCAGTGCCGAAGTGAATACCGCGACCACCACTAGTAATCAGTCTGCGGTGGAAAATTATGTTGGCAAAATTTTGTACTGGGTGACCTACCCAGGATTCGACGGTTTGAATGCAAAGCGGTGCGAAGTTGAGGCACTTATAAATAAGCTCTGATTTGTTGACTTATATTGTGCTGGGTGTAGTTTGTAGGGAGTTTAACCAAGAAAGGGAAAAATAACTGTGAACATTCTGGATGTCCTGTCGATGACGAACCCCTCTGTCACCTCGAAAGAGTTGTACAAAGGGCTTATGAATATGTCGGAAGGTGAGTATCGCGAAACATATACAAGGATGCTGGCTCAGGCAAGGAAGTTTATCGAAAGTGACGACGGTGACTTTTCTGCTCGGTTGGATTCTGGTGATGCCGCCATCTACGCATCATTTTGTGGCAAGCTTTCCGAAGCTTTTGACTTGCTTCAAGCCTATAAAGGCATGGCGAAAGGGGTACGGGCCAGTTTACTGTCCGAAGTTATGACGTGGTGTCAGTTCCTGAGCCAGGCCCGAGGCTTAGTTGAAGTAATGCTTACTTCTCGGACTTAATTTCAAAAATGCTTCAACGATGCTAGAATAGCCATATTCTAGCTTTTTTATATATGTCCGAAGAAAATATCAAGAAAAGTCCAATAGCCGATAGGGAAGAGTTGATTTTGAAGACCTGGCAGGATAACCAGATTTTCAAAAAAACTCTCGAAAAGCCGTCACCAAAAGGCGAGTTTGTTTTTTACGAAGGTCCTCCCACGGCGAACGGAAAACCCGGGATTCATCACCTCGAAGCACGAGCTTTCAAAGATGCTATCCCTCGATACAAGACGATGCAGGGTTTCCATGTACGCAGAAAAGGTGGATGGGATACACACGGATTGCCTGTGGAACTGGCGGTGGAAAAAGAGCTTGGATTGAAATCAAAAAAAGACATTGAAGATTATGGTGTCGCGAAGTTTAACCAGAAATGTAAGGAAAGTGTTTGGACGTACGTGGATTTATGGAAAAAGTTCACGGAACGTATTGGTTTTTGGGTTGATTTGAACAATCCTTACGTCACCTATTCGGCAAACTATGTCGAATCATTGTGGTCAATCCTTAAACGTGCCGACGAGAAGAAACTTTTGTATAAGGATTACAAGGTTGTGCCATGGTGTCCGAGATGTGGAACAGCGCTTTCAAGTCACGAATTGGCACAGGGGTATGAGACAGTTAAAGATTTATCTTTAACTGTCAGATTCAGGATTCAGGATTCAAGATTCACGAAGGGGGAGAATACCTATCTATTGGCGTGGACTACCACGCCGTGGACGTTACCTGGGAATGTCGGGCTTGCTGTTGGAGCAAAAATTAAATATGTAAAAGTGAAAGTGGGGGCGGAGGTTATTATTTTGGCTAAGGAACGCACAGAAAGTGTTTTGAAAGGGAAGGAATATAAAATTCTCGAGGAGTTCACGGGAGAAAAGCTTGTGGGTTTGGAATACGAGCCTCTTTACACATTTTTGAGAGATAGTTTGACCAAAAATCCCTCCACGAATAAGAATTCGGTGCTCCCTTTAGGAAAGGGAGAATTAAGAGACGAGGCGGGAAAACTGAAAAATGCGTTTAAAGTCTACGGAGCGGATTTTGTGACCACCACCGACGGTACGGGTATAGTGCATACAGCCGTGATGTATGGAACAGACGACTTTGAGTTGGGTACAAAAGTCGGGTTGCCAAAATACCATTTGGTAAATGAAGATGGAACATTCAAGAAAGAAACCGGATTTTTGTCAGGAAAGTTTGTGAAGGACGAGGAAACGGCTGTCGATATCATCAAGGATTTGGCGCACCGGGGATTGCTTTTTGCCAAGGAAAAATACGAGCACAGCTATCCTTTCTGTTGGCGCTGTCATACCCCGCTTATCTACTACGCGAGGGATTCATGGTATTTAGCCATGAGCAAGTTGCGTAATGTGCTGGTCAAGGAAAACAAGAAAATCAATTGGGAGCCTGCTCATATTAAAGACGGGCGTTTTGGAGAATGGCTACGTGAGATAAAGGATTGGGCAATTTCTCGTGAACGTTACTGGGGGACACCACTACCTGTGTGGAACTGTGAATCCTGTGGAAAAAAAGAGGTGTTGGGCTCGTATGCCGAAGTCATGTCGCGTACTGGTGGAGTTCTGACCAAGATTATCCTTGTCCGTCACGGTGAAAGCGAGAAGAATATAAAGAATGTTTTCTCTTGTGTTTTCGAAGGCTATCCTTTGACAAAATTGGGAGAATCGCAGGCTCGCAATGGAGTGAAGCTTCTCGGAAAGGAAAAGGTGTCTGCAATATACGCCTCGCCTGTCTTTCGCACAAAGCAAACCGCTGGAATATACGCGAAGAAGCTGAAGAAAGAAGTGGTGGTGGACAATCGTCTGCGAGAGGTGGACAGTGGTGTTTGGGATGAAAAGCGTTTTGACGATGAGTGGGTGCTCAAGGAACAGAAAGCATACAAGAATCTTTCGCATGAAGGTTTTTATGTGGCGCCTAGAGGAAGTACGGGAGAAAGCTGGAAGCAAGTGGAGGATAGGGCAACGGATTTTTTCAAAGAAATTATAAAGAAACATAAG
The DNA here is from genome assembly GCA_964355335.1 of uncultured Candidatus Saccharibacteria bacterium. GTDB lineage: Bacteria > Patescibacteriota > Minisyncoccia > Phycocordibacterales > SIBU01 > SIBU01. The sequence goes on from CAYHDB010000001.1 coordinate 64,524, forward strand.
GGGGAGACGGTAGTTATCGTTTCTCACGAAGGACCCTTGGCGTTTTTGATGAGATACATTCAGGACGTTCCGATTGATGATATGAAAAGTATTTTCAGAAAGGGTTTGGTCAATGGCTTTGCTGTACCGAAGCTTGTATATATCGACAATTCAACGGAGAAGGAGTTTAATCCTCACCGCCCGAGGATTGATGAAGTAGAGTTCCCTTGTAAGTGTGGAGGAAGAATGAAACGAGTAAAAGAGGTCGTGGATGTATGGTTTGATTCCGGCGCGATGCCTTTTGCTCAGGACCACTATCCTTTCGAGAACAAGGCAATTGTTGAAAAGGAAAGATTTCCCGCCGATTATATCTCAGAGGCGATAGACCAGACTCGCGGGTGGTTCTACACACTTCATGCGATAGGGAATATCTTAGGTAAAGGATTTGCCTACAAAAATGTTATTTGTCTTGGCCATATTTTGGATGCACAGGGTAAGAAGATGTCGAAGTCTATCGGAAATGTCGTGGATCCATGGCAGATGATAAACAAGTACGGCTCTGACGCTCTTCGCCTTTGGATGTACTCGGTGAACCAGCCAGGGGAATCGAAGAACTTTGACGAGAAGACCGTGGACGAGATTGTAAAGAAATATTTCAATCTTGCCTCGAACGTTCTCGCTTTCTACCAGCTGTATTCTTCTTCTGCGGTCAATGGTCAAATGTCACATGTCAAAAGCTCTCATGTTCTGGACATTTGGATAATTGCTAGATTAAATCAGCTTATTGGTGAGGTGACGAGCGGGCTGGATAATTACAAATTGCTTGAACCGACTCGCGCAATCAGAGATTTTATCGCTGATCTTTCACAGTGGTATCTTCGACGTTCACGCGAGCGAATTAAAAATGGTGGGCAAGATGGAGAAGAGGCTCTGGCTACATTACGGTTTGTGCTTTGTGAGTTATCCAAACTTATGGCTCCTATGGCGCCATTCTTTGCCGAATTTTTATACAAGGAGATTGGGGGAGAAAAAGAAAGTGTCCATTTGGAAGAATGGCCGGAGGTAAAAGTAAAAACTAAAAGCGAAAAACTTAAAATATTGGAAGAAATGGAAGAGGTGAGGAGAGTAGTGTCGCTTGCTTTGGAGCAACGTGCTAAGGCCAACATAAAAGTTCGTCAGCCCCTTTCTTCTCTTAAGCTTAAATCTAAAATCATAAATCTTAAATCCGGAGTGTCTGATTTGATAAAAGATGAAGTAAATGTAAAAGAAATAATTTTTGATTCAACAATTCAGAATGAAGTGGAATTAGACACGACTATTACTCCGGAATTAAAGGAGGAGGGGGATGTTCGAGAGCTTGTCCGGGCAATTCAGGATCTGCGCAAAACTTCGGGATTTAACGCAATCGATGTTGTTAATCTTACTGTCGAGACTGATGAGAAAGGAAAAAAGTTTATAGAGAAGTATCTGAATGAATTGATGAAGGCTACACAACTGAAGAAAATTGCTCACGGCCCATCTCTAGATGGAGGGGAAGTCTTGATGGATGGATTTTCTCTAAAAATCTCGGTTTCGAAATAGTTTCCTCGACAAATAGTGGTGGGGATAAGCGGTTGCGCAAAAACTTGCAAGTTTTTTACGTGGGTGTATATTTTGAAATGGTGTGTTTGGAGCTCTTTGTCAGGATGTTGAAAAATGGCTGCAGGTTTGGGTTTGGAGGCTTTCTCTTGTTCCAAACCTGCAGCTAGTCCGGGTTGGCTGTTGGACTTCGTCTCCCGACCGAGTGGTGGGGAATACAGGAGGGCAGAAACCCAAAACAACACCCACCTATGGTGGGAGAAAGGTACAATGAACAAAATCAAATGGCGCCTCAGTGGCGCGTTTGTTGCGATCGCCTTTTTGGCGCTCGCGTTCGGCCTGGAGTCGCCGGCGCTCGCGGATCCGGGAGGGGGTCAGACAACTCTGACTGAAAATAGCCTGCTTATTCCGGCGCCTCCGCCCCTGGCCAAGATCGTCCCGGCCACCGCGTTCAACATTGTCTCGCCCCCTACAGCCTTGGTGGCGGACAACAGCAACGCAAATATCAACTCGAACGTGTCGCCTAGTTTTGCGAGCGTTAACTCCAAAGACGCCGAAAATATCAAGGCAACCTCATCTCCGGCCGCGATTCTGGAGAATGCTAACACTGCGTCGCGAAACGGGCCGACCCTGAATTCCGTCGGCATAAATAGTCTTGCGACCGTCAATACCTTGCTACCGGCACCCACGAAAGGAGTTTGCTCCGGCACGGAACTTGCCACGGCCAGCAATTTGGGCGCGAATAAAAGTGTATAAGTCGCCTTTTCGGAGAACGACGCACGGGTGAGCGTGGAATCACCTTTTCAGCATCCTGAGTACACCGGTTTTTTGTGTATGTAGAATTAACCTTACGTTTTTCTCGCCCCTCCGTGTTTGCTTACGCGGAGGGGTTCAGTGTTTCAATATTTTTAGTATACTGTAATTTCGGCAATCTTAATTCCTCCTTTGAAAAAGGAGGTGCCGTCCACAGGTGCACATCATCTGCCGATGTGCCCGAGTCATCGAGGCGGAGGATTTCAAAATCCCTCGTCTCATAAGAATGAGCCACTCCCTTTTGAAAAGGGAGAATAATAGATTTGTATTTTTATGACCAAAAGAGTATTTCTTATCCATGGTTGGGATGGAAAACCCGATAACCATTGGTTTCCTTGGCTTACCTGGGAGCTAAAGGCTCGTGGTTTTGAGGTGCATTCATTGACCATGCCTCATGCGGACACACCAAAGGTTTCAGAATGGATTGCTGAAATGAAAAATATTGTCGGGCACCCAAACAAAGACACATTTTTTGTCGGTCATTCTCTTGGCTGTATCGCAATTGTTCGATATCTCGCACAACTACCTAAGACTGCTCGAGTGGGCGGGTGCGTGTTTGTAGCAGGATTTTCAAGTGATTTGGGTATCCCTGAGATTTCTGAATTTGTTTCTTTGCCTTTCGATATGGAAAAAGTCAAAAGTCACTGCTCGAAGTTTGTGAATATATTTTCTGATAATGATGAGTATGTTCCGATGGTGAAAAGTTTGGAGTTTCAAAAAGCCCTTGGCGCGAAAGGTACTCTCGAAAGAGGAAAGGGGCATTTTACGAAAAGTCAGGGAGTCGACGCTTTACCTTCAGTTTTTAAAGTCCTTATGGATATGGGCAGTTAATCCTGCTACATAGGAATTGCCTTGTGATGCGGTGCTTGTGTCTGGAGACTAATTTTGTTAGCCTTTCATTGGAATTGAAACTAAACCCTTAACATGAGGAAGTCCTATGAAAGTACGTTTTGTCGTTAATCGGAATGCCGGTTCAGTTGTTGTTGAACCTTGTGACCCAGACGCGACGCTCGAAAGGTCTCGAGTTGGCCAGGACATTTTGTCCAGCGAGACATTCGTCGCGGCCATTTCGACGCAGGAGTTTACACCCCATCAACTTTCCGACCAGAATTTTCTCGATGCTCTTGCCGAGGCATTTGCTCTTGGCCAAAAATTCGAGCAAGAAGTGAGACGTGAGCGGGTAACAGCATTCGATTGAAAAGTATCAATACTCCGCCAGCACAGGCCGGCGGTCCGCCCGTATCGAACCGGAATTCGTTCCATTCGTGCGGGTTTTTTTATGATAAAATATCTCTTGCGGCGTAATTTCCTTTAATTTTGAGTTTTGCGCTTTAAACTTTAAACTCTCATGTCCCACCATCTCTATCACACCCCCGGATTTATCCTCGGAAGCCATGTTTCAGGAGAAGCAAACAAAGTGTTTCGTATTTTCACCAGGGATTTGGGTTTGGTGCGTGCTACGGCTCAGGGAGTGAGATATCTGAAATCCAAACTCCGCTACAGTCTCCAAGATTTTTCATATGTCGACTTGTCGCTAGTTCGTGGACAGGAAGTCTGGAGGATTACTGGAGCGGTCAAGAAAGACGATTTGTTTAGTGTTTTTCGAGAGGATTTCACTATGTTAGCTGTTTTTGGCCGTGTATTTTCTTTGCTTGAAAGATTGTTATCAGGAGAAGAAAAGAATGAGCGTCTGTGGCAATATCTCGAAGAAGCGGTTTTGTTTGCGATTTCCAAAAAGCGTTCAGCCGAGCTTGTCCGCAATTTTGAGTACATCCTGGTCCTGAGGATTCTCGGCAGTTTGGGATATCTGGGACAGTCTCCGGAGACCTTCACTTTTGTCGAGTCACCGTATTGGAGCGAAGAACTTTTGATAGGTCTGAATGAGGCTATTCCTCTTGTAGTAGGTGAAATAAACAAATCGTTAAGAGAAACCCAATTGTAAGCGTGTTATAATGTTGTTCTGGTATATTTGACCTTATTCTAATGAAATCCGACGATCTCCCAAATTTGAAGAAATTAGATGATTCCGATGACCCGATGAACTCTCTCGAGGAGCGTCTCTATTCTCGCGAGAATAATTTTTCTGCTGTTACTTCAAGCCAGTCACGTCTTAAGAAGCACGACCTAGGTGTTCGAAAGGATTGGGGCAACGAAGCCCCCGGTTTTAAAAAAGTTTTTCAGGATAATACACCACATATGCCATTTCTTAAAAAATTATTTATTTTTTCGGTAATTTTTTTCCTTATTTCTGTATCTGTTGCAGGTTACGTTTTTTTTGCCGGTGGTAATGTTATATCTTCAAGCAATGTGGACATAAGCATCACTGGACCTGTATCCGTTGCCGGGGGAGAGATTCTTCCGCTTGAAATAAAAGTGACCAACCAAAACAATGCTGACCTTGAAGCTGCAGACTTGGTAATCGATTATCCCGAGGGCACGAGGCAGGCTGAGGATATGACCGTGACATTGAAGCGTTACCGAGAAGATTTGGGCACAATCATCAAGGGGGGGAGTGTCACGAAGAAAGTTCAAGCCGTTCTATTCGGCCAAGAAGGAGACGTGAAGGATTTGAATATTTCGGTTGAATACCGCGTGAAAGGTTCGAACGCCATCTTGCCCAAGAAAAAAGTATACAGTGTCGCGTTGAGTTCTTCCCCTGTGACTATGACAGTTACTTCCGTTAAGGAGCTGAACGCCAATCAAGAGGCCGAGTTCACGGTGACAGTTGTCTCCAATGCAAGTGCGGTTATTCAGAAGCTCTCATTGGCAGCTGATTATCCGTTCGGGTTTACTTTTTCAGGTTCAGATCCGAAGCCGTCGTGGAGTAATAGTTATTGGAGGCTAGGTGATTTGAAACCCGGAGTAAAACGTGTAGTGAAAGTGAGAGGTTCGATAGCCGGACAAGACAATGAAGACCGTGTGTTTAAGTTCTCGGTTGGAACGGAAAGCGCTACAAACGACAGCGCGATAGGAACAAATTTTCTTACCGCGACTCAGACAGTTGCCATAAAGAAGCCGTTTATCGGTACTACTTTTGCCCTAGATGGAGATACGGATGAAATCTACGCGGTACGTGCAGGAAGAACTCTTCGGGCCGATTTGGGACTTACAAACAACATTGGCGCGAAGATGACGGATATTAAAGTTGCCGTAAAAATTACTGGAAGTATTTTTGACCAGTCATCGGTTTCTCTTTCAAACGGTTTTTACAGATCATTTGATAAAACAATCATTTGGGACCAGACATTGAAGTCGCAGTTGGCTGTGCTTAATCCGGATGACCAGATTGCACTAAGTTTTTCGCTTGGTATTTTGCCTGAATCCGAGCTCAGATCCATAAATAGTCCGGAGATGACTTTGGTCGCTACTATTACAGGGAAGCGGTTGAGTGAGGCCGGACTTTCTCAGGAGGTTTCATCCAGTGTCGTCAGAAAAGTTCGGGTGCCTTCAAGTATCGGTATTTCTACACGTTCGCTGTATTATTCCGGACCTTTTGTAAATACAGGGCCGATCCCGCCAAAGGCCGACAACGATACGAGCTATACGATTGTCTGGTCACTGACGAACGGGTCTACCGATTTGTCCAATGTCAAAGTCACCGCCACCTTGCCATCGTATGTAAAGTGGCTGGCCGTCTCAGCGCCAAATTCCGAAAAGATATTGTACAATCCTGTTGGAGGGCAGGTGGTGTGGGACGTAGGAGATTTGTCAGCCGGAACGGGTTTTTCAAGTTCACCAAGAGAAGTCAGTTTCCAAGTTTCTCTCACTCCGAGTATCAATCAGGTGAAGACCGCTCCGATTTTGATAACGGAGGCCACAGCTAAAGGCGAGGACAACTTTGCTGACCAGACTGTGACGACAATATCAAGGGAGGCACTTACGACAGAGCTGGGTACGGATATAAGTTGGAAAATCGGACAGGGGAGTGTGGTGAGGTAACTGAATTACAGATTACTTATAACTAAATGACTGAATTACAGACCCCTTTTTATTTTTGTCATTCAGTGATAGGTTATTCAGTAATAAGTTGTAAGTTGAAGGGGCAGAGATTATAGAAATGGATAACGCTATGTGCAATGAATAAATCAAAATCCGAAAGTAGCGACATTATGGAAAAGTTGGTTTCGCTCTGTAAGCGACGCGGGTTTGTCTATCAAGGTTCCGAAATTTATGGTGGACTCGCGGGTCTCTACGATTTTGGACCGTATGGCGTTGAACTTTTAAATAATATAAAGGCTTCTTGGTGGAAAGAAAATGTACACAAGAGGGAAAATTATGTTGGACTTGATTCCGCAATGTTTAAAGACCCTCGAGTTTGGGAAGCATCGGGGCACACCAAAGGTTTTTCCGATCCACTTTCCGAGTGTAGGAAGTGCAATACCAGAATTAGAGTTGATAAAGAACTCGAAAAGATTGGCGTCGTTGCGGATGAGAAGATGACGGAAGTCGAACTCAACACTCTTTTCACAGACAACAAATCCAAAATTAAATGCATAAAATGCGGAAGTAAAGATTTTACGCCTGTTCGAGCTTTCAACCTCCTCGTTAAATCTAATCTGGGCGATTTTACCAATGCGGGAGAAAGTCCTGTGTATTTGCCGGGTGAAGCTTGCCAGGGAATATATTTGAATTATAAAAATATAATCGATACGACACGGGTGAAGATACCCTTCGGCGTCGCACAGATTGGCAAGGCGTTTAGAAACGAAATATCACCACGGAATTTTCTTTTTCGAGTTAGGGAATTTGAACAGGCCGATACACAGTTTTTTGTTCGACCTAACGAAAATAAAGACGCGTACGAAAATATAAAAAAAGAGCGCTGGGCTTGGTATCTCAGTTTGGGGATACGGGAACAGAATCTAAAATGGAAGCAACATGAGAATTTAGTTTTTTATGCTTCTGATGCGTGGGATATCCTCTATAATTTCCCAACATATGGCTTCGATGAAGTTGAAGGAGTTCACGATCGTACCAACTATGATTTAACTCAGCATATGAAATATTCTGGTGTAGATTTGAATTATACCGATCCTCAAACGGGGGAGAAATTTATTCCGTGGATTTTGGAAACTTCAATGGGTCTTGGAAGGGTGTTTTTGGCGGTAATGTCAGATGCTTATTTTGAAGACGAAATTGGTGGTGAGACTCGAGTTGTATTGAAACTTGCAAAGCATCTGGCTCCAGTAAAGGTGGCGGTCTTTCCGCTTCTCAAAAACAAACCTCATCTCGTAGAAAAGGCGAGGGAGGTCTACAAAATGTTGAAGAAAGAAATGACTTGTGAATTTGACGACAACGGTAACATCGGCAAACGCTATCGCCGTCAGGATGAAATTGGCACCCCGTATTGCGTGACGGTTGATTTTGACACCGTGGAAAAAGACCAATCGGTCACCGTCCGCGACCGCGATACGGGAAAGCAGGATCGTGTTGCTCTACAGGAGCTTGCGGAATTTCTAAAAACCAGATTAATCGCGTGATGTAAGTGTCTGCTTGTCTATTCTATGAAGATGCACCAATCGTTCGATGTACCTCCACTTTCCGATGAGATCGGCGACTATGAGGCTGAAGTGGCGGAGGGAATCGAAGAAAAGAAAGGCGGTGAATCTCTGCCGGATCACCGAGCCGGTGAGCCTGAAGGTCTTCCTGTTGAGGGAGAATTCAATCCTACTCTCGAACTTGAAAAAGTCCGAGCTCTTAGAGGTGTAGAGAGGCAGAATGCCTTGCGTGTCTTTAAGGAAAAACTGACAGCTCAGAAAGAGGGAATAGCACTCATGCAAGAGCGCATTATTTCCGAGATCAGAAAGGGCCCCGATCTCTCCGAAGAAGCCATCATGACTTTTGTCGAGCCGTTCAAAAAACAATATGGCTTGACTCACGAACAGGTATCGGCGACAAGAGACGTTGTGCGTGCGTTTCATGAGAAGCACGATGCCGTAAAAGAAATGCGGGAATCATATCCCGATGATGCCCATTTATTTGAGTCTCTCTTCGGTAAAGCTCCTCTTGGCAGGGTTGAAATCATTGCTGGTCCGATAACGCTTTACACCCGCTGTTATGACGAGAGAGATTATGCATATATTTACAGGCAAAAATTTTTAAAACGCGACGAGGTTACTCAAGAAGACATCCTCGATGCTGATAAAAGTGGTGGCGTGAGCCTGGGGACAGCCCGACAGCAAGAGTTGAGAGGGTGCCTTATTGCTGAGAACGTAAAAGGGGTACCAGACGAGACAACGCATATACATGAAGAGCAACACGCTGTAAAACGTCTCTTTCAAAGTGCGATACAGGACGATGTTCCGGAGGTTTCCGTGCTTGAAAGATGGTCGCGTGGCGAACCATTGTCGGGTAATGAAGACATCAAAAAGCGTCCTTTCCAAAACAAGTCAAAGGAGGTCCCGCTTCTCCCTGTCTTAGAAGCGAAAGATGATACCGAGCGGGCAAGCTCGCTTCTCCGGTGGTTGCGTTACAAAAGGGAATCAATTGAGGAAAGTGCCAGGGATGAAATTTTCGCGTATCTTAAAACTATTCCACTGAGGACATTCAAAAACCCGGTGCTCAAGGAGGAGCCCGCCAAATTTTCACGGAACGAAGATAATGTATATAAGACCCTCACTCGATCGGAAAAGGATGGAGGTTTGTATGATTACTACGCAGATACAAAACCGGAACTCATGAAGATGCTTCTTTCCGAGTTGGGGTCGGAAAAAACAGAGTTGGTACAGAAGTCTATGGAAAAAGTATTTGTCACCGAGTATCGTACTCTTATCCGTGATGGAATAGATACCTTTTTGACTTTGCGAAGAAGGGGAAATTCAGTTGAAAAAACTATCGGCTTACTTGTGAATGAGCCTTTGCGTAAATGGCCAAAAGTTGTTGACCGACTAGGTTAAAAGTTCACAGTTTGTATGCGGAAAGGCAAAGGCGGGATAGATAAGTCTGCCTTTGTCGTAACGTCGTATAGGGATTTGACATCTTTTTTCAAAGATGTAGCATAAGCTTTATGTACAGGAGAACAACTTCAGTCGTCTCAGTCATTCTTCTAAGCTTTTCCAGAGCTGATTTTTGAGATTGTCTGACAACAATACGATCCCAAGAATAAGCTCTGGAAACACTCCAGAGTTTCTTCTTTGCCAAATGTGCGGTGAAGAAGTATCGGTGATAAATTAGTTCGTTGAAAACCCCAAAGGAAGTTATGAGGAAATATTTGAGGATCTTATGGCCTGAACCCCTGAAATTCAATGTGTTCGGACCATTTCCTGTTCACTACAGAGGAGAATCCGATGGCGCTCTGATTTTACGGAAATATCGGATTGCTTGTCCCAACAGTGCTTTGCGAACGTTCGTGGTCGGAAGTGATTTCGTTTCTCAGGTGCAATGCGATTTTCACTTGGTGGGAGAGAAGATTCCCGGCATTGGGGCCAGGAGTGTCAAATCTCTGAAACCTGTGTCTCCGAGACATCTTCTGATTTTTGCGCTCAAACACATTAAAGTTTGTCGAGAGCATTGCATCGTCATTCCCGAAGTGTTCCAGGGTTGCCCTGTGGCGCTTGTACCCCAAGGCGACACCTTTTTGCTCTGTGCTCCTCGTGTTGATGTCCTTATGCCGGCAAACCCCAAAGTACTCGTGCAGAACGGGGTATAATTTGTTCTTTCGTTCCGCGTTAGTCCGTCAATATTCAGACGGACTTTTCTTTTGCCTTTATTCTCTGTCGTTGGTATCATTCGAAGGCAACTTTATTCTCCCTTTGATAAAGGGAGCCCGCCCGTACCGAAACGGCACCTGCCCGACTACATTCAGGCGGGCGTTCGGGCGGGTACCGCATTCTGACGCGGGGGAGGGATTTAAATCCTCCGTTTTATCAAACTAAAACACCTCCTTTTATAAAGGAGGAATCAGACCCTTATGAAATATAATAAAAAAATTCTAAAAAATGGTGTCCGCTTCATTACCATCCCAATGCCGGATAGTCCGACGGCCACATTTATGGTGTTGGTAGAAGCAGGTTCAAAATATGAGACGAAAAATCTTTCGGGAGTTTCGCATTTTCTTGAACATATGGTTTTTAAAGGGACGAGTAAACGGCCCCGCCCAATCGATATCTCTCTTGAGCTCGATGCTTTGGGTGCCCAATACAACGCCTTCACCAGTCAGGAATACACAGGCTATTATGCGAAGGCTCATAAAGATAAGACTTCCACTATCATAGATATTATTTCCGATATGTATTTAAATCCGAGTCTTCCAGAAGCCGAACTTGCCAAGGAGAAAGGAGTAATTATTCAGGAGATAAATATGTATGAAGACGAGCCGATGCGTCACGTGCAAGATTTATTTATGGAACTTTTGTACGGAACTCAGCCTGCCGGATGGAATATTGCGGGCTCTAAAGAAAGTGTGACTGATCTGATGCGTGAACATGTATTTAAATACCGCGAGAGTCACTACGTGGGGGAGGCGACAGTGGTGATTGTTTCGGGAGCATTTGATGAAGCGAAAATTGAGAAACAAGTCAATTCGCTTTTCAAATCAATGCCGGTTTCCAGAAAGCCGGTTAAGGAAGCTGTTGCTGAAAATCAGAAAGCTCCAGCTTCGGTCATTTCTTTCAAGCAGACTGATCAAGCGCATCTTGTGCTCGGTGTTCGTGCTTTCAGTACCTATGATGCCAAAGCCCCTATTTTGCGGGTACTGAGCGCGGTATTGAGCGGGGGAATGAGCTCGAGACTTTTTGTAAAAATGCGTGATGAACTCGGGTTATGCTACTACGTTTCTGCCAGCCCCGATTTGTATACCGACCACGGAGTCTTTCAGGTTTGTGCAGGAGTCGATACGGCAAAGGTTCCGGTTGCTATCGAGGCAATCTTAGCCGAATTGAAATCTCTGGTATCTAAGCCAGTTCCGAAAGAAGAATTGCGCAAAGCAAAGGATTTTCTCATAGGTAATCTCTATCTTGGTCTGGAATCTTCGGATGAACTTGCGCAGTTTGTCGGTTTCCAAGAGGTGTTACGCAAGCCATTGAAAAAGGCTGAGCAAGTCGTGAAGGAAATCGAGGCGGTCACGGTTGCCGATATTCAAAAACTTGCAGGTGAGCTTTTCACGTCAGACAAATTAAATCTCGCCCTAATCGGGCCGTTTAAGGATAAAAAAGAGTTTTCGGATTTGCTGAAACTTTAGCTTCACGGGACCATTTTTTGGTGCTAACATAGCGGGATGGATGGTCCAAACAAAGAAATACATATTACGGTCAAGTCCGGCTCAATAATCCGAGGGATTTTTCTTGTGATTCTTTTTGTCTTTTTGTTTTATATTCGGGATTTGTTGTTGGTTGTGCTTGCGTCTGTTGTTATCGCATCATCAATGGAGCCGTTCACAAGATGGTTCGCTAAGTATCGAATCGGTAGGTTGCCGGCAGTATTGAGTATCTATTTGGCTGTTGCCGGAATTATTTTTGGTATATTTTATTTTTTCCTGCCAGTGCTTCTAAACGATGCGTCTAATTTTCTTTCGACAGCGCCGAGATATCTAGAGTCCATTTCCATCTGGGACCCATTGCAAAAAGATTCAGTGGCAGAGTCACAGATGGCCGTCCAAACATTGTCGGAGAATATTACTCAATCAAAGCAGGCTGTGGCTGAGTTCAAATCCAGCACCTCACTTTCAAGTATTATTTCCAATGTCAGAGTCGCAATCTCAAGTGTGTCCCAAGGGTTTATCGAAACTCTGAGTTTGATATTCGGAGGTGTGCTTAGTTCCATTCTTATTCTCGTTCTTTCTTTTTATCTTGCCGTACAGGAAGACGGAGTTTCCGCATTTTTACAATTTGTAACACCGGCTAAGCATGAAAAATATATTATTGGCCTGTGGAAGAGGGTACAACACAAGATTGGACTTTGGATGCAAGGGCAGTTGATTTTGGCTGTGGTCATAGGTCTTTTTGTCTATCTTGTACTGATGATTTTCGGCCCGGCACTTCATGTGGGCAATCCGATGTTGCTCGCCTCGCTTGCTGCCGTGCTTGAGATTATCCCTCTTTTCGGACCGATAATCGCGGCCATCCCCGCAATTTCCGCCTCATATATCGATGGGAGCATCGGTACGGCTCTTGCTGTGGCAGGTATCTATCTCATCATTCACCAATTGGAAAATAACCTTATTTATCCGCTTGTTGTGAAAAAAATCGTCGGGATTCCTCCGATTTTGGTAATACTGGCTTTGATAGTTGGGTTTAAGCTTGCAGGTTTTTTGGGATTGCTGTTGTCGGTCCCCGTTGCAACTATGATTATGGAATATTTCAACGACTTGCAGAAGAGTAAGGCAGGGGCAAATATATAACATGAAGTCATTCTATATAACTACTACAATTCCATACGTAAACGCTGACCCCCATATCGGGTTTGCACTTGAAATTGTGCAGGCCGATATAATTGCTCGATATAAAAAGTTGACGGGTTTTGATGTGTTTTTCAACACAGGTACGGACGAACATGGAGTGAAAGTCTATCGTAAGGCCGTGGAGCAAGGTATTACACCACAGGCATATACCGACGAGTACGCGGAGAAATATAAGAAACTTTTACCCAAATTGGGAATTTGCGAGGATGTTAATTTCATTCGCACTACCGATAAACATCATGTGCATTCGGCCCAGGAGTTCTGGAAGAAATGTTTTGATGCGGGTGATATTTACAAAAAGAATTACAAAATTAAGTATTGTGTGGGTTGCGAGCTTGAAAAAACCGATTCTGAATTGTCAGAAGGGAAGTGTGCTATACATCCAAATTTGGAACTGGAAATTATCGAGGAGGAAAATTACTTTTTCAAGCTGTCGAAGTATACAGAAAAACTTTCGAAGCTTTTTGAGTCAGGTGAGTTTGTTGTTCCCGATTTTAGGTTAAATGAAATCAGATCGCTTATAAAGGAAAAAGGTCTCGAGGATTTCAGTGTGTCGCGGTTAAAGGACAAAATGCCTTGGGGTGTTCCTGTACCAAATGACGATAAACACGTGATGTATGTGTGGTTTGATGCGTTTGTGAACTATATTTCGGCTATTGGTTGGCCCACCGACATGGAGAAGTTTAATAAATGGTGGCCTGTGGTCCAATTTGCCGGCAAGGACCAAGTCCGTCAGCAAGCGGTGATGTGGCAAGCAATGCTTATGTCTGTCGGCATCGCGCCCTCAAAGCAGATTGTCATACATGGTTTTATCACAAGCGGAGGAGAAAAAATGTCGAAGTCCTTGGGTAATGTCGTGGACCCGATTGCGATTGTGAACGAATATGGCACTGACGCTTTGCGTTATTATTTGGCGCGACACATTCATCCTTTTGAGGACAGTGATTTTACGATGGAGAAGTTTAAGGAGGTTTACAATGCAAACTTGGCAAATGGGTTAGGTAATTTGGTGAGCAGAATACTTAAGATGTCATCAGCGAACGGAATATCCTACGGTGACATATTGAAGTGGGATATTGAATTTGAAATGGACATCACCTCCGAAATGAAATTTAAAAGGCGTTTTGGCGATGCTTTGGAAACTTATAACATTCAAGAAGCTACGAATTGTATTTGGGAGAAAATCTCAGGGCTTGATCTGCGTATACAACAAGAACAGCCATTCAAGCTTATTAAAGATAATCTGACGAAAGGCTCGCAGAGCATTATGTTTCTGTTAATGGAATTAAATGGAATTGTCGCATTGCTCAAGCCTTTTATGCCGGAAACTGCTGAAAAAATCAATCAATTGTTGCAGGAAAACAAAATGCCGGATGCCCCGTTGTTTCCCAGAAAAGATTAACAAATAAAAAAACTCCCGAATCTGATTGATTTGGGAGCGGGCCTTTAGGAAAACACTTTGGGTACTATGGCGGGAATCTTGAAATGGCCGCCTTTTTGAGCGGTGGCTTGCATTTCCTGAACCGCCATCTGACAGTAGGAGGTCAAATGCGCACCTACCGAAACGCAGATTGCGTGATCTTCTGGAGCGGGCGCGCCGCTTCCTCCGATTGGTATGCCACGATAGTACACACCGCCTTGGAAGATGACATCCTCTTCAACAAGCAGGGCAGGTTCGCTTGTCAGGAGGTCGATCGTGTCCATTTTTGTGCGTCTGGACACAGTAGCCTTTAGCATGGCGATTTCGTCGTAGGGTTTCGGGTATTCAGTCACCGGGCCAGCGATAGGTGCATTGAAAAACACGTCACCTTCTTCGTGGGGATTCAAGACAACAAGGTGGAAGTATTTCCGGTTGTAGAGTGCCAATGTGGCCTGGATTCCAGGTGTGAGCGCATCGACAATGAGGTGCACAATTCTTGCGTCTAGGATTCCATTCATAATTTTTCTGTGATTTCCCTTGTCAGGGGTTGTTTCGTTTCGAGGTTCATTCGACAGTACTGCCGATGATTTAATCACAAAAGAAGTTTTCGTCAAGTTATTACTGTTTCGCCTTCTGTGATACTCTGTCCGCATTATATGGATAAAAGTTTTTTACGTTTCAAGACAGCCGTTGAATATATAGACAGTCTGGGAAACCTGCCTTTGTTTGACGACTATATGTCTGGCACCGCCAAGCCTCACCCGGAAATATTTCTCAAAAGAATGAGATATTTTTTGGATTTGCTTGGAAATCCGGAGAGAGGTTTTAAGTTTGTTCATATTACCGGCACCTCTGGAAAGGGAACTGTGGCAACAATGGTTCACAACGGTCTGGTGGCTTCCGGAAAATCCTGTGGTCTTTTCACCTCGCCTTATGTGGTAAGTCCTCTGGAGAAAATTCAGGTAAATGATTTGTATATTTCTCCTGACGAGTTTGCAGATATTTTCGAGGAGATAAAACCTTTCATCGATAAGGCATATATTTCAGGTGAGTTCGGTCGTCCGTCATATTTTGAAATCTACCTTGCAATGGCTTTTGCCTATTTCAAGAAAAAAAAATGCGAGTGGGCAGTGCTTGAAGTCGGCTGTGGGGGAAGGTATGACGCCACCAATATTATCCCGGCTCCAGTGGCTAGCGCCATCACTTGTATTGATTATGACCACATTGAGATTTTGGGTAAAACGTTGAATAAGATAGCTTTGGACAAGGCGGGAATAATTAAGAAAGGCTCAACGTTTTTTACTGCCGAACCGCGCCAACCATTGAGAAAGATGTTTAGAGAGGTTTGTCTCAAGGAAGGTGCTTCATGTGAGGAGGTTTCTCCGAAGGTGGGCGACGATTCCAACGCGGTACTTGCGGAAACAATTTTGCGGTCCATCGGTGTTTCAGATGTTTTTATTCAACAAGGCTTAGGTTACACAAAATTACCTGCGCGGTTTGAGATAATGCAGAAGAAACCGCTAGTAATAATTGATGGTGCGCATAATCGTTCCAAGGTCGCACATACAGTTGCGTTGCTTAGGAAACAAAAATATAAAAAGCTGTTTTTAATTCTTGCGATTGCAAACAACAAAGACAGTGAGGACATTCTTACGCAAATCGTACCGCTTGCCGATAAAGTTTTTCTTACCAGATTTCTTTCTATGGATAGAAAGCCTGCACCTCCTGCTCGTTTAATGACGGAGCTAAAGCCCCATCTTAAACCCGGAGCCACTGTGGAGATTCTCCTCGATCCGACGGATGCATATGATAAGGCTAGGGTAAAATCCGAAAATGAAGATTGTATTTTGGTCACAGGCTCTTTTTATCTTGCGGGTGAATTGCGCAAGAAATGGTATCCCGAGGAGGTGGTCGCCCAAAGGCGAAAAAGTTTCTAGGGTCGAGGGTCGTGATATAATTTCTCAATCATGTTTGATTACATAGACGTACATTCCCACGTCAATTTTGTTGCTTTTGACGCTGATAGAGAGGAGACGATAAAACGTGCTTTGGACAACGGTGTTTATGTGATAAATGTTGGGACCCAAGTAGATACTTCAAAGAAGGCCATAGAAATGGCGGAAAAATACGAAAAGGGTGTTTATGCCATTATTGGTCTTCATCCTGTTCATACCGACAAATCTTTTCATGATGAAAAGGAGCTAGGAGAAGGCGGAAAGGAGTTCACGAGTCGAGGAGAAGTGTTTGACGAAAAAGCTTATCTAGATATGGCTAAGCACCCGAAAGTTGTCGGTATAGGGGAGTGTGGTTTGGATTACTACCGGTTGGAACTTGAAAGTGAAAGAAAACAACGCGAGGCTTTTTCTACGCAAATTAATGTTGCAAATGAATCAGGAAAACCTCTAATGCTTCATGTAAGAAATGGTTCAGACAAATCCGCATACCGCGATGCGCTGGCGATTTTAAAGTCTGAAGCCAAGGTGAAGGGCGACTTTCATTTCTTTGCCGGAAATTGGGATGAGGCGAAAGAGATTTTGGATGCCGGGTTTAATCTTTCATTTACCGGTGTTATCACTTTTGCCAGAAATTATGACGAGGTGGTGAAAAATGTCCCTCTAAACAGGATTATGTCGGAGACAGATTGTCCCTATGTGACCCCGGCACCATTTAGGGGAAAGAGAAATGAGCCAATGCATGTGAGGGAAGTGGTAAAAAAGATAGCTGAGATAAGGGGAGAAAATTTTGAAATCGTCAGGAGACAACTTGTGCAAAATGCCAAGGATTTTTTCAGTCTTTCTTCCGAATAAACTGTTTTTAGCTCTAAATTAGGAATAATCTATTTATTAGTGTCAAACCCTTGATTTGGCTGTGGCACCGTGTTAGTATGCTCCTCATGACTTTAAACGATAGTAATGAACAGGCAGAGAACCGTATTTACGAAATCGGTTTTCATCTTGTGTCTTCCATACCGGAAGAGAAGCTTTCTGCGGAAGTAACGATTATTAAAGACGTGTTGGAGAAGAATGGTGCGGTATTTATCTCGGAAGAGTTTCCTAAGTTGAGACCTCTCTCGTACATGATGACCAAGGTAATTGGTCCTCGCCATCTCCGATTCGATACGGCTTATTTTGGTTGGGTTAAGTTTGAAATGGATCCTGCATCCATCGATACCGCAAAGAAGATTTTGGAGAGAAATGACAACGTCCTTCGATTTTTGATAGTAAAGACGGTTCGTGAAAGTACTCTTGCTGTCATCAAGCCACCGACATTCCGCACAGAGGAGAAGCCTATTCCCGGAATTGATGTTGTAAAAGACGCCCCAGTGAAAAGCCCAATGTCAGAAGCTGAGATGGATAAGACAATTGACTCACTTATAGTAGAATAAAAGCATGTATCTCAATAAAGCAATTATCATAGGAAATTTGACACGCGACCCGGAAATGCGGGCGCTTCCATCCGGGATACAAGTTTGCAGTTTCAGTGTAGCGACTAATCGAGTTTTTAAAGATAAAGAGGGCAATAAGAAAGAGCAGGCAGATTTTCACAACATAGTGGTATTCGGAAGACAAGCGGAAACAGCGGGACAGTATTTGAAGAAAGGACAGTCAGTGTTGATAGAAGGTAGAATACAGACAAGAAGTTGGGATGATAAATCAAACGGAGAGAAGAAGTATCGAACAGAAATTGTCGCCGATCGAGTGCAGTTTGGTCCTAAGGCTGGGGCAGGTGGGGGAAGTGGAGCTTTTAGTGGTCCGAAGTCAGAATCCAAAGCTTCTTCAGGTCCCGCAGAGCCGGCTGGAGGTATCGAGTATCCAACAGACGAAATTAACCCGGAAGATATACCTTTTTAAACATTAATTATATGACAAAACAGTGTTACTTTTCACAAAATAATATCAAGTTTATAGACTACAAGGATGTAGAGCTTCTTAAGAAGTTCCTTAATCCTCACTCTCGTATGCTTTCTCGTAAGAAGACAGGCGTAACTGCCAAGAACCAGCGTAAGCTTGCCGAGGCGGTCAAACGTGCGCGGTTTATGGGACTCTTGCCATTCGTTTCTCGATAATTTAAAACAAAAAACTCCCGAGGATAATCCTCGGGAGTTTTTTGTTATTTAAATCTTTAATCTTAAATCTGCCAACTAGTTCACCCTCTCCACATACTCTCCAGTTTCCGTATTGATACGGATCATTTCTCCTTGATTGATGAACATCGGGACGTTTACTGTCGCTCCGGTTTCGAGTGTGACGGTCTTTGTCCCGCCCTGAACTGTGTTGCCTTTGACGGCATCCACCGCCTCAGTCACTTTGAGCTCAACCTTGACTGGGAGTTTGAAACCGACATGGCGTTCCTGAAAAGACAGGATTTTCACTACCGTGTTTGGTTTTAGAAATTTCCCTTGTGGTCCGACAAGTTCTTCTTTCATGGCATAGCGTTTTGTTGGGTCAGCAGGGTCTGAGAACCAGAACTCGCCACGATTGCTGTAAAGGAATTTTGCGTCTCGTGAGTCAATCTCCGCTTCCTCCACCTTTTCTGATACGTGAAAAGAGATTTCTTTCACCGAGCCGGTAATAAGGTTCTTCAATTTGGTGGCGTTGACGGGTTTTCGCTGTTGTTTGCGGAAAACGTGGGACGTCAAAACTTCATATGGCTCGTTCTCGTAAATGATGTACTTTCGCTCTTTTACTTCGTTGTATTCCAATAGAGACATGGGTTTATAACACCTAAACAATAATAGGGGACATTCTAGCCGAGAGAAGGCCGAAAGGCAAATCTAAAATTACGGAATGACAAATTACTTATAACTGAATAACCGATAACATAAAGAAAAAGTAATTCAGTGATTCAGTTGTCAGTCATAAGTTATTCAGCGCCATCTTCACCGGCACTTTCACCTGCGCCAGCGTTGCCTGATGTGTCGCCATCTTTTAGACGTTTCTTGATTTCTTTGAGTACCTCGTCAGCAACTTTTTTGTTTTCCTTTAGGAATTGGCGGGTAGCATCATAGCCACGGCCCAATTTGACGGTTTCTCCCTTTATCCCTTTTTCACCCTTTTCTCCCTTTTTATCTACCGGTACATACTCATATGACTGGCCAACTTTTTTTACAAGGCCCATTTTTTCTCCGAGAGCAATGATTTCACCTTCACGGGAAATACCCTCGTTGTACATAAGGTCGAACTCTGTTTGCTTGAACGGAGCGGCCACTTTGTTCTTGACCACTTTCACACGGATGCGTCCTCCCATAATTTCTTCACCTTTTTTGATTTGAGCAATTCGGCGGATATCGAGACGTACAGATGTGTAGAACTTAAGGGCTTTGCCCCCTGGAGTTGTCTCAGGGTTTCCAAACATCACACCGATTTGCATACGGATTTGGTTGATGAAGATGACGATGGTCTTCGACTTGGCGACAATGGCCGTGAGCTTTCGAAGAGCCTGCGACATAAGGCGTGCCTGCTTTCCGACGTGGGACTGTCCCATATCGCCCTCAATCTCGTCCTTGGGGGTCAGGGCTGCCACTGAGTCGATAACTATCACGTCTATCTTTCCGCTTCTTACAAGCGATTCTACGATTTCCAGCGCCTGCTCTCCTGTGTCCGGTTGGGATATGAGAAGCTCGTCAATTTTTACTCCAAGTCGTTTGGAATATTCTGGGTCCATTGCGTGTTCGGCATCAATGAAAGCGCAAATACCGCCTTTCTTTTGTGCCTCTGCAATGACATGAAGACAGAGAGTTGTTTTGCCAGATGATTCAGGTCCGAATATTTCGATGATGCGTCCGCGGGGGAGACCTCCGACACCGAGTGCTGAGTCGAGACCGATCGAGCCAGTCGAGACAGCATTGATATCCACGTGAGGCTTCTCTCCGAGCTTCATTATCGAGTCCTCGCCGAATTTTGTTTTGATGGCGTTTAAAGTGTCCTCAATGCTTGAGCTTGTTGTCTTCAATTCTTTTTCCTTTTTTGGTTTTCCGAAGGCCATAAAATTAGTTTTTAAAGTTAATAAAGTTTCATTTATAATTCTCCCTTTCCTAAAGGGAGGGGACCGCTTGCGGTGAGGGATTTAAATCCTCTGTCCTCGCCCGCCAAAGTTTTGTTTTGCAAAATTTAGGCGGGCGAGCCGATTCGGCCACCTCCTTTAGGAAGGAGGAACATGACACTGTTACGTTGATAATTTTTTATATCTTTTTAATTTGCCGTAGAGCCAGCCTAGAAGAGCGCCAATTAAAAAGTATGCGAGTGCCGTTATTAAAATTAAGGATATTCCTTCACGGAAGATTTCTTGAAAACTTGGTACTGAATCTCTCATTCCCAAAAACATTGTAAATGGGGAGAAGGATACAATTATTAGGCCAAATAAGTCACCAAAAAATTTTCCAAGGTGGGGATCTTTCACAGTCCCGCTTATCATTAATAGAATGAGAATGCTTGCAAGAAAACTCAATACTGAAAATAGTACGGCTCCTCTCATCCAGTATGGCCACGATTCTTTGTTCATTTTCTTTAATTAATTTGTTAGTGGGGTAGAACTCGCTGAGGTGTTTCCCCCTTGTTTTTTGTACACCAACTCCAACGTCTTTTGTGTTTTCTTTCCGAACCTGTCCTCCGCCTTAATCGTAAGTATATTATAGCCAGGGAGGAGGAGCAATTTCTCACTAAAAACACCCTTTTTGTCGACGAATATAGCCCCATCGTTTAGGGTTATAAAGGCGATATTTTCTGCTGTACCCTCAATTATTACCGGGTTTTCGGTTACGAGAGACCCATTTACGGGTGAGGTAATGGTAATTTCAGGACCATGCAAATATTGCCTTGACTGAATATATGCATATATTCCTATTGTCAGAGCAATTAAGATTGCAATCGCTAGCCCGAGGAATAATTTTGCGTTACGTTCCATTTAAGTAGTTCGGTGGGGGAAGAGTAGCCTATGGCTGAGGTTGCACAGGCTCTTCTTGTTCTGGCTGGGCTTCGATTTCGCTTCCACCGCCCATTACCTCACGAGGTTTCGCTCCGTCAGCGGGTCCGATAACTCCGCGTTCTTCCAGCACGTCCATGAGCCGAGCCGCTCGGGCGTATCCGACACGAAGCTTGCGCTGAATGTAGGAAGTTGAAGCCTTCCCAGCCTTCATTACCTCGTCTTTGGCTTGTTCATAAAGGTCGTCATCTATTTCCTCGTCATCTCCAAAGCTTGATTCAAAAATCGCATTTTTATCTGCCACGGCTTCCGGTGTCAGATTCAATTCTGATGGAATACCACCGTCGTAATTTTCTCTGAGATAATTTACGACTTTTTTGAGTTCGGATTCGCTTATGTATGCGGATTGAATACGCTGTGGCTTAGACATCTCACTTCCAAGGAAGAGCATGTCTCCTGCACCTAATAGTTTTTCCGCACCTCCGGTATCAAGAATCGTGCGGGAGTCTATTTGGGACGATACCTGCAAGGCGATTCTTCCAGGGATGTTTGCCTTGATGAGACCTGTAATGACGTTTACCGAAGGTCTTTGCGTACTAAGAATGAGGTGAATACCGACGGCGCGACTCATTTGGGCTAGTCTGACGATTGCGGATTCAAGTTCGCGGGGATAGGTGGACATAATATCCGCAAGTTCGTCGATGACGATCACGATATAAGGCATAAGTTCCGGGATTTTGCCGTCAGCCTCGCGTTCCTCCGGAGATTTTTTCTCGAGTTTCTTAAGTTCAGGTTCCAATACCGTCTTGTGGTACGACTCTATGTCACGAACCGATTCGGATTCCAGTATGTCGTAGCGTCTATCCATTTCCTTAGCCGCCCATTTGAGCGCAAGGATGGCCTTCTTGGCTTCCGTTATTACGGGCGTGAGTAGGTGGGGGATTTTGTTATAAAGAGTAAGTTCGACTCGCTTCGGGTCAATCATTATGAACTTAAGGTTTTCTACTGAGTTCCTGAACAAAAGGGATGTGATGATTGTGTGAATGGTCACTGATTTTCCTGAGCCTGTAGTACCGGCAATAAGAAGGTGAGGCATTTTCGCAAGGTTGGCAAAATGTGATTTGCCAGAAATGCCTTTGCCAAGTGATACGAGAAGGGGTTTTTCTGAACTCTGATATTCTTCCGCAGATAGGAGCGTCGCAAGTCCGACAGTGGATTTGGTCGTGTTCGGTATTTCGATGCCCACAAGTGATTTTCCCGGGATAGGAGCTTCAATACGAAGCGGGTGGGCAGCAAGTGCCAGTGATAGATCGTTTTGAAGTGCGACGATTCTGGATAGTTTGACTCCCTCGGCCGGCTTTAAAGCATAGCGCGTGACTGACGGTCCGATGGATATCTCATCCATCTCTACGTTGATACCGAAATTGGCGAGCGTTCTTTTGATTATATTCTTGTTGGCGTTGATATCCCCGACAACAGGTTTCCCCTTGTCTCTCTCAAGAAGAGTGAGTGGGGGAGGAGTGAAGGCTTTCCCGATGTTTTTAAAAGAAAAAGGTTGAGTTTTTTTGTTGATTGCGAGTGCGTCAATTTCGTTTGCCTGGATAGGTAAGGCCTTAGTTTTTTCTGATTTTTGAGATTCCTTTTTGTCGTTGCTCTTTTCTTTTTCCTCTTCACTTTCTTCGTCGGCTTCCTCGGACGTGTCCTCCTGCACATCATATTCTTTCTCGTCCTCAGAGTCGGATGTTTTTTCCTTTCCGGATCTCAGGCTCTTAATCCATTTTGAAATCGGTGCGAAAGAAATTTTTGTTTCAAATATTATAAGAACCGATATCACAAAAAGGGCGCCGAGAACTATTACGCTCGCATAGGCGTCGAAAAGTTTTACTAGAGGTGTCCCGACAAGATGTCCCACAAGACCCCCTTCGTTTACTGCGACAACATCGATAAGTCCCAGGCCTGCGAGTACGAATATGAGTGAACCTGCAATCTTGATGGCGGGGAACTGTTGGTCGTCAGTACGAATGAATGTGATGCCAAGCATCGCGAAAACAATCGGAAGCAGATAATAGCCGACTCCTAATAGTAGATCGAACCAACTGTAGACTGTTGCCCCGACAAAGCCCGCTAGATTTAATGAGGCCAAAATAAGAAGCGCTGATATAACAAAAAAAATAATTGAGAAAATACCTCTTTTTGTTTCCTCTCGTACACCTTTAAATAATTTTTTTGTCTGTACGGACTCTTCCGAATCCACTGATTTTGTTTTTTTACCCATGGGATTAAAAGGAAAATATGCATACATAATAACATTTAATTATACGAAAATACGAATTAACGAACATACGAAATAATACGAAATATGTGGCGGTATCACAGAGGCTTTTGTAGACGTTCGTATACCTCCCGGGCTTTGCATTTTCGTATGGCACCAGCCAACCCTCTTTACATTTTAAAAGACCAAGATTATAGTTGTCTTTAAAGGTTTTGATTCAAATGTCGTTTACGAAAAGTTTGTCCCTAAAATCTTAAAGGACAGATAAAAGACTAATGGACAACAAAAAAGACATAGAAAACACAATAGGACAGCTCTCGGACATCACAAAGGCCATTGTTTTTAACGTATTTGAAAAGGACAACTTTCTGCTGTTCCTTTATAGGAAGTTTGAGAAGGTGTCTACCGCCATCTATTTGATTACCAATTTTCTATCGGACAGTGAGCCGATAAAATGGAGACTACGAGAGACCGGACTGAATATTGTATCCGGTATTTTGTCCCTGAAGAATTTTTCCTCAAAGCGCTCCGAAGTTTTTGCTAAAACAGCATCTGATATTCTCGAGATTCTCTCATACTTGGACGTGCTGTATCTGGCCGGAAATATTTCAGGGATGAATTATAGTATTTTAAAGAAAGAGCTTGAATCTCTTGCTGAGACTGTAAGTTTTAGTCCCAACTCCAATTCCAAATATTCAGGTGGCCGGGGAGTTCTTCAGGATGATTTTTTTGCAATTCCACGTGATCAATTTGCCGTTTCGGAGCGCGGAGATTTTCCTGCGAAAATATCCTCGCCAGAAAAGGACAAAATTTCGACTCACCCTTCCATCAATGAGTGGACCGATTTGACTTCCGGTTTTAAGGACACGAACACGGCTGTTAAAGGACAGGTTCGTCAGTCTAGACCGGGAACTTTTTTAATCTCCGGTCGTGGTCCTGCCGTTGTCGGTGAAAAGCGCATTTCAGATTCTTCAAAGTTTGATAGAGAAAATAAAATACTTGAAATCCTTCAAACAAGAAATAACCTTACGATTAAGGATTTTTCTCCTGTTATCAAGGGTTGTAGCGAGAAGACTATTCAGAGAGAACTTCTCCGATTGGTTAAGTCTGGTGTCCTTAATAAAGAGGGGGAAAGGCGTTGGAGTCGCTACTCATTGGCACGAAAAATATAACAGCGCCTGTCTTAAATTTTTGCAGTACTACCGTCTCTTGCCTCATATTTAAAGGACAGAAACTCTGTCTGCTCAACAGGCTAAGACAGTAGTTTTTTGTCTTATAAGCTGTGCCAAAAGTTACTATATATAGACTAGTCGGTTATTTCTCAGTTTTTTGTTAATTTTCGATTTTTAAGGTGTTTTTAGGGTATTTGCCGAGATGTAGCCCCCATTAGCCCTTTTGTTGACTTTTTGTGCCTATTTTGTAATAATGGCCAGGTTGGATACACTCATGGCGAAAGCTCAAAACTAGCCCGAATAACAAGGCCAATTTTGGAGTTATCCACACAAACTTTTGCAGGTAAATCTCAACAAGGATATAATTGCCTGAGGTACGAAAATGTTACTGGGTTGCAATCGTTTTGTAGCTCGGCTAAACCTTTCTTCCAAGGGCACAAATTATTTGTTTCCTTGGTAATGCGTTTTGCAAAAGTCTGTACGAATAGGCTCGTTGACATTATCAAAAAGCGATCTAAATATTTACCGAAATCCTTGTCTGTAATACTCCAGTTTATTTTCAGCATTTCAGACTAAACCTTACTAACTAAACTTGCGGGTCCTGTGTCGATTTATGGGATTCATGAGATTAGTAGAGAATCGTGATTGCCACAGCAATTAAGCTGTCGGTAATTGCATTGCAATAAACGAGTGGACTCTTCCGGTTTTACGTCGAAACCGAAAAAAGAATTTACTCAGCAATTTTTCTTTTCGAAATTATTAGCTTTATTCGTTAAAAATTCGATAAAGAGAAATTTAATTATCAAGATATTTTATGTATCAATTGAAAAAATCTAAAACAAAGCAATTTGTTGCAGGTTTGATCGGCGCCACGTTGGCGTTAAGTTTCGCTTTTGCGGTCACCGTAAAAGCTGACTCCGTTTCAGACTTGACAGCACAAATCAACAGTTTGCTAGCAACTATTACTTCACTTCAGGCGAAGCTTGCCGCAGTTCAAGGCGGAACTTCGACAGCCGGTGTCACTTTCTCTTCAGACCTTTCGGTCGGAAGTAAAGGCACTGATGTTATGAATCTTCAAAAGGTTCTTAACTCAAGTACAGACACCCAAGTGGCATCTGGCTCATCAGCCGGTGCTCCTGGCTACGAGACTTCAACCTTCGGTCCTGCCACGAAAGCGGCAGTAATCAAGTACCAGAAGAAGAATGGAGTTTCAGGAACTGGTTATGTCGGACCTCTTACACGAGCTAAGCTCAATGCAGGTTCAACAACTACTACCACTACAACTGGTAGTACAACCACAACCACGACTACTACCACGACTACACCAACACCGACTGCTCCATCTGGAACAGGTTTGACAGTTTCAAGCCCGACCCAGCCAGCAGTTACAATCGCTCCATGGAAAGCTTCACGAGTACCTTTCACGAAGCTAACTTTGACAGCAGGTAGCGATGGTGATGTTACAGTAAACTCTTTGACAGTTCAGAGAACAGGTCTTGCAACAGATGCAGCCTTCTCAAGTATCGTTCTCTTGGATGAGAACGGTCTTCAGATCGGAACTTCAAAGACCTTCAACTCAAATCATCAGACAACCCTCGGTGAGCCATTCGTAGTTTCAAGAGGAACTTCACGAACACTCACTGTTGCCGGTAATATGGAAACCACAGCCGGTGGCTACGGTGGCCAGGTCGCCAGTTTGACAGTCGTTGGAGTAAACACTTCAGCCACGGTCACTGGTTCACTTCCTATCACAGGTGCAGCTCAGACTGTCAACGAAACGTTGACTCTTGGAACTGCAGACCTATACGTATCACAGTTTGACCCAAGCTCAGCTTTGACCAAGAATATTGGAGACACAGGTCTCAAGTTCACAGGCATCAAGGTTACAGCAGGTTCAGCCGAGGACGTAACACTATGGTCAATCCGATGGAATCAAGTTGGTTCAGCGGGTTCAGGTGATATCACGAACGTCAAGACTGTTCTTGACGGGACTTCATACCCAACAATTGTTTCAGCTGACGGCAAGTACTATACGACTCTCTTCCCGAACGGCGTTGTCGTTCAGAAGGGCTTCTCAAAGGATTTGTACGTAACAGGAGACTTGGTTGGTTCAAGTTCGTCAAACCGAACTGTAGAGTTTGACATCTACGATGCTTCAGACCTCTATCTTTCAGGAAACACTTACAACTTCGGAATTCTTGGCGCTGGAACTTCAACTGTTGCCCCGTCAACTTTGACAGCAACTTCACGCTCGAAGTTCACGACAGGAAGTCCGTTCTACGCAGGTTCAATCGTGACGATTAGCGCCGGTACAGTTACGACCATCGGCAAATCCACGACAGCTGCTCCTGCTACGAACATTGCAATCAATGTTCCGAACCAGATCCTCGGTGCCTACGAGACAGACATCAAGGGCGAACCGGTTTCAGTCCAGCAGACTATCATTCACTTCACCTCTTCTGCCGCAGGTCTAGGAACACTCTTGAGTGTTTCTCTTACGGACAAGAATGGTGCAGTGGTAGCCGGTCCTAAGGATGCTACATTAGTTTCAGGTACTGACCAGAAAGTTACATTCACCGACACTGTTACTTACCCTGTCGGTAAAGGTACTTATACTTTGGTTGGTAAATTGCCGACCACTTACACAAACGGCTCAACAATCAATGCTTCTACGACACCGTCTTCAGACTGGTCCACAGTTAAGGGCCAGATCACTGGTAATTCTTTGACTCTATCCAACGCTGTGTTCTCAATGAACACGATGACCGTTCGTACAGCCAACCTTGCAGTTGCCGCTTCAAACAATCCGGCAGCTCAGACAGTTGTTGCTGGTACATCTGACTATGTGTTCACAAACATTCAGCTTGATGCTACACAATCAGGTGAAGACATAAGAATTGCGACAATTCCTGCTACATGGACATACTCAGCCGGTAACGGAAATGATGTTAGCTCATGTCGTATTTACGACGGTGCAGCTAACCTCACGACAGGTTCAAACCCTGTCAACCCGACCACTGCAGCAAGTCCAGCCAACTACACCTTTACTCTTGACCAGTCATTGACAATTCCAAAGGGAACTGTCAAGACACTTTCAGTCAAGTGTAACGTGTCAGGTGCATCTACTGCTCTTGTTGGACGATGGGAAATGACAGCTGCCCGCACTGTAGACTCATCAGTCTTTGTGGTCACAGGTCAGACATCAACACAGTCAGTTACAGCTACAGGTAGCTCAGTTGGCGCCTATATGACTGTTGGTGCAGCTTCGCTTACAGTGGCAGGCGACAATTCAGGAACATCCTACAAGGTTGTTTCCGCTAACACCTCTGGTGTTGCTGTCGGCGCATACCAATTCAAGGCAGTTAACGACAGTGTTAACTTGACAAGAATGGTTCTTAAGTTGACCAATACCGCCTCAAGTTCATCAGCAGATCTTTCAGTGGCGCACATCTTTGATGGCAACACTGAAGTTGGTTTTGCTTCATTCAACGGAGGTGCCACAATCGCCACGACAACTCTAACTACTCCGGTACTTTTGACTCGCGGTACAGAGAAAGTGTTGACCATTAAGGTTGACTTGTTAGCAATCGGTGGAGATGCCACAACCCCAGTTCCTTCAGGTCATTTGATCAATGTTGATATTGATAACAATGACTCAACCGGTACCTACGGTACAGGTGTTGGTTCAGGTGTTCGCGTCAACTCAACAGGTAGTACTTCAATAGCAAGTACTGGCTTAAGAGTATTCAAGTCTTATCCAACAGTTGCTCTTGTCCCTATTACGACAGGTACAGCTCTTGACGGTAAGCTTCTCCGCTTCAGCGTAACAGCTGACAGTAAGGGAGATATCGGTATCGCTAAGTTCATAATTAACATTGCAACTTCGACGATAACGAACGTAACTACTGTTAATATCTTCGCATTCGATAATTCAGGCTTCAGTGGTTCAGGTGTCTCAGGAATGAGTACAGGAGGTCAATTAATGGCGACAAGTATTGATACCAGTACTCGCGTCGCTAGTCCAAACATCGCTATTTATCCTCAGACAAGTGGAGCTGCTACCACAACTATTAAGATTACCGCCGGTAGCACAATGTACTTCGAAGTTCGCGGAACGGTCACGGGTGTAACGACAGGTTCATCTGTAGTTACAACATTGAAGGGTGATACTGCTTACCCATTGGTAAACAACACCTACTTCATGACCACTCTTACTTCGACAACCACTACTACTGGTCAAGGAGGTCCTACAGCTGGCGATTCAGCAGGAA
Organism: uncultured Candidatus Saccharibacteria bacterium; assembly: GCA_964355335.1. GTDB lineage: Bacteria > Patescibacteriota > Minisyncoccia > Phycocordibacterales > SIBU01 > SIBU01. The sequence goes on from CAYHDB010000001.1 coordinate 93,346, forward strand.
ACAGTGCTCTAAACAGTTTCTTGTGGTCACCACTTAGTACTACTACTACCTCATCGACAGCAAGTGTCGACTGGACAAACGGTTACGCCATCCCAGGTCTTCCTTCAAACGGAATCAACCAGGGTCGCGGACAAAACAACTAAGCTTCTTGTGGTCTCGTCTGCCTAAGGCGGATAGGATAAGCTGGCAAACCCCCCGATGCAAATCGGGGGGTTTTGCTTTGCAAAAAACAAGGTCGAACCTTGGATCGGTAAAAGGTTCGACCTTTTTTTTGTTGTATATTCGTGTGTGCCTACTCGCCCGACTGAACGACCCGTCCGAATGACGTGTCTGGACGAATAGCCGTCGTTTGGGCGGGTTCGCTAAGGCCATTCGCATACTTTTCTTGCCTACCCAAACAAATTTTTGTACAATGGCCACTATGCTAAACTCCAAAAGAAATGTTGTGTCGCTGACAGTAGTCATTGTTTTCATTATTTTTGTTGTTTTTTATATTTACCGAGACCTTAGTCGGCCGGATGTTTTACCACTGGATAATAAATCAGAAACGGAGAACTCGATTTCGAACAAGGAGGTTCAGGTAGACAAAACAGGTAAAGGTGAAGGTTATACCGTTAAGGTAGAGGATAGTAGTCAAAAAAGCTCTCAACAGAGCCTTGTACCTCCGGAGGTAGAGGTGCCAGTTGTTGATTATGGCAATCTGGAACCTGCTTTTATGAAGATTTTGACTGAAAATGTTCAGTTCTTGATAAAAGAATTGAAGACAAACCCACAAAATGAGGGGGGATGGTTACAACTGGCCATATACAAGAAGACACTCAGGGATTACAAGGCCTCAATAGAGATTCTTGATTATGTCGCTATTTTATGGCCAAAGGATTATATTCCGTTCAATAATCTAGCCGATTTGTATCAGTTTTATGTCAAAAATTACCCCCTAGCCGAGAAAAACTGGTTGAAAGTCATAGAACTAAAGCCGGATTATACAGATGCTTATAAAAATTTGTTTGCACTTTACGATACTGTCTATACAGAAAAACGTGAGAAAGCCTTACCTGTTTTGTTAAAAGGTATCGACAGTAACCCAAAAGCTATAGATCTGATGATTTCAGCCGCTCGTTACTATAAGACTGCGGGGGACAAGTTATACGCAAATATTTATTATTCAAAAGCTGTATCCGAAGCAAAATTGCAAGGTAATCAACAATTACAGGCTTCAATTCAGTCTGAGCTCGACGCACTCTCCAGGTAGTATGATACCGAGGTTCAACCTTAAATCGGAAAAAAGGTTGAACCTCGGTATTTTTGCAACTTTTTCTCTTTTTAGGAGTTATCCACAGGCTTTTCATTTGTTGAGGACTTCCAATGAGCGTATACTTCTAAGTGAAGTAGTGATTTTGTCGATCACTTTCTCCAACATTATTATAATTTATTAATTATGAAAGAGTTTTTTAGTAAGAAAAATCTTTTCTCGAGCATTGTTTCTGTAACACTATCAGTGGCTTTTGTGGCGTCAATTGCGGTAGCATCGACCACGATTAGTACAAATATCAGTACCGATGGTACGTTGGCCGTTACCGGTGCAAGTACATTGACCGGGGCTATTACTGCATCGGGAGCGCTGACAGTGGCGGGCATTACCACCACAAGTGGTCAGTTTCAAGCTTCGTCGACCGCCCTATTGGGCGGAGCGGTAACCGCCTACAGCACTTTGGCAGTCACGGGCAACTCCTCAGTTAACGGTTTGGCTACAACTACAGCTTCGACAGGTAATTTTGGTACAGTAGGTAAAATTGGTGCAGGCACGACCACGCCAACCACTCTTGAATTGAGTGCGGATGGTTCAGCTACGACTACAATTGCTGCATTTTCAAGCGGAACAAGAGTTGGAGGGTGTATTCAGCTAGAAGCAACCGATGGAAACATGTATCGAATGTATGTAAACGCTGACGATATTGCAACCACGACTTCAAACAATGGACACACTGGCATCTTTGCTATTTGGCAAGCTGGTTCTTGTAAATAAGTAAAGCCTTTATTAATCAGCTTAATCGCTTAAAAGGCTTACATGAAAAAACAATTATTAACTATCGCAATGTCGCTCGCCTTACCGCTTGCCAGTTTTGCGGGGGCGACTGATGTTACTCTTACAACGGCAACAACGCTAACCGTCGGAAGTTATTCGCTCACGGTTTCGGGTACGAGTGCAGTCGTTCAATCTGTCACAGTAGGGGCTTCAAGTTTCTCCGTAGTATTGTTGCCGGGTTCCGTCATTGCTGTTTCTTCGGCAACCGGTCAGGTTCTTTCTAATGATGCGTCGGCCTCGAATATTACTGGTAACCAATGTTCCGGAGGAGTATCTACGCTTACGCTTTCATCCGCGTCAGGTTCTGCTGTTACCGTGACGGTGACACCAAGCTCCAGTACTTGTACAGGAACTGCCACAAATAGTGCATCTGCAGCGGCCGGTAACGGTGCTCCAGGGGGCGGAGGTGGTGGGGGTGGTGGAGGATATAATTTTATAACTCCTCCAAACACCGTTCAGCCGGTACCGACCGTACAGACAACTATAGTCATTGCCCCTGCAGTCACGGCTGTTCCTGCGGTTCAGGCCACGGTTGCTTCTGTCACGTTCCCAAGCTATTCATTCAAGAAACCTCTTTCAACTGGTGTGACAAGTACAGATGTGAAAAAGTTGCAGGAAATGCTCAACGCTGACCCTGAAACAAAGGTTTCTTCCTCCGGTGCAGGATCACCAGGTAAGGAGTCATCATATTTCGGTTCGGCGACAAAGAAGGCTGTTCAGAAGTTCCAGGTCAAACACAAGATTGCCAAGCCAGGTGATGCGGGGTACGGCTCTGTCGGACCAGCTACAAGGGCAAAGCTCACAGAGCTAGGTTCGGGTATTGTATCAGTTTCGTCCACGACCACCTCGACTTCAGTCCAGACAAGCTCGACAAGCGCTACTGATGATATTGCAAAACAACTTAATGACAGTCTGAAATTATTGCAACAGCTTCAGGAGAAATTGAAGACAGCAACAAACTAAAGTTTGATTCTATGTCATATAGCAAGGATCTTTTCCACTTTTTGTTCGGATTTGTCGGCATGGTCTCACTAGGCATGTCTGTCCTGGTCGCAATTGGTTTTTACCAAGTTGAAATTGCCGGCTCAAGAAATGTCTCTGCGACAAATGAGAGAAGTGGAGCGGTTCTTGTTCCCTAGAAGTGCCAGCAATAGGATATTCTAACCAACCAAAAAGAGGGCATCCGCCCTCTTTTTGGTGGATAACTTACATAGGTCTGGCCTATGTAAGTTATCCACAGGTTACAGTTCCTTGTACGTAAGCCAGTCATTAACCATTTTCCCAAAGTCACCAGATTCCTCAAAATAGTCTGGAAAAACTATTTTATTAAGAATTTTCTGTTCTCTTCTTGAACGAGTTGCTTCTATATAGTCGATGTAGCTTGAATGAGTATATCCCCTAAGATAGGTTAATGCTTTTTCGGGGTCACAAATGCCATCATCCTTCCACTTTGGCTCGATTAGCTTTACCGGATTGAGGTGAATGTATGCAAATAAGTATTTTAGATATTCATCGGAGTCTGCTAACCTGGCCTTAAATCTGCTCTCAAAAAGTGCTCCCGTTCTTTTGTATTTTTTATTGAAGAAAGTTGAGTGGGAAGTAAGTAGTTTTTTCATGAAATTACTTATTCCATTCTCGGTGTGCTCTCTGACCAGTATGTGAAAGTGGTTTGGCATCAAGCAGTATGCACCGATATCAACTAGGGTATCATCATGTTTTGTGTTAAAAGCATTTAAAAGCGAATCTCGCAAATTAACCGGAGCAGAAGTGTTCGCAAGGTACAGAAATTTCAAAAATCGATCGTAGTCATAATTGTCACAAAATATTTCCCTTTTGTCGGTCCCGCGACTATACAGGTGATAGTACTCATCTGTAGCGAACTTAATTTTCCGACTCATTCCTTAATTTTATCACGCCTGTGGATAACTTACATAGGCCAGACCTATGTAAGTTATCCACAGTGGGGAGGGGGAGGAGAACTTTCAGGGAGGGTGAAAGTGTTGGATAATTACTTTGTGATTATAAAGATTTTGAAATGGGCAGGGGCGACGATTGTAGTCGCTTTTGTTGTGTTGGTGGCGGTAAGGATGTTTGTGCTGGGAGAAAAGGAAAAAACCGCTGTACAGGTGGCAAAGATTCACGCGACGAAATTGACGTTGGATGACGTATTGGGTAAGAATTTACCACCTGATCCTGGGGTAGAGGCAGACAGAACAGTACGGGGGGTTGATGCTAATAATAATGGCATCCGCGATGATGTCGAGCTGGCGGTCTTCAAGGAGTACCCTAATTCAGCCAAAACCCGTGCGGTGCTTTTGCAGTATGCCCTTGTTTTGCAAATGCAAATGACTTTACCGATTGTGAATATGGAGACTGTGACGGCATCGGTAGAAAGTGGAGACAGGGCAAATCACTGCATTTGGAGTATTTCTTCTCGTTCAGATATCGAGAAGTTTGTTGAAGAAACAACCAGTAATGAGAATTTTGTTAAAAAACAACAGCTAAATACTGAACAAAGAAAAAGTGATCAGTCTAATTTTTATAAATATTTGGGAAGTTACACCTCTCCCCGCGGTAATGGTTGCGATTTAGATTTGTCTGATTTACCAGATTAGTTTTGAATTTAAGTCTGGGCAAGGAATAACAAGAACAGATGATAAAAGTAGTAGTATTTTTAATTCTCGGATTTATTTTTGTTCCCAACTTAACTTTTGCGGTTAATAAGGTATGTTCAGGAGATGGTTATACGGTTGCAACAATTAACGGTATATTTACCGATGAAGGAGAGGCACAGACGAATATGATCGAGTTGCAAAAAAAGCTCGGTTTTTCTCATGGAAACCAAGAAATTATTTACCAGTATCTTCTCAACGCCACTCATTTTGCCGGATTTGGTGATGGGCTGAAGGCATTTAAGCAAAAAGTGGAAGAAGGTGTGCCAATAGATGACTATGACCTTATCGAGATGCTCAAAGAGGCGAGCGAAAAAGTTACAACTCAAAAACTGCTTTTAGTTGCCCATTCACAGGGCAATTTTTATGCCAATAGTTTTTACGATAAGGTTGCGAATAAGGATGGGGGAGTTCCGAAGGAATCAATCGGTGTGTATGGTGTTGCGACCCCCTCCAATCATGTTTCCGGTGATGGAAAATATCTAACCTCTAAAACCGACAAGGTTATTGCCGGACTTGTCGGGAGCATGCCTTTTTTTGGAATTATGCCACCAAATACAGATATTGAACTTAAGGAGGGAGACAGTATTTTGGGGCATAGTTTTTCCGATATATATTTGAAATATAAGCCTGCAAAGATTATTTCTGATATCGAATGGTCGCTCGACAAGTTAAAGACAAATGATGCGCAAAAGGAAAACGAAGCGTGTATTGATGCTCCGGAACTGACAGTCGCTCATAAGGTAACGGGAGCAGTGCTTGCAGTAGCGGATCCTGTTGCTGAAAAGGCGAAGGCGGGAATTGTGGCTACAGTGGTTGTTACTCACAACACAGGTGTCTTTGTTGTAAAAATCGGAACATCTGCTGTGGGAGCAGTTTCTGCGTTGGGTAATGCTGTCGCTCAGACGACTTTCACTGCGACAGTTTGGACATATCAAACGGGAGTTTCGGTCGCAAAGACTACCGCGAGTATGACTGCGGATGTTATTTTTTCCGCATATTCGGCTGTGAAATCGTTGGTTGGTGGGGGAAATAATATGGCTAATAACAATATGGCATCAGTGGTGCTGGCAAATGGGAATCAAGGGGGAGAAATGGGGGGAAAACAGGGGAATGGCGGCCCCCAAAATTTGCCGCAAATTTTGGGGGAAGGTGTTTCCGTTTCGTCCGGGGTGTCAGAAGGAGTCGACGATCAAACCCTGCAGTCAATCGCAAGGATGCTCGCGATGGCCGAGGATAAAGTCGCGGAGATTAAAAGTGTTATTGATGGTAAATCACAGGCAGAAGGCCTGGTCTCATCGTCTCAGACTGACGCGGTGTCGGGGAGCGAGAATACTGAAAATGATTTCGGCCCTAAAATAATTTATATCGGTTTGTCGCCCGGATACGGTGGCGGGGAAGTTCAAAAGGAGCTCGTAGACGCGGGTGACTCATCGAAAATATTGGTACCTAAGTCCGAATCGTCACTGTCGGCCCCAAGTATAACCGTGTCTCAGTGTGATTATTCACTTGCGACGGATGGCTGTCTCCTCGCGACTACCACTGTTCATTTTGCATGGTCAGCGGTCAGTGGGGCGGAATATTATGAGGTAAACAAAAATGGAGTTATTTCCACTACCACAGATACATCACTTGATGTGTCGGTAACGGATTTTTCAGATTACTCTTTCAAGTTATTAGCGAAAAATACTGCGACTACCAGTCCAGTCAGCGCTAAAATAATTTCTGTTGCGACTATTCCGATAGCAATAAACGAAATTGCATGGATGGGGACTGTCGCTTCGTCAAATGATGAGTGGATGGAATTAAAAAATAACACAGAACACACTATCGATTTGTCGCAATGGGCGCTTACTTCGAGAGACGATACACCATATATCGTACTCTCCGGAACTATGGCACCAAACGAGTACAGAGTTTTGGAAAGACGGGCCAATTCTCTTGATATTAATGCGCAGATTGATACATATGGAAATGGGGCTTCGCAATGGGCTCTTGGTAATGGAGGAGAGGAGATAATTCTTTCCTACGCATCGACAACTTTAGACTCGACCCCAATTATTTCAGGTGCGACCTGGGCTCAGGGTACAAACGGTTCAACTGTCAAAAAATCTATGGAGCGTTACAGCTCAAACGAGTCTGGTGCCAATGTAAGCAATTGGGGCACAAACAGGGATTTTATGAAGAACGGTACAGATACAGAGGGTAATGAGATAGATGGAACTCCAGGCGCGAAAAATAGTGTTAGTTATCTTATAAACAAAGGTCAGGATATTAATTCGGATTTAACTTTGACGGCATTGGACGGTTATTTCATTTCTACATCAACGACCGTTATGGCGTCGAGTACGCTTACTATCGAACCCGGAGTCGTGATTAAGTTTTTGGAATCGGATTCTGGTCAGACGGAGTTGAAAGTTATTGGAGAAATGAAAGTATTGGGCACGTCAGAAGACAATGTGGTATTTGAAGCATTTTCTGGAGAGCAAGTTGGGCGCATTCGTTTTGTAGGCGGAGTCGGAGCTACCAGTACTATTGATTTCGCGCAGATTAAAAATATAAATGGTGTCCAGGTGAAAAGTAGTTCAAAAGTCGAGATAAGTAATACACAATTCTTAGAAAATAATTATGGTCTTGAAGTAAAAGAAAGGAGTACTGCAATTGTAAGTAATTCAAGTTTTGCTAGTACCACAAGGGAAGCTGTTCAATTGTATGAAAATAGCAATATTACAATTTTTTCCACGACAATCACCGACATTCTTGATTCGGATGCTATAGGGATTTATGGGGGCAGTAGTTTAAATATATCATCAAGTACAATTGATAAAGTTCAGGGTGGGGGTGGCATAGGGGTGTATGACAGTAGCGCTGTCATCACGGATTTGACTGTAAATAACGTGTATAGTGGGGACGGGATAGGGGTGTATGACAGTAGCGCTGTCATAGAGGATTCGACTATAAATAACGTGTATAGTAGGGATGGTATAGGAGTGTATGACAGTAGTATGGTTATAACAGATACAACCGTGAGTAATATAAGAGCTGATGGAATCGGGGTTTATGATTCGACACTGAACATTTCGAGTTCCACAATCAAAGATGTGTCCAGAGATGCTTTGGGACTTTATGACTCAAACTCTACGATCGTAAATACTGTGGTCCAAAACGGAGAAGCAAACGGTATTTATATCGGTGGAGGTGAAGTCACGATTACGGGCGGGTCTGTTTCAGGCTTTTCGGAGGGAACAGGAATTTATGTCAGTTTCCCGACTGAGCCAGTAGTTATTTCCGGTACCGAGGTGTCGGGTAATGACATAGGTATTTCAGCCGATTCTTCTGCAGCAGTGACTATTTTGCCTGACGTTTCCGTTCACGATAACGGCCAGAATTTGGATATTCCGTAGAGTTCACAACAGTCATACTAATCAGGGTTAGTCTGACTGTTGTGAACCAGGTATGAATTTGGCGGGGAGGGTTGTGCTATAATTTTGCTAATTATTTTCTAATTTTAAAAGTTATGTCTAACGTTCGAACGTTTAGTGACCCTCCGATTGCCCGATGGTTTTTCGGAAGTACCGGTAGCTCGTGGCTCTGGCTCATCATACGCCTTTACGTCGGTTGGGAGTGGCTTGTGGCAGGATGGGGTAAGATAGGAAATCCCGCATGGACTGGAGATCAGGCCGGAGTGGCTATCACGGGGTTTCTCAATGGTGCTTTGGCAAAAACCGCAGGGCTTCATCCTGATGTGCAGGGTTGGTACGCAACTTTTTTGAAATCAGCAGTTCTTTCATACCCGGTAGCGTGGAGCTACGCGGTCGCATGGGGAGAGCTTTTGGTGGGCATTGCTTTGATTCTTGGGTTTCTCACAGGCATCGCGGCCTTTTTTGGTGTTTTAATGAATCTCAATTATCTACTTGCAGGTACGGTCAGTACGAATCCAACACTTTTCGTTTTGGGCCTAGGTATTTTGATGGCCTGGAAAGTCGCCGGTTATATCGGCTTGGATAGATACGTCCTGCCTAAACTTGGCACACCATGGCAACCCGGGGAGGTATTTGAACGGTAACGTATAGGGTGTGGATAACTTACATAGGTCTGGCCTATGTAAGTTGACAGGGGGTCCTATTTAAGTATACTGTCCCTCATAAGGCCAAAGACAGCAGACATCCCGAGGTTTTACCGAGGGAAGAGGTTCTGCCCAGGTTTTGACGGGTTTTCCGTCACTCCTTTGCCTTTTATTAAAGGTCGTAATATAACTAAAAGCTAGAAGCTGAAAGCTAAAAGCTTTTGAAAATATGCCTATATCAAAAGAAAAGAAGAAAGAAGTTCTCGGTAAATTGAAAACTGTGGTTTCCGCAAAGTCATTGGCTTTGTTAAACTTTCACGGTTTGACGGTGGCCAATGTCACGGAGTTCCGACGCGCTTTGAAGGCGTCAGGAGTTTCGTACTATGTCGCCAAGAAGTCGCTTACAAAGAAAGCACTCAATGAAGCTGGAATTGCCGGTACATTGCCGACAATGGCAGGTGAGCTTGGAATCGCTTACAGCGATGACATTCTTGCCCCAGCCAGAGAATCCTTTGTTTATCAGAAGAAATTCGATAACAAAGTCTCGATTCAGGGTGGAGTTTTCGAAGGAAAGTTTATGAGTATTGATGAGATGAAGGCTTTGGCCATGATTCCGTCAATGCAGACTCTCCGAGCGCAGTTCGTCAATCTTATCAATTCGCCAATCCAAGGTTTGGTGATGGCGTTGGATGCGGTCGCTAAGAAAAAAACAGTCTAAGGTCCATAAAGTCGTAAGGTCTATAAGGCCGGTTCTCGGTTACTTTAAAGACTTTACAGACTTGATGACTTTACGGACTTAAATTAATAATTTAATTTAACATTATGGAAGAAACAAAAGTAGAAGTACCGGCAAAGTTCAAGTCGATTGTAGAACCGATTGAGACTATGTCCGTATTGGACCTAAACGAGCTTGTGAAGCTATTGGAGAAGAAGTTCGGTGTCTCAGCTGCGGCTGTCGCAGTAGCGGCTCCGGCAGCAGCAGGCGCTGCAGCAGGGGAAGAGAAGACGACCTTCAATGTTGAACTAAAGGATGCCGGCGCACAGAAGATTGCCGTTATCAAGATTGTTAAGGAAGTATTGGGTCTTGGTTTGAAAGAAGCCAAGGACCTGGTAGATGCAGCTCCTAAAATGCTAAAGGAAGGAATGAAGAAGGAAGATGCCGAGAAAGTAAAGAAGGATATCGAAGCAGCTGGTGGTAAGGTCGAATTGAAATAAGATTTCAATTCGACAGAATCAAGAATCAGGAATCAAGATTCACGAATAAGAAACCAAAAAATCCCCGAGAGGGGATTTTTTGGTGCAAAAGAAAGAGCGGTTCGCGCATACGCGAACCGCCTTGAGGTTTTGATTGAAAAACGTCTTTAGCTCAACGCCTTCATTATCCTGACGCCTTCATGTTCTGGGGCGTCTCTCTTAGTTGCTTGATGTGACCCGTCATCAAAGCTTGACCCCTGCCCATTCGGCGAAGTGTCAGGCGGGGGAGTAGTCTGCCGTTCCTCGTCACCTTTCGATATGACAGGCTTTTCTTCCGCCGGAGCTTCGGGCATGGCCAGTTGGCGCTCGATTTCGATGGCTATTGCGTCCCGTAACTGGTACCAAATCTCCGTTTGGGGTTGACGCTCTGGGGCAAACGGTTCAATTGAGACAAATCCATTTTTGACCAATTGCCAGAATGGGGCTGGAACCTCAATGTCGTATTCTCCAAACGGGCTTTTTTCAGCATGTTCGACCGTTGGTTTAAGGAACTCGATTGGTCCGTCGATCATGCTTTTCAATTGAGAGTTCCTTTCGGAGCTCGCAACGCGTAACAGAAGGCGGTGGTAAGCAACGATTTGCCAACCCAATAATTGGATTTTAGCGTTTTTCATAGGTTTTTGATGTTCTGCCGAGTTTAAAATTAGCACTTGGCAAGTTTTTGTCAACTTTTCCAAATGTAAGGGCGGTTCGCGGATGCGCGATCCGCCTTGATGATTACCTGATTGGCTAAACTGTTCCCCCCGCCAAACTTGGGCCAGTCTGGTCCTCGCTGACCTCGGTGTTGTCCAGGACAGAGATTGCGGCCGCAATTCGGTAAAGTTCCGCAACCGTCTCTTTCAGCTTATCCGTGATGACGACGTTTCCCCGTCCCCCTCCGCGCGTCACCGGTTTAACCTCCTGAGTGACCGGGTCGGCGTCCAGGAGCCTCTTGAGGAGGGCTTCCCGGAAATCGCTGTCCGGGTTTTTCGGTTCCAGTCTGTGGGCCATTGCCACGGTACTGACGACGAGGTCGTAGGCCAGTTGGCCCCAATTGAAGTTGTGCGACACCTTCGGTGTCGTGTCCGAACGAAGGCCTAGGCCCATCTCGATTTCGCTCCTGACCGCGGACAGGGCAGACCTTGTGATAGTGTCTGGTCCGCCCGATAACTGGGCGATTTGATCCACACAATCAATTAGGACTTTGCCACCACTCTGGGAGAGGGTGACGTTGATTCTTTTCGGTTGAGGCGCCTGGTTAGGCGTCTTCGCATCTGTTGGTCCCATCATAACTATTCCTTTCAGGGTTTCTGTTGTTTTTTATTTGGAAAAATCTGTTTTTCCGCTTGTGACACTATCATAAGATTGAGGAATTGTCAACTCACTAGCGCATTTTATCCTTGGTGCTAGAATGGGCTTGTATCCCCAATTCTCCCTTAGTAAAGGGAGTACCGCATTCCGATGCGGGGAGGGATTTTTAAATCCTCCGGCTCGGGGACTTGCCACCTCCTTTTACAAAGGAGGAATAAGATTGAGTATTCTTTATTTATTCGTATATTCGTACAGATTTGTAATTCGTATTCTATGGAAGTACTCTCAAAACTTTTCGGTTCGGAAGCCAAAGTCAAAATAATGCGACTTTTTTTGTTCAATCCAGAAAGTCCGTTTAGCCCAAACGATATTGCGGTTCGTGCCAGGATTACATTGCCGGCTGTTCGCCATGAGACCACGCTCCTGCGCAAGATGGGGATGATAAAAGGTAAGCGATTTAGCCATATTGTCACTATAAAAAAGGGTAAGAAAACAATTTCCAAGAGAAAAACAGAAGGTGGTTGGATATTAAACCAGAGTTTTCCGTATCTTCCTGCGCTCCGGAGTCTGTTGGTGCATACTGTTTTGTTCAACCAGGATGATATCGTCCGCAGGCTAAACACTGTGGGCAAAATGAAATTAATTATTGCATCAGGTGTATTCATCCACGATCTTGATAGCCGAGTGGATTTGTTGGTAGTAGGGGACAATCTCCGGACCTCAATCCTAGAGAATGTGATAAGGAATATCGAGTCGGAAATCGGTAAGGAGCTTCGATATGCTGCGTTTGAGACTGCTGATTTTGAGTATAGATTTGGCATGTACGACAAGCTTGTTCGAGATATCATCGATTACCCTCACAAGAAACTTCTTAACCGCCTGAATATTCTGCCTTTTATTCAGTAGGGCGCTGGTTATCCACAATTTCTCCTCCTAAATACAACTGAATGTTGTATAATTTACAGTGGAATATTAAGCGGGGACAGGCGGCTGGTCTGGTCGGTTTGAGCCGTGTCGCTTAGTGCCCAAGGTATTTATTAATTATTATTTATATTATTTTCATGATTCAAAACGGTGTCAGTGTATTGCAAGCATCTCTCCAGGATATCTGGTTGGGCTTTGCAAAGTTTGTTCCGAATCTTTTGGTTGCGATTATCATTTTTCTTATCGGTTGGTTCATTGCCAGTCTTCTAGGAAAGGTCGTTGCACAAATTATCACTTCTTTGAAGGTAGACCATGCTCTTCGAAGTGTTTCTGTCGAGCAGGTTCTAAAGAAGGCAGGATTTAACCTAGATGCAGGAGCCTTTTTGGGAGGCCTCGTGGAGTGGTTCGTCATCATCGCTTTCTTGGTAGCTTCGTTTGATGTGTTGGGACTCACACAGGTCAATACTTTCCTTCAACAAGTTGTGTTGTTCTACCTCCCACAGGTCATCGTAGCAGCTTTGATTATCCTTGTTGCTGCAGTTATCGCTGAGACGATGCAGAAGATTGTCACCGGAGCGGCAGCCGCAGGTGGTATCCGATCAGCAAATTTCGTCGGAAAGATTGCTCACTGGTCAATTTGGATTTTCGGTATTTTGACAGCCTTGTTCCAGCTTGGGGTAGCGGCAGCATTTATCCAGACACTCTTTACCGGAATCGTGGTGGCTATCGCTATCGCGCTTGGTCTCGCCTTCGGTTTGGGAGGTCAGGATGCGGCAGCTCGCTTCCTAGAAAAAGTTCGCACGGAGATTGCAGACAGACACAATCACAACAGCTAATCTATCGAAAATATAGACAGCAAAAAACACCCTCTCGAGGGTGTTTTTTGCTAATTGTTATTAACATCTTATCCCCCTTACGAAAGTTGTTGACATCCGAAAGCTTTCATATATACTACTATTCACCTCAGATATGTTAAAAAACCCCAAGCAAAAGCGGAAGAGATAAAGCCAGAATATGGCCTTGTTTATTACCCGCTTAGCAAAAAGCGGTTTTTTATTTCAGAAAGACTGATATTTGAAAACCAAATCCTGTCACGACGAAGACGTTAGTGTTAGTGTTAGTGTTGGGTCTTTTCAAGCGTCGTAGACAGTGCTTGCGTGTGTTAGGTCATGCGCAGGCAAAACCGTCAGTAATACACAGGAAGTATTCTGACGGATAACAGGTAAATTAAGTAAGATTGTTACAAGATTAATTTCATGTAACAGGATTAAACAAAATCCGGACTCCACTTAAGCGTGGGTCCGGTGTAAGTGGTTTATAAATTTCCTAATAAGAAATTTAAGAGCATATGGTGGATGCCTTGACTCCAATGAGGCGATGAAGGACGCGAGCTGGCTGCGATAAGCTACGGGGAGGTGCCTAGCGACCGTTAATCCGTAGATTTCCGAATGGGGAAACCCAATTCCGCACAGCGGAATTATCTTTTGCGCAAGTAAAAGATGCATACCCAGGGAAGCAAAACATTCTAGTACCTGGAGGAAAAGAGAACAAAGTTATTTCCTTAGTAGCGGCGAGCGAAAAGGAAAAAGCCCAAACTCGACCTAAATCGTACCGTACACGCAAGTGCTCGGTGCGATTTAGGTCGGGGGTTATAAGGCGACAACGTCGGTTTTATATCGAGAAGAGTCACAAAGTATTTTGTTAGCGGAAGTATCTGGGAAGATACACAGAATAGGGTAATAGTCCCGTACGCGAAAGCAAAATATCTCTTTTGTTGTCGTTCTTGAGTACTTCGAGACACGAGTAGCTCGGAGGAATTTGCCGGAACTAACCGGTAAGGCTAAATACTCTTGGAGATCGATAGTGAACTAGTACCGTGAGGGAAAGGTGAAAAGAACCCCGTTGAGGGGAGTGAAATAGACCTGAAACCATATGCTTACAAGGAGTCAGAGCGGAGGCATCACACAGAGTGTGATGCATATTTAAACATTTAAATATTTAAATATGGCATCGCGTTTTGCGCGATGCCTCCGTCATGGCGTGCCTATTGAAGAATGAGCCAACGAGTTGATCCGTACGGCGCAGGCTAAGCCCCTCAAAAGGGTGGAGCCATAGGGAAACCGAGTGTGAATAGCGCGTTTGTCGTACAGATCAGACCCGAAGCCAAGTGAGCTTACCCTGGGCAGGGTGAACCCCCGCGAAAGCGGGGAGAAGGCCCGAACTGGTTAGCCGTGCAATACTATCGGATGACCTGGGGTAAGAAGTGAAAAGCTAATCGAACTTGGTAATAGCTGGTTCTCTCCGAAATAGCTTTTGGGCTAGCGTCGCGTGTTCCTTTTGGGGGTAGAGCACTGGAAGGTCTCGACAGGTCGAAAGATCGCGAGACCTATCAAACTCCGAATACCAGAAGTTAATAGCGTGGCAGTTAGACCGTGAGGGCTAAGCTTCACAGGTCAAAAGGGAAACAGCCCGGATCTCTAGTTAAGGTCCCTAAATCATAGCTAAGTGCACTCAAGGTGGTGGATTTTCACAGACAGTGAGGATGTTGGCTTAGAAGCAGCCATCATTTAAAGAAAGCGTAACAGCTCACTCACTAAGAGAATCTGCGCCGAAGATAATCGGGGCTCAAGCTATGTACCGAAACTGAGGATGCTACCGCCCTTCGGGGCCGTAGCGTGGTAGGAGAGTATTCGCATCGCAGTGAAGCCGAAGGGGTGACCCACGGTGGAGCGTTGTGAAGTAAGAATGTTGGCACAAGTAACCACAATGCGGGTGAGAAACCCGCACGCCGAAAGACCAAGGTTTCCTTGGCGATGATTGTCAGCCAAGGGTTAGTCGGGCCTAAGCGAATGGCGAAAGCCGAACGCGATGGACACATGGTTAATATTCCATGACTCGTATGATAGCGATGGGAGGACGGGGTGTAGTATGTTTCGCTCATTATGGATTTGAGTTCGTGCCGTAAGAAATGTTCCCAGGCAAATCCGGGAACCTGTCTTTAATGACGATTTCAAGCGGAGCGAGAAATTTTAGGGTTCGCCCTAGATTGACGTTACAAAGCACACTTCCAAGAAAAGTCTCTAAGCTTAATATCATATTGATCCGTACCGCAAACCGACACAGGTGGTCAGCTCGAGTAGAGTAAGGCGAACGAGTGAAGGTTCTCCAAGGAACTCGGCAAAAAAGCAGCCGTAACTTCGGAATAAGGCTTTCCCCCATCACATGGAATGTGATGGATATTTAAACATTTAAATATTTAAATATCCCATCGCGCTTCGCGTGATGGGGGACGCAGCTAAAGTATGCTTGGCAACTGTTTATCAAAAACACAGCTCCCTGCGAACTCGTAAGAGGATGTATAGGGGGTGACACTTGACCAATGCCAGAAGGTCAAATAATGGGGTTGCTATGTCGCAAGATGTAGTGGTCACCGTTATAAGCCCTGGTGAATGTCGGCCGTAACTATAACGGTCCTAAGGTCGAGCATCTTTCAATGAAGGGTGTTCGATGACTGGGACTGTTATGGGGCAAAGTGATTGTTTTTGGAAAATA
>CAYHDB010000002.1:0-81170 GCA_964355335.1 uncultured Candidatus Saccharibacteria bacterium
AGAAAGAGGAAAGACAGTACACAGCTCAAGCGCAGGAAGAATCATTCCGTCCGGCCAGCTCATTATTTTCCCGAACATATCTTCGGGCTTGTCGTTTAAAGGCACCATATTACCTTCAGTCTTGCCCATCTTTTTACCATCAGGATCTGCCAGAAGTCTCATGGTAATAACAAATTTTTCCTTATTTTTCATCCTCTTCATCAAATCGCGCCCCATAAGCATGTTGAATGTTTGATCATTACCTCCCACTTCCCCGTCTACATCCATTGCGACGGAATCATAGCCCTGCAGAACAGGGTACAAAAACTCGTTCACAAACAAATCTTTCCCTTCCGCAATGCGTTTTTGAAACATGTCACGCTTAATAGTTTGCGCGTAAGTGACGTGCGACAGAAGACTCGAAATATCGGCCAACGACAACTTGTTCAACCATTTAGAATTATATTTCAACTTTGCTGGGTTACTTCCCTTAAAACCGAGAACTTTTGAAATCTGTTTTTTGTAACTTTTAGCATTCGCTAAAACCTGTTTCGGGGTTAAGGAAGTTCGTGCCGACATTTTGTCTGTCGGGTCTCCGATAGTCGCCGTAAAATCTCCAATTAACAAAATTACCTTGTGTCCAAGTTTTTGAAATTGTACAAGTTTAAGTACAGGAATGAGGTGCCCCAGATGGAGTTCAGACCCTGTCGGGTCAATCCCAAGATATATTGTAAGCTTGTCTCCCGAAAGCAACCTCGCACGCAAAAAATCGGTGTTTGGGTAAACCCTTTCGACACCCCGCGTAAGCAACTCTTCAATTTTCTCTGCTTTATCTTTATCCTTATCCATAGAATTACTTTATCACAGCGGAAACTGTTTGTCTTCGCCACGAGCAAGGACCTTATGCTATCATTATTCTCACATGCGGAAAAAGACTATTCGTCTCAAGAAGGTCCACCTGAAGGAAGTTATTTTGCTCCTAGTAATTCTGGGGATTATTGGAGCGGGCGCAATGTTTCTTTGGATATCGACTTTTACCTTGCCCGACCTTTCATCTTTTAATGACCGTCAAGTCAGTCAGTCGACAAAAATCTATGACCGCACAGGAGAAATACTTCTTTACGATGTCAATCGCGGGATAAGAAGAACTGTCCTTCCTGACGAGTCTATTTCAAGAAATATAAAAAATGCGACGGTAGCAATCGAGGACAGTGAATTTTATGACCATTTAGGTGTACGCCCTCTCGCCTTCCTTCGTGCAATTATCGCAAACATTGGCACGGGAAGTTTCGGGCAGGGAGGATCCACAATCACCCAGCAGGTTGTAAAAAACTCATTACTAACATCGGACAAGAAGATTTCCAGAAAAATCAAAGAGTGGGTGTTGGCCGTTCGACTTGAACGTGTACTCACAAAAACGGAGATTTTGAATATTTATCTCAACGACGCACCGTACGGCGGCACCATATACGGCATCGAGGAAGCCAGCAGGGCATACTTCGGAAAAGGCGCGGGAGATCTTTCAATCGCCGAGTCGGCATATCTCGCGGCTCTGCCAAACGCGCCTTCGTATTACTCACCCTACGGCAACAATAAAAGCAAACTTGAGCAACGGAAGAAATTGGTCCTTTCAAAAATGTTGGAGAAGGAGTTTATTACCGCAGACGAGTACAAAACCGCTTCGGAAGAAACGGTCACATGGAAACCACAGGAAAACACAGGCATTCGAGCTCCACATTTTGTCATTTACATAAAACAATACCTGGAGAACAAATACGGAGCGGACACGGTGGCTCACGGGGGATTGAAGGTCATCACCACTCTCGACTACGCCATGGAGGAGAAGGCGGAAGCTCTCGCAAAACAATACGCGACCAGCAACGAGAAGGATTTCAACGCAGAAAATCTGGCTCTGGTGGCGATGGACCCCAAGACCGGACAGATACTTGCAATGGTCGGTTCACGTGATTATTTCGACAAGGAAATTGACGGCAACTTCAACGTAACGCTCGCCCACCGCCAACCCGGGTCCTCTTTCAAACCAATTGTTTATTCCGAAGCATTCATAAAAGGCTTTACTCCCGACACCACTGTGTTCGACCTGCCCACAGAGTTTGACACGCATTGCAACCCGGATGGCACACCAATAATCGAAACGAACAAGGACAAATGTTATATGCCGGAAAATTATGATGGAAAGTTTATCGGACCAATCAGTTTTAAGAACGCTCTCGCACAATCGAGAAACATTCCCGCTATTAAGGCGCTCTATCTTGCAGGCATTTCAGATTCGCTTCGGCTAGCAAAGGATATGGGTCTCGGCAGTTTGATAAACGCAGCCCAATACGGCCTAACACTTGTTTTGGGAGGTGGCGAGGTGTCACTTCTTGATATGACAGGCGCATACTCGGTTTTCGCTTCAAACGGAGTCAGAAATCCGGCTACGGGGATACTGCGAGTCGAAAATCAAAACGGAATAGTACTTGAGTCCTACACAGCTCGACCAATCCAAGTACTTCCGGAGCAAGTGGCATCATCGATAAACGAAATACTGAGCGATGACGACGCTAGAGCGCCTGAGTTCGGTGTCCACTCCTCACTTTATATACCAGGAAGAAATGTAGCCGCCAAAACCGGGACAACAAACGATTACAGGGACGCATGGATTTTGGGATACACCCCAAACTTGGTAGTGGGTGCGTGGGCGGGCAACAACGACAACAGCCCGATGGTGAAAAAAATTGCGGGTTTCATCGTCGCCCCATTCTGGAACGCCGTTATGACATCAGCTCTTTCAAACCGACCTCAGGAGAATTTTAAAAAACCGACTCCGTACGACAAGACCACGACAAAACCGGCGCTTGCGGGATTTTGGCAAGGCAATCAAGTATATTTTGTGAACAAACCGACGGGAGAATTGGCTACAGAATTTACTCCTCCTAACCTTAGAGAACAGCGAGTTGTAAAGCAGATACATTCAATACTCTATTGGGTAAACAGGAATGACCCGACGGGACCGCCACCAATAAGTCCAAATGACGACCCTCAATTCAATCTTTGGGAATACCCGATAAGAAAATGGGTTATATCTCAGGGAATTATGGAAGAATCTCCTTCGGTAATACCGACACAAACCGACTCGACTCACAGACCGGAATTCGCTCCTGTCATAACGGTGACAAACCCTATCCCCAACCTTCCTTATAGCAAGAACGGGAGGATGGTCGTGGCAGTAGAAATCTCGGGCAAATACCCGACGGCAAAAGTGGAGTACTTTATAAATGGAAGTTTTGCGGGTTCCACGAACTCTTACCCCTGGAACTTCAGCTTCCTTCCATCTTCGATTCAAGACATCGCTCCGACAAACCAGCTTGATGTTGTAGCCTACGACACGGCAGGAAACAGAGGTGAAGCTCACAGCGCTTTCAACATCACCTTCTAGTGATTTAAAACCTATGCACCTTCCTAAAATTCTCCTTTTTTAAAGGGAGGGAACCGCTTGCGGTGAGGGATTTGTTACAAAGCAAAAATCCTCCGGCTTCGTAGACTCAGCCACCTCCTTTAGTAAAGGAGGAATAAAAAATCGATAATCGGAAGCACTTTGGTTATCTTATTTTCCTCTCACCTTGAGAGCTTAAAAGCTTGGAAAGCTCGGTAAGTATTTTTTCTTTCTTTAAAAACAACTCACTTTTAAGTGTGGGGTGGGCACGGACAAAAAACGTTCCGTCCTTAAATGAAACTGATTCGGCCGGCAATTTGGTTTTTATCACGCTACCGACAACGTTTATAAATATCGAAACCGAAAGGTTCTTGTCTAAGCCGAGTTTTTTAAATCGTTCGAGAAAGAAGGAGATTTGCTGCATGAATAATAAGAATTATTTTTTATACGAACTTACGAAAGGGTGCAGATATACGAACAGATACGAAAACTTTTGTGGTACCACTATGATTTTCGTATTATTTCGTATATTTTCCTAATTCGTATTTTCGTATGTTTACCTAGCGGTTCATCGGCATTACCAAATACGTAAAGTTCCTATCCCCTACCCCTCTTATCACCACAGGTCTTCCTTGTCCGGCAAAAGACAGGGATACACTGTCTGTGGTGATAGATTGCAGACAGTCAGCGATATAGCGGTAATTGAAATTAGCTTCCACACTTTCGCCGGTAAGAGCGGCATCTAGCAATGAGCTGTTTTCTCCAAGGTTGTTGTTTTTAGTAGTCAGCTCAAACTTTTTTTCTTTAGGGTTGATTGCAATACCAACCTGGTTAAACGTATCAGAAAAAATATTGGCTACTTTGAGCGAACGCACCAAATCTTCCTTCAAAACAACCGCTTCGGTCTTGAACTCCTTAGGAATAATTTGTCTGTAGTCTGGGAAAGTGCCGTCCACCACTCTGGAGGTGAGGTATGTACCGCCGGAGACAAACGCTATCTGATTTTTGTTAAGTCTCACTTCTACCAAACCCGAAACCCCCTCGAGTATTCGAATAATCTCCGGAACATTTTTGAACGGAATAAGAACTTTATCAAAATCCAAGGTTTTCATTTTGACTTTCTGCTCGGCTAGACGAAAAGAATCTGTCGCCGCAAACACCGCATAACCATCCTCTGGATACACATAAACGCTCGCTAGCTCCGCTTTTATACTTGAAACGGAGGAACTGTACCAGACCGCTTTTAAACCTCTCACAAAGTCTTCTGCGTTAATCTCAAAGTGCTTTTCCTTGGATATCTCCGGGATAGTTGGAAAATCTTCTACAGGCAAACACTTAATTGAAGTTTTACTCCTTGTGGTGGTTACTGAAAGCAAATTCTCACTTCCACTCAACTTCACACTCTTCTCTCCTGTAAGGCTTGAAATAAAAGATGAAAGGGTGCCTGCGGGGACAGCAAGAACACCCTCCTCCTCGACTTTCGCCGGCATAAAACTTTCAAATCCCAAGTCGAGGTTTGTGGCTCGGATAGTGACGCCATTTTTCTTAACATCTAAAAGCACACAAGACAGTACAGGTAAGTTTAGATTCCTCCCAGCAATTTTCTCAGCCTGTGAAAGAATCTTTTGTAATTTGTCTTGTACACATTCTGTTTTCATATACTTTATATAAATATATTACTACTATTAACTATGGGGATAACCTGTTTAGCTTATTTATTTATAAATACCAACGTATTTTAAAGAGAAGAATTGCTCGAAGGTCGGACAGTTTGTGGGGTAATTGTGTGGATAAGAATTTGGTCTGTATTTATCCCCAGTACGAACAGAGGTTTTCCACACAAAATGCACAGGTTGTTAAAAATCAGAGAGTAGCTCGTATCTGATCCAGTTCTTGCTCGAGGCTAGGATTTGTCTTCAGCTCCTCTTTTATCTTCTCACAAGAGTGAATCACGGTAGTGTGGTCTCTCCCCCCAAGTTTCTGCCCTATCAAAGGATAAGAAACACCAAAGTCTTGTCTGAGTAGATACATTACGAGTTGTCTGGGTCGCACCACTTCCTTTCTCCTTGTCTTCTCGTAAATGTCAGCCTCCTCTATGTTGAAGAAATTGGAGACGGCCTTTGTGATTTCTTTTACAGAGACCGCCTTTTTAGGTTTGGCACTGTTTCTGATAAGATTTTTCACTTCAGTAATACCAAGCTCCTTCCCTTTTAGTTGAGACTGGCAGATTAAAACATTGAGCATCCCTTCTAGTTCACGAATGTTCCCCTCTATTGTAGAAGCCAAGTGCTCCAAAACATCGGGAGCGAACGAAATAAGGCTTTGTTTGGCCTTTGTTTTAAGGATAGCAAGCCTCGATTCCCTATCAGGTGTAGGAATATCGATAATCATCCCAGCAGAAAAGCGGGATTTCAAACGGTCCTCCAATCCAGGGATAAAATTCGGGTGTTTGTCCGATGAAAAAACAATTTGTTTGTTTTCCTCGTGGAGACAATTGAAGAGATGGAACAATTCTTCCTGAGTCTTCTCTTTGTTTGAAAGGAATTGAATATCGTCCATTATCAAAATATCGTATTTGCGATATTTATCTTTAAAGGCGTTCACTTTGTTTGCCTGAACCGAGTTCACATAATCTATCGCAAACTTTTCGGAGGTAACGTAATAAACTTTTTTACCAACACCTTGATTTTTTATATGATTGCCGACGGCCTGTATCAGGTGAGTCTTTCCGTGGCCGGTGTTTCCGTATATAAAAAGAGGATTGTAGGCTTGGCCGGGTTTTTTCACCACCGCTTGGGCTGCCGCGTGCGCCAATTCGTTGAAAGGACCTACGACGAATGACTCAAAGGTGTATTTGGGGTTTAAATTGTTCTCCTTGTCTATGTAGAAGTCAGCAAGAGGCAACTCCGCCGTCGGCCCTGTATGGCTTTTTTGTACGTCTCCCTCTTTTCTTTTCCCATCATCTTTTGAGATTTGGTACTCTACTGACCTTATGTTTTCTGACAGGTTTCTCAGTGATTTGAGAATAGACTTGTGGTATTTATTGAAAAGCCAATCCTTCGCAAAAGCATTTGGAACCGATACGAAGACAACCCCATCCTCTTGTTTTAGGATGCGAGTATCTTTAAACCAGGTGTTGAAGTTGGCTCTCGATACTGCGAGTTCTATTTCCACCAGCACGTTGCTCCAGAGTTGTTCGTTTTCCATAAATATTTTAAGTGTATCCCATTATATACTCCTTTGATTACCTGTGAGCTTGCGGAGAACGGTTAAATATGTTTATAATGTGTGGATAGAGTGTGAACAACTGAATTACACATTACCTGTAACTGAATAACTGAATGACAAGGCCAGGTTTTGTCCCAAAAGTTATTCTGTCATTCAGTTGTTTGTTATAAGTCATAAGTTTCTTACATGTCATTCACATACAAACCTAAAAAGAAGAAAAGAGCTAGAACCCACGGTTTTTTGGCTAGACAAAGAAAACATGGAGGACGAAAGGTCCTTGTTGCCAGGCGCCGTAAAGGACGCAAGAAGTTGGCCGTCTAATCTCGCTATACGAACATACGAAAGGGTACAGATATACGAACATATACGAAAAACTTCTTGATCCCTGTTCGTATAATTTCGTATATTTCAGTGACCTTAATTTTCGTATTACTATGATTCCCTCCTCTCGAAAGGTAGACAAAACTCTCTTTAAAACCCTGGTCTCTAAGGGTAAATGGGTAAACTCCGACCATTTTAATGGTCGTGTTTTGCTGTTAGGTGGTAATTATAAATCCAAAATATCAGTAGTCGTGCCAAAGAAGCTCGAAAAGAGCGCTGTAAAACGTAATGTATTAAAACGCCGTTTGTATTCAGTGGTCAGAAATTGTCTTGGTCAGATGGTGACAGGCTCGGTTTGTGCGCTATTTGTAAAGAAGGGTTTCAGCACCAAGGAGCTTACCCTCTTAAAAAAGGAGGTCTCGGATTTTATGGTAAAAGCGAAGCTGGTTTCCTAGGCAATTACCGCACATTTTCTTGTTGAACGACACGCAAAAGTAAGCTATAGTGTCGTCATGATTAGTTCAGCATTTAACGCTGTCATTTATAACCCTCTCTATAACGGGCTTATTTTTTTGATGGATATCGTGCCGTGGGCGGACGCAGGTGTGTCTGTGATAATCTTCACTTTTTTGGTTAAATTGCTCTTGTTCCCTCTTTCCCAGAAGGCTGTACGAACACAATTACGAATGAAGGCGCACGAGGCTGATATGGCGGAGATAAAGGAACGTCACAAGAACGATAAGGAGGCCCACGCCAGAGCAATGATGGCATTTTATAAGGAGAAAAATATCAATCCTTTTTCAAGTATTTTTTTGGCGTTCATTCAGATTCCTATTATTTTAGCCCTATATTATATTTTCTATAGCGGTGGTTTGCCTGTCATAGAAACTAAAATTCTGTATTCTTTTGTCGGTACACCGGAAGTCTCAATGTTGTTTCTTGGGTTGATCGATATAACGAAAGGAAGCTTGATTTTTGCCATACTCGTAGCCGTCAGTCAGTATTTTCAAGTGAAACTCTCCATGCCGGAGATGAAGCCTGCTGTCGCAGGGGGCACATTCAAGGACGATTTTGCCAGAACCCTAAATCTCCAGATGAGATATTTTCTTCCTGTACTTGTTGGTGTTATTGCGTACAATATTGCCGGAGCAGTTTCCCTTTACTGGATTACGAGTAACCTCTTTGCCATCGGCCAGGAGATTTATGTCCGCAAGACATTTATGTAATTAATATTTATGACCCTAGACCACAATAAAACAAAAGATGTGATCCAAGAGATGCTCAAAAGTATGGGTATTGGTTTTGATACTGTAGAGATAATAAGTAACCCAGATTCACAGCACACCCGTTTTGCGATAAGAACACCTGAGCCTTCCCTGCTTATTGGGACCAAAGGAGAAAATCTTGGCGCTCTTAATTATCTTATTAAAAAAATTGTTACTAAGGCCCTCGCACCCGATACGGAAGTTAAGTTCTTCATCGATGTGAACGACTACCATGAGAGAGCCTTGGAGTCCGTTAAGGCGAAAGCAAAGGTTATGAGCGAAAGGGCCCGTTCCTTTAAGGTGGATATCGAGATGGAACCTATGACATCTTACGAGAGAATGCTTGTGCATTCGTGCCTCGAAGGGGTCTCTGACGTCAAAACAGAATCTGTCGGCGAGGGGCCTCTTAGACGTGTTGTTATTAAGTACCTTGCCTCATAAATACGAAAATACGAAAGGTACAGATATACGAACATATACGAAAAAGCTTCTTGATTCCTGTTCGTATTATTTCGTATATTTCAGCGACCCCTTTTTCGTATTAAGGCTGTAGCCGTAGGCTCCAAATGTGCGAGTCGTTTTTGTCTGTGAAGAATAGATAGCCTTCATCGGGACTGAGCATAAGGTTCGTGCCGTCAATACTTTTGCCCGACATCTCTTTAAGTTGTCCGATTATTTTCCCGGTACCGTCGCCTGCGTATATTTTCCAGATATCGTCGGAGAATGACACAACTCCTTGGTACCAGGCGTCAGGGTAAATCTCTGTTTGCAAATATGTGGGGACACTACAATAAATCACCTGAGAGTCTTTTGTGCTCCAGACACATTTTTCGGGAAGAGTACCAAGCGAAGTGTCTAGGGCCTCACCTGTTTTTAGAGAATATATTTTAAGAGACATTCCACCTTGTAAACTTTCTGAATAAAGAACCGACGTGCCGTTTGGTCCTACAAGTGTAGTCAGGCCCTTAATACCTGATATTGCTCGAGAGAGAGCACCGTTTTTTGTGTTCAGGATAAACATAAATCCAGGCTCGTTTGCTGAGGCTCTAGTGGTCAGGGATATCGTCTGGGATGTTGGCCATTGCGGAATCCATTCTCGCAGAGGAGAGTCGAATACACCAGTCTTTTTGCTACCGTCATAATCTGAAATGACACCGGAGCTTCCGTCAGAGTAATTCAAAAGATAGAATATTTTACTTCTATCCGGGTCGGTCGTCATAGATTTTATGTTCCCCGATAGGAATGAACCTTTGAGCTCCCCTCCTCCCAACCCATCGGTCGCAGGTGTGAGTTCCGCATAGTATGTTTCGATTCCCGTTGTGCTGTCAGATTTTTCATAACGTGCTACAAGTTTTGTACCAGTCTTATTCCAGTAGGCTTCTTGTACCTTCGGAAGTGTAGTGTTCGACAGTCGATTTTCTCCGGAAATGTCAGGACTCACTTCATAAACATTCCCAGTCCCCTTCTCAAGGAAACGGACAAGCACACTTTGATTTGAAGATGTGGCAAAGGCGACAGAGCCAGCCGAAGGTCTGGTGGACAACTCCTTTAAGAGATAGGCGTTTTGCGCCGTAGGTTTGTTCTCATTATTTTGTGGAGGTGTCGTGGTTTCGGGAGGTACTGTCGTCGGTGTCGTCCCTGTGTCGCTGTCCGGGAAAATGTTTGTACCGCCTGTTGGGGTTGTTCCTCCCGTCTGACCACCGTTGTAGTAGAAATAAAATGCTAAAACACCCGCGATGGCGAGGATTATTACTATGGATATTATGATTGTTGCGGTTTTTTTGGACATTTATTTGTTTGCTGGATTTGTCGCGGGGTCGTAATTTCTGCAGGTTAAAAGTGTAGGGGCTTCAGCACACTGCTTTTGTATTGAGGTGATTATTTCAGTTGCCTTTCTTATCGCGGTCGATGTTTTTGTAGCATCACCTTGAGCCGCTCTAATGGCAGCCTGTTGCTCCTTGTAGGCCATATCCATAATACCTCTTGCAACATTTGTATTTTTTTTGTCTATATCCGCTTGAACAATGTCGGCTCTCGCTTTCGCCAGTTCAGCTTTTATTTTCTCCGCCTGGTCAGGCAGTCCCAAAGCGTTCATTTCCGCAATGTCTTTATTTGAAGTCATATTCAAATGCTCCACTACCGCCAAAACATCCCTCGTGGAGCCAAGATTTTTTATTGCGTTGGTTTTATCTAGATTTATTCTCGCTTTTGCAGCCACGACGTCCGCCTCAGCAGCTTTTACAAGAAGAGTTTGTTTGGCTGTGTTTATCGCATCCCTCTCCGCAGTCAGGGTTATTGCTTCTGGACTTGCAGGATCCAGAGTTTTCAATTGATCATTAATCTCCCTAACTTGCACCGCAGCATCTAACGCCTTACCCTTTGCAATTTTCGCATCAATTACCTCCGGTCTAGCATTTTCAGCATTTAGATCGGCAAGCAGGTCGTCCAACTGCTTTGAGTAAGTCACATCGTCCGGCTTTTCCAAACGATTCATTTTGGCCTGGTCAGCCGGTTTTCCAAAATATATATCTAGCTCTACAAGTTTTGGATTTATCGTGTTTAGGATAATGTAAGACACAAGTGCCAGGATTAATCCCCCCAACGCTCTTTCCACGTAGTGTTTTCCCTCTTCCTTGCCGGTGATTGAGTCGGTAGAAAGGTAGGTGAAACCGCCCCAGACTATGGTGATGAAAGCTAGTACTCCGGCAGCAGCCACACCAAACTTAAATATCCCAGTCATGTAGGTGGAAAGAGTGGCTTTGCCGGTGGCGGGGTCCACCGTTCCTGGGATTGTGGCAAGGGGTACATATGTAGTGGGAGCCTGTTCAACCAAACCACTTAATGGGGTGGCCGATTGAACATTTATTGGCGGAGAGAAAACCAAGAGGAACAACGCAATAATGCTCAGAATAAACGGCAAAGCAAAAATTTTTTTGTATATTGATTTCATATTTAAAACCCGGTTGCGGTGTTATTACCGAAAGAAAGATTCATATTCGCTTCGGCATACTGGAATATTTTTGCAGGATTGGAGATTTGTATCGAAACATTTGCAGATCCAGTAGCACCTTTTTCCTGGCGGAATGACAGAGAGTTCTTTCCCTCACCCGCAGGTACCGCTTTTCCGTCTAGCCTCCAGGTGTATTTTACACCGGTGGCCTCCTGACCTACTGTACCTATGAAGTAAGGTACCGCGACAAGCTTAATCTCCTCGTCTTGGAGAGTTATGCTCCTCGATAGCGCCCTGCTGTAGAGAGTCCCCATAAGTGGTGTGTCCTCATAAAGGACTATTCCTGGTTGGGTGGGTGTCAAAGTAATTCTCCCCTCAGCCGAATATATCTGGTCCATTGATGTGACCTCCACGGATACAACCGCGGGTTTCAGCGGAATACCCCCATTAAACAAAATATAACTTTTACCATAGCCCGAGGCGTTTGTAGCCGGGTTGTTATCCACTCTCCAGTTGTATATCAAAGTTTTTGGATTTATTGTCCCTCCGTTTTCTGTCACGAAATTCGGCAGAGCGACCACTTTGACAGTTCCCTGGTAAGAATATAGCGCCTTTCCTTTATAAAAAGGAGGAGTATAGGATTGCGCCTCGGCAACGAGGTCCACAGTAGCCGGCCTGATATTTAAAGTTTTCTGGACGGGTGGTTTGCCTTCTATTTGTATGAGTACAAGAATGTTCGATAGAGAGCCTGGTGAACCGGTTTTAAATGTGAAAGTTTTTTTTCCGACAGCTTCTTGCGCCAGCTTGCCGTTTGAATACCAAGATATTGTCGCCCTGTCCAAGTCCATAGCAAAACTTTCGATTGTAGCCGTCACAAACTGGTTCGGTCCCGGCACAGAAGGTTTTGTGGTGACGTTTACCTCAGCAGAATCATCCCCGAGCATTTGTAGTGACTGGGCAGAGGAAAAAAAGGGCAAAGAAAGTGTTGCAAAAAACAGAAGAGTGGTTAGTGAAAACCTTTTCATGTTAGATATATTTTAACACAAATAGTATCGATACCAATATACTAATTGTACTAATGATACGAATGGGACCCCGGCTTTGATTAGTATAATTAGTATTCATTTGTATATTAGCATCGATACCTTATTCTGCGTGACTTGATTCTTCGTTTCCCTTCTTTTTCCGGGCCTCGTATGAGTTGCTAAGGTCAAGAAGGTTGCTATGCCAACTTAGCCGCTCATCTTCCTCGGCTTCTTCTGGGGATTGATTACGATTGCCCCCTCTGGACTCTGGTGAATTGCCTCCTCCCCTTTTGCGACCGCCACCTCCGAACAAACTTCCACCACCCTGCCCTCCGCGATTTCCTGGTTTTTTCTCCCCGCCCTTTTTTTTGTCCTTATCATCTCCTCCCTCCTTCCCTTCACCTTCTTCTTTGGTTTCTTCCGAGTTGTCGTTTTCTGATCCCCCTTCTTTATTCTCTTCCTCTTCATCCTCCTCAGAATCGTCTCCCCCTTCTTCTTGCTCGCCCTCACCTTGCTTGTTGCTTTCCTCTTCCTGACCACTCTCATTTGATGTTCCTTCCTCCCCTCCTGTTGCCTCAGCTCCTG
The DNA here is from genome assembly GCA_964355335.1 of uncultured Candidatus Saccharibacteria bacterium. GTDB lineage: Bacteria > Patescibacteriota > Minisyncoccia > Phycocordibacterales > SIBU01 > SIBU01. Next base: position 12,793 of record CAYHDB010000002.1, read on the forward strand.
CCTCGGCTCCCTCGGCCGCACCTGCACCAGCCTCTGCCGCTTCGGCTCCCGCGATTGCACCCTCGGCCGCTTCGCCTGCCGCAAGTGAGGCGCCACCTGTTTCAGGCGCCGCAGCCACAGCGGCCGCCGCGATTGCCGCCTCCTCGGCCTTTTTTAGAAGTTTTTCTGCCTTAATAAGTAGAAATACGACAATACCGTCGAGGAACCATAAAGGTAGAGCATTTAATATTGGGATTGTTTCAAAAATGAAAGTAGCGATGATGCTTCCCCCCATTTTCATACTCTTCATGTTCACCCCGCGAAGATATAGGTAGGTAGGCCAGGCCATTCCGACAAGAATATCTATAAAGGTGTTGGCGATTATCCCAATCCCTATAAAATCCAGCCCTATTTGTGCAAGGTCCACCATGAACAATGCACTGATGGCCATCCCCCATTCAGTGTTGGATATTTTTTCTCCTTCGTGGCCCTTCTTTTTTTTCTTTTTTTCTTCGTCCTCGGCCATAAATTGTTTATACCTTAATGAAATCGCGTATTTCTCGCAGTACGCTATCAAGATTATACCTCACATCACTATCGACAAACCTTAGAAACTTAATCCCCAGTGATTCTAATGTTCGCTGTCGGTCAGTATCATCATCTATCTTGCTGTCATGACTTATCCCATCTACTTCAATAGCCAAGTTTAATGTCGAGCAATAAAAATCAACGACATAATTCCCTATCGGACGTTGACGAAGGAATTGATAGCCAAGTTTCTTTGCTCGCAACTCTTTCCACAGCAAAACTTCTGCCAGATTTTCTGCTTTGCGTAGGTTTCGAGCAATCCGCGCCAGTTTTTGATTGTAATGCAACTTCATAAGTTCCTCCTTTATTAAAGGTCGGAGTCCTCGGAGATACGTCGGCGAAGGTGGCACATTCCGATGTGACGGAGGATTTAAATCCCTCCCCCTCGCAGACTCAGGTACTCCCTTTAGGAAAGGGAGAATTAAGACGGGGTTTGTGCAGTAGGTTGAGTCTCTTTTTCTCCCTGTTCTTCCAATTCCTGTTTGGCTTGTTTTATCGCCAGAAGTTGTGATGGGTCTGATGTGATAATCTGGTCTTCGGTATATGAAGCGATGACTTTTATGGCAACGTGCTTCATTCCAACGAAGAATATTCCTTCTCCCACATCGCACTCAAGAAGTAGATATTTTTCTTCGTCGGTGAGATTGAAAGTTTTTTGGACACGTTCAATAGACGATGGGGATTGTTTCAGAAGCATCTGTATCGAGGAATTTGTAATAATCGGTAAACCGTATGGAGATTTAAGAAAGTCGTCCACGTCCTGAGTGATTGTCGCGAGGCCGAGATAGTATTTGCGACCTCTCTTTGCTAGCCCAAGCAGGAAAGAAGCCGTATCCTCGGATTTCATCATCCACCATGCTTCATCGATGACCAGTAGGCGCTTGCGAAGATTCTTCCTGATAGCGTTCCAGATATAGTGAGTGACGATGTACATTGCCACAGGTTTCAACTCGTCCTCCATATCTCGGAGTGAGAACACGATAAACTTTGCTTCAATATCGATGTTTGAAGGTTTATTTATAAATCCCGCCCACGTACCTCTGGTGTATTTGGAAAGCCTTTGAACAAGTGAGTCCCCTCCCTCCATCCCCGCAAGCACCAATTCAAAGTCTGAAAGTAGTGGTGGTTCGACATTTCTAAAGTCCGAATCCGGAGTAATGTCTTTAAGTGCGTATGTTTCGCTGATGGCGCGGTCAATAATCGCATCCTCTTCTGGCGTTAAGCCACCAAGCATAATTCTGAACAAACCCACAAGATTTATGATGTTTGAGCGCAGAACATCCGAAGAAGCCTCGTCTTCTCTGGGTATAGGAAGGTCGAAAGGATTTATGTGGTGAGTCGAGTTTAGCGAGATTGTGAAATATTTTCCGCCGGTCGCTTCTGCCATATATTCATATTCCCTTTCCGGGTCGATGACGATAACTTCGGTGTCAAACATCAGCGTTCGTAGGATTTCAAGTTTTGTATTGTAGGATTTTCCTGAGCCGGATTTCGCAAAAGTTATTGAGTTGTAGTTTTCCAAAGAAAATCTGTCGAAGAGGACCAAGGAAGAATTGTGGCGGTTTATACCGTAGAGTATTCCCTTGTCTGATGTAAGGTCGAATGAAGTAAACGGGAACAAAGAAGAAAGGGGTGAAGAATTGAGCTTTGAATGAACCATAAGCTCATCTTGAGCAATAGGCATTACACTTCTGAAGCCTTGTTCTTGCTGGAAAAGGGCGGGTTTTAGATAAATCAGCTTTGATTCTAGAATGGATTTGATTTCCGATTCTATCTTGTCCAGCTCCTCGTCACTCTTGCCGTATATTGAGATATATAGACCGACATCAAACAGTTTCTCCTGCGCCTGCATCAGATTGTCTCGCAGTCTTTCAAGGTCTTGATAAGCTGTATCAAGCATAGGGTCTCGGACCATTCCCTTTTTCGCACGCTCGTTTATTTGGCTTTGGACCTCTGCCACTTTTTTCTGAAATTGACGTAAAACAATAGCCGTATCGATAGGATGAATGAATATTGAAATATCAAATACCTTGTCTAGGTTGATAATTGGTGAAAACCACCCTTCCGCAAGGAAGCGAGGGTAAGAGATGACAAAGAATGTTCTTACGATGGAGTCACCAAGGTTAAGAGCCCGAGGAGTCACCTTGAGTGCTGAAGGGGCGATGATATCTTTCAACTCCAAAACCCCGGATTCGTAAATCTCTTGGGGTAGGATGCTCGCAATGTCAGGAGCTTTGTCTTTTCTTTTTAAAAAATCAAATATTCCCATAGTTATTAAAATATACGAACATACGAATTGGTGCGGATATACGAAATAATACGAAAACCGCAGTGTATTTCGCAAATTTTTCGTATATGTTCGTGTTTTTGTACCATTATTTTCGTATTAGTTGATTTGGACAGGTTTATCCATCTCCCCTGGATTGAATATCTTATAAAGTAACTCAACCACTTCTTCCGTACCAAGCTGGGCAGCGCGGATGCCACACCGTACCAATCCCTGCTCTACCACAGACAGACGTTGCAGAAGTTGGCTTCGGTTTTCCTCGAAAACATCCTGCTTCGTTTCCCTTTTCTGTTCCGCCTCTTCTCTGGTCAAAAACCTTCCTGCCCTATCCACCAGCCCCCCTTTGCCTTGAAGTGGCGCGGGCGCGTATGGGACGACAACAAAAAATGTTTTTGTCATTATGTTTGCGCTCTCGGTAAAACTTTTTATGAAGCCGATGTACTCCCTTGTCTGGACTTTCATCAAATCGGTCGATTGTTCTTTGTAACGTTCTTCCAGTAGAGCTATATATGGTCGGATATCGAGTTTTCTCGATTCTATAAAAAGTTGAACTGAAAAATCCAGTGAGTTTAGAAAGTTTTGGAATTGAGAAATGATCGCGTTTTGGTTTTCCTGAGATTTCAAAGCAAAGTTCAGCGATGATGTCATAAGAAGCGCACGGAAAGAGCCGTCCTTGAGGACGATGATACCATCGCGTACCTCTTTGATGGGTACAAACTCTTGGGTGGCCCTGGGTGTTGTTGCCATACTAATTATACGAACATACGAATTAACGAAAATACGAAATTATACGAAAACCATAGTGGTGCCACAAAAGTTTTCGTATTTGTTCGTGTTTTGCTTCATTATATCTTTTTTACATTATCAATGCGAACAATACGAATTGGTTTGATAATTTTTTCTCTAAAATTAACCAGATACCCTAAACGCATCTGGGTTTCCTGTAAGTAATGTTGGACTTGGCGGTAGTCTTCAGGAGTCAGTGCACGTTTCGCTTTCAATTCAAGGATAATTTTCTCTTCAATCAAAAAATCAAGTATATTTCCACTATTAGATATTGCCAATTCTCTTTTGTATGCAATTTTTCTATTTTTTAGCTTTTCTTCAATTATGTCCGCGTATTGCTTCTCTCTTCCGTACAATCCCAGTTCTTTATGAGCCTCAAGGAAAATTCCCACTAAATCGTAAGACAAGTTAGGGTATATTACTTTCGAGGACACACTTTTCGTATTTGTTCGTATATCCGCATCCATTCGTATTTTCGTATCTACCTCTTCCCTCCCATCGTCTCGCTCGCTCCAGGACTAATGTTTTCATTGATATCAAGTGACCACGTCAGATCTTTCAGCTTGCTATCGGAAAGCCTCGGCACGTAGAGAAGTGGGGCGACAATATCTTCGGCTTTTTTCGGAACGATTTTTTTGTCCTGTTTTTTCCAGATGTAGAGTTTGCTTGAAATCATAAACTTAAAGGCTGATTCAAGCACTCCTATGAATGGCCTGTTGTTCACCTTGTAGAATGCCAACGAAAGACCGAAGGCAACCACGGGAAGGATGAGTAGTATGGCCAGGATAAAGGAGATCGGCCCCACATAGGTATAGATGATGAAGGATAGACCTCCAGCACCGGCGACATAGACAAATTGCTTGATCGTGAGTGATCCGAAAATCTTGTCTTCTACCTCGATAAATTGTGGGACTTGAAATTGCATAAATATACGAAAATACGAATTTTACGAAACTACGAAATAATACGAACACCGCGCTGGTGACACAAAAGTTTTCGTATATGTTCGTATGTCTGTTTCATTTCGTATGTTCGTATGGTTAGTGTAGTGCGTGGCTACATAGGCTCTCGGTATGGATCACTATTCTGTCCTACCCCAGGCTTGTTCGAAGTCACAACACTGGAAAGTTTCTGGTCTAGAATGTTTTTAGCTGATACTCCTTGCACAGGTATGGCGGTGCTGATTGGTTTTTGAATAGCTGGTTGAGCGACAGGAGGCGTTGTGATTTTGGGAGACATAATTGGAGCGGAAGGCAAAGGCTTTTCCGACATCACAGGAGGTGGTACTGAGCGGAGAGAATCAAGTTTTTGTCCAAGAGCTCCTCTTTGGATGACAGGTTCAGGTGGTTTAGGCAATGTTCCAGGTTGCCACGGAGTGTCCTGTGCTTGTACTCCTGGCTTTACGGCATCTGAGGAGGAAGGTTCTGAGGATGAAGAGGTTGTCGTCTGAAATTCTCCCTTGTTAAAGGTCGAAGTCCTCGAAGAAACGTCATCGAGAGTACCGCTTTCGGAAGCGGGGAGGGATTTAAATCCTCCGTCCTCGCCGACTTGGACACCTCCTTTAGTAAAGGTCGGAGTCCTCGGAGATACGTCGGCGAAGGAATCTGAAACAGGGATTCCCGTTTTTGGTTTCATTGGAACAGGAAGAGACGGACCTTGTGCCGGAGTGGTCTGGGCACTAGCTGGGGTAGCCTTGTTGTCTCGAAACCAGAGTGGTTTTGGATTTTCTATGTCACGGAGAATTGTAGCTCGGTCCGGCACTTCCCCGCTGTCAGTACCGCCAAGGTTTGGGGCTGGTTTTGTAGAAGCCACTTGCGCAACCGGTTTTATAGGTATCGGCGATGAAGGTGTGGGAGGCACGGTCTCTTCATGAATTTGCTTCAAGGCCTCTCTGATTTTTAGAAAAACTTCTGTGTTTATCTCTTGTGCAACCAACTTTACTTTCTCTTCAGAAAGACCGAGACGTCTGGAAAGATGAGGCAGGAATTGTCCCGGATGTGTAAAGCCAAGTATCACCATTCCTGTCTCCGCACCAAGCTCCCCTATCTTGTCCACATGAAGAGCGTATTTCCTGCCGATGTCCACCACCTTTTTGGCGGAGTCCACAGAACGTAGGGCCTCTTTTAGTTTTAGTGGCAGTTTTTCATACTGTTGGACCATTTCTTTTTCAGAAACTCTACCATCAAGCATACGCAGAAGAGACTCAATCGGTTTCTCTGACATTTGTGTGTGGCTGGTCTCCATTATCGGTGGTTTCATTCCCCCAAATCTTGAGTCAGTCTCTCCTGTCGGCAGGTTGCTTGGAGGTGGAGCGTATGTAGATGAAAATGTTGCACCTCGTACTACGGGTGGAGGAACAGTCGTTTGACCCCACGACGAAGATGGTGGCGGAGGAGCCATTCTTTTCGGAGGCAGTCTTGATGGCAAAGGCTGTGACAAGACAGAATCAACAACTTCAAGCCCTTCCACTTTCGGTGGAGCGGTCTGTACGGAAAGTTCTATCGGGATTTTGATTCCAAGTGCCGGAAGAAGTTTGGAAAAAATCTTCTCACTGATTAAGGAAACAATCTGAGGTATTTTTTCTCTGTTGTCTTCGTCAATCTTTTCGGTTAACCCCGCTTCAAAATCCTTCGGTTGACGTTCCTTCGTAATTATCTGCCGTACCAACTCGCACACCTCACCGATCTCCCGCATGGTCAATCCGACAACGTCCGCAATTCCCTCTATGGTGAATACCAGATTGTCATTCTCAACAACGGATATTGCAGATGGAGGCAGTTTGCTGGTAGCAACAGTTAACTTATCGAATTGTTCGGTGTACGACATAATAATTATTACAAAGTAGTGTTTGCACAATGAATAACTTAAACAATATCACTTCTGTATTTAATATTCTTTGCATTTGCAGGATCGTAGTCTCCTGCTGCCTCAAGTTCTCTGTATATTGCCTGGAGTTTAGCAGGTAATCTTTCAATCGGTCTAACCAAGGCTTTACTGTTTTTGTCTGTGAATAAGTATCTAATAAGGTCTCTGTTTTGTTTGCTGACAATACCATTTCCATCCTTTTCGGCCTGGTAATCACCCAAAACATCCTCTAGGAGTAATCTAACATCTTCACTGTCCTTGTCCTTAAAGTTTTGAGCAATACCAGCGTCAATTAGTCTGTGTACAGCTTTGCTGTTTCTGTTTCTGCTTCTTGCCCCGGCAATTTCATTTGGAGCCCTTCCGTCTGCCCAATCGACTGCTACACCGGTTCTTATGGAGTCGCGGGCCGTATTTTCCGCGTAAGTTTTCCTAAAGATTTCGTTAAGTTGTTTTACATCGTTGTTACCTGCAGCGCGGGCCGAGTCGACTGCGAGTTTTGCAGCTTGGAATGCTGCAGATCTTTCTGCTAAGGTATTCTCCTGTATATAATTAGGATTACTCTTGCTTGCAACAATATCTAAAGCGCTATCCTTCAAAAAAGTCATTCCATCCCTTGTTTCTGAGGCAAAGTTCTCATCGGTGCGGAAGTCCTTATTGGTAAGGCCCCACCTCATTGTGTGAACAAGTTCGGGTATTTCGAACATTTTAGGCATAATAGATGCGGCCAGTTGGTACTCTTCTTTAGTCATTTTGTTCCTTGCCCAACCCTTAAGATCTGGCTCTTTGGGGAGGGAGGGTTTTTCTTTAGGAGCTTCCCACATTTGACCTGAAGAACTTCTCGCGTAGCGTTTTCCATCAGCACCGATAGTTATTTGGTGTGCAGCAACATTTCCATCTGGTCCGACTGCTAATTTTCCATCAACTATCGCTTTTCGAAGCTCAGCCATTTTTTTATCATATTCATCAACTTCTTTTTGGTACTCTTTAAAAGCCTCAACCTCCTCTTTCCAGCGTTCCCCTAGCATTTCTTGTTTCTCTGGAACCGTCCAATCCTTTGACGCCATTACAGCTTTAAGTTGTTTTAGGTTTGCAAACTTTGCCATTTTGGCAATCAGATGTTCGTCCATGTCAGCAAAATCCTCAGGAGTAATAAGGTTAAGATTACGAGACATCTCCCCTTGAGCTTTTTTCCTTGCACTTTCTTGCGCAGCCTTTTCCTTTTCTCGTGCATCCGTCATACCCCGGGCAACCGTTAGGTCAGAACCCGTTAGTCTGTTTGAGACCCCAGTGTGGTCAGTGAAGGTCTCACCGGGTTTTTCAAAGTAAGCATTTGAATAGCTAGCTATTGCGTTTAGAAATGCCTGTTCTCCTGGCTGTCCGGCCGCGTAATCACTTCTTTTTGGAGTATCTGTAACTAAACTGTTATGAAAATTTTGGGCATCTATAAAGTCGGCATCAGTAGCATAATTTTCTCTTTTTGGTGCAAACTTCCTCATGAATTTTTCCATAGCAGCCAAAAAACCAGCTATGTCTATGTTGCCGTTCTTATCCGTGAATTTCTTTATATCCGGTTTGGAGCCGTCCTCTAGTGCTGCGTCAGCCACTTCCATTGCATGCAGTCCTTTTTCCGCATCTTCCTTGCGTTCTATGGCGTATCTCCTGCTTCTTAGTTTTTCACTCTCTTCATAAGATTCATGCAAAGATTTTTCGCCTCCAAACTTGGCATGCACAGCCCTCCCAGTTGTTTGTTCGCGGATGAAACTTCCAAGTTCTGTTGCCCCAAAACCACTCTTGCCCAATTTTTTATCAAGTTCGGCGACATCAGCATATTTTTGCCATCTTTCTGATTTTTCTTCAATTCCTTTTCCAAATTGTTTAATACCACTAGTTAACTTTTCAGGAGCCTTGCTTATAAGTTTGTCGCCCATGACAGCAGTTTTTTCCCCAAATTGTTTAATACCACTAAGTTTGTTTAAACCAGGAATTTTGTTTAGTAGCTGGCCCGTTCCTTTTATTGCACCTCCAACACCCTGAGTGGGTATTCTCAATACGTTAGAGGCACCCCTTAGGCCATAATTTGCAATGGTCCCTGCTGTGCTGATGAACCTTCCACTTGCCACCCATCTGGCCCCGGCCGAGCCGACATTTTGAGCGAACTCTAGTCCGTGAACCTCGAGTTTTTTGGCGATTAGAATACATCCAAGCATCAATCCGATTACAAGTAGGAAGTTAACAACCATTGCTATTCCTCCACCGGAGCCAGTGGTGAAGGCAGAAGCCAAGCTTGGATTTCCTACACTAACGGATACGACACCCTTAAATGCATCAGACTGAATGGTTTTGACCACTACAAATGAAAGTGCCATGAAAGCGGGAGCGAAGATAACTTGTTTAATTAGCGCTTCTTTCCAAGATTCGGCGTATTTTTCCCCACCCGGAAGTGCGTAGGCCAGGAACGCTAATGGTGAAAGCATCATTACGAACATAAGCGCTATGGCCCGGAAGAGCATGAGTACGGCTCCCACAAGAAATACGTACGCAGCAATAAGCATCAATGCGCTTCCGAATATTCCAATTAAAATTATTTTCCCCCAGTTGATTGCATTTCCACCAAAAAGTGCCGCTCCTCCTGCGACAACTCCAGCTACAGGTCCGGCAGTCGCTGCCCCAACCACTGTTGCGGATCCTACGTCCCAGGCGCGTTTAAGCGCCGACATTACTATTCCACGTTTTTCTCCTCCCGCCTCCCCTATCGCCGAACCATCATAAATGGTTTGGATTTTCAAGCCTTGCATAAATGCCCCAGAGAAACTCGCTGTCGAGCCTTCACTTGGGACAACTATGAGATTGTAAAAATGCATGGCAATGATGTTTGAACCATCAATTACCGTTTTAGTGATGAAAAGTGAAAAGTTTATGAGAAGCGCGACAATCACGAGATGTGTGACAAGCTCCTTCGTTTCTCCGGAGTTAAGCCCGAGAATTGTGCTGATGGAAATCCAAAGTAGAATAAAGATGAAGAAAATGTTTGAAAGGTCTCGGAAGATTTTCCAGCCGATATCCACCACTGGCACACGAGTCATCAGGTCCGAAATGTTTAAGGTGAATTGCATACTGAGGTCGAAAATATAGCCTGAGAGATAAAGGAAAAATGAAACAACCCACATTAACAGGTTAACAGCCCAGGCTACACAGCCATCAAGGTTGAAAAGACCGCACCCTTTGATTTCCGGTTGCTTTGGTGGGGTTTTGTCGGCTGCAGTTGCTCCTTGGCTACCAGAGTTTTGCTCAACGGTCTCTCCTGTGCTGGTATCAACCGTTCCTCCTCCTGGAAGATTGTTTCCCTCAATCAAGCCGGTTTCCGGGTTTGGGGCAAAGAACAGATTTCTTGGCTGGGTTTGAGCTTGAGGTTGAGCAGGGTTTGAGCCATTTAGAAAATCATTTCCAGCAGGCTGTCGATTGTCCAGAGGGAGTAGTGCTTGGGAGTAAGTTTGGTGGGTAGGTATAAGTAACGCAAAACTTCCGATAATCGCAAATATCGCGATTGCTAGGTAAGGCAGTGTTAATTTTTTACAGAAAGATATCATTGAAGTTTGAATTTGATTGTTTGTGTCGCGATGACTTTTCCTGATGAATCGACAATCTCAATTATAAGCTGATGGTCACTCGGCGTGGTTATTGCCATTGAAAAAATAGTACCGTCTATGTCTATTGTTGCGGGATGATTTGCCGTAAAGCTCATACCATCAATAACAGTAACTGTTTTGGCTGTGTTGGTAAGTTCGGGATTGATATTTGTACCCACTACTGTTTCTACGTCATAAATAACACTCTGTCTTTCCTGTTTAGACACGACTATGTTGAGACGACTGAAAACGCTCTCAATTGATATGGGCATCGTACTGTCTCCCCTCAATAATTTTACACGCACTTTGAGTTTTTCGTTGCTCGTCGTTCCGTTAAGTGTGCCTGAGATTTTGTTTCCATTGGACTGGTTGGGGAAATTTGCTCCTTGGTTGTAGTATCGATTGGTGCCATCTGCATTTTTGGTTTCGTCTATTGTCTCCGGTGTGATTGTCAGAGTCTTTGTCGCCGAGGTACCGCTACCAGGATTACTTTCCTCTTTGCCCGCTGCGGACAAGTCTTCGGTTCCCATGACTTCAACTTCAGCCAACTCTATTCTTTGTGCGGTGGATTCATTTCTTTGTATGCGAATAATTTTGCCGATTGCGTTTATCGATGCAATTTCCAAAGGAACAGTGCTACCAGAAGTCGTGGTTACCTGCTTCTCGTACACCTTACCCCGGTCCTCTCTAAGCACAAAAAGCGTGAAGTCACCAAGGGCCTCCTGGTAACCACGATCACTTGTTTTGTATATTCGCACACTGCTGATGTAGCTGGTTTTAGCAAGACTGACTTCCCAGAATGGCTTTACCACATTTTCAGTAACTGAGGCACATTGACTGGCGTTGCAACCGCCAATTACAGTCTCCTTTACTCTGTTGACTGCTTTGTTTGCTCCAAACCGGTCATCAAAATATGTCCCCGATTGGCTGGCGGGCTGATCCGGTGCAAGATTCTTAAATATATAGGTTTTGTTTTGAATTGTAGGTGGAGGATTAAGTCTCTTGTTCTCCTCATCCACCGTTCCCGTAAAGGCATCCGTAGCGGATTTTACGGTGGAGGTAAGCGTGTAATTTTTACAATATTTCACCACAGAATTGTAGTCTTCGAGCGTCCAGGGCGGGAAGGTCACTGTACCGTTAACAACTATGCTTTTCACGGATAGTGCTTTGTTCCCGTAAGTAATTTTTCCATCTACACCTCTTGTCCCCACTTGTCCCCAAACTGTATTATCAGCTTTGTTAACAAAATAGAGATTATTTTGAAAAGCGGTGCAAAATCTGTCAGTAGTCATAAAGCTTTTTGTGGTTTCATCGTAAGGCAGGACACCTTCAGGTAGGTTTTGTGCTTCGGCATTTTCCGCCACGGTGGCTCCTGGGTTTTGGGCCAATATTCTTTGTACAGGAGTTTGACCCGGTCTCATCCCCGCACCTCCAGAGGATCCAGATGATCTTGTTGCTCCCAGAAGTCCGCCCGGTCCCATAACCTGGTTTATGAGTTGATTCACAAGGGCACCAAGAATTGCGTCGAGGTCCTTCGCGAGACCTACTCGACTAACATCAACCCCGAGTGTTTCTGTAAGGTTGCTTTCGATGAGCGATCCTGGAGTAGTAATTTCTCCCGTTTCACCATTAAATGCCGATAGGAACCCTTTACCCCAATCCAGTTCTTTTAAGCTGATGGTTTGTCGTCCGACAATCGCCACGTCAAGAGCATTGACACCTTTTATGTAGGCTCCGTAAGGGTTATTTTGTGGGTAGGCTGTAAGGTCTAGCCAGTTGTCCCAGCCGTTTTGGCCAAAATTGCCACCAGTGAAGGCTCGTTGAACGTTTTGTTGTATATCTGTGAGTCGACAGCCTATTTCCTGCCGATAGCCATCATTCCCGAATTGAAGATTTAGAGATAGACGAAGTTGGAAATCAAACGGACTGCACAATATCTCTCCTATTGGCCCCAGTCCTTCGATGAATTGTCCGACTGTTTGGTCTGCAATATCGGTAAGAAAGCCTTGAGGATTGGTCACGAAAAGAGGACTGCCCTTGAAACCTCCGTTTATCCACGCGATTGTCTGTGCGGTGAAGGTGTTTAGAAGAGAGCGGGCAAGTCCGATTACCATCGGTTCGACGATACAGCGTTGGACGGTGAAGCCTTGTGTTTGTCCCGAGGTGTTTGAAGCAGTTTTTTGATTGGCTTTTTCGTATGCCTTGACCGCGGCGTCATAGGTCGGTACAGACATCATTTCACCGGATATACCCTCACCCTCTGCTTGAGCTTGGTCTGCTTTCCCTTTGAAAAGTCCGGCAAGTACACCGGCCAGACAGCTTCCAGTATCAGCATTTGCTTTTGTGGCAAAGCCGAAAAACGTCGGTCCCGTCACAAAAGAAACGACGAGCGCTAAAACAATAAAACTTCTTGAACCTTTTTTCATCAGGTTTGCGTATATTATATCTTGAATCTTGTTATTCTGCGATAGCAAATTTGTGAATTATGAAGTAGTTCAAAAGATTTTTCCTTTTTTGCCCCTTCCCCACTTTTTCTGTAGCCTAGATTTTATCGAAAAAGCCGTAACCGCGATCCTCCGGAGTAAACTCTATGTTTTCTGATTTGAAATAAACATTGAAACGTCTGACTGACGTCAAGAACTCCTGCACATTGTCTGCGTAGGCGGAAATACCCGGTAAGGCCTTGATTTGATCAGTGAGAAAATATTTAAAACCGTCAATACTCCATGCCAGTCTTGTTACCGCGTTTACAAGCGCCAGGTGGGTCGCTGATGCACTTTTTGGCACTGTCATAGCTAGGAGTTCGCTCTCGATTCTCTTGTATTCGTCATATAACGGGTCAAGTTTTTCCAATTCAGCCGGGTCATTTTTGGTTTGCGCTCTATCCACGATTACCAGCTCGTGCTCCAAAGGTTTTTTTGGTTTTTTTGTGAGAGTTTCAGCAAGCATATTGCCATAAGCCCTTATTTTTTCAGGGTTTTCGGCAGAGGTGATTGTGATATCCCCTTCTGTGAATTCCTTCAGTGTCTGTGCTTCTATCTCTTGCTTGATGCTCGTATTTAGATAATCAGTCAGATCTGCCTCAGTCGGAGGAGTGTTGGCCTTTTTCGCAGCGATTATTTTCAGAAATAAATCTCTGGAAAATTTGTCAGTCGAGGTGAGGTCGCCTTCTGTTTCCGTATTTACTTTTGTCGAGACGGTTTCCAGGTCTAGCTTGTCATTTGGTCCGGCCAACAAAGGATCCCTTCCTTGTTTTATCTCTTGTCCGTCCGTTGTTCCGTCACCGTCTGTGTCGGGAATATTCATATCGGTCTTCCAGAGTTGCTCCTCCCAATCTTTCAGGCCGTCGTTGTCGGCATCTTTGACCAGTATCGGAGATTCTTGAGATTTTTCTGCTGAAAGAGGTGCGGAATAGGTTCGCACATCAGACTTGTAAACAAAAAAATATACGAGCCCGGCCACAATAAAAATAAGCAATACGTAGGAAGTTAGTTTTTTACTAGGTAGTTTCATAGGCAAGAAAAACAAACAGATATTTGCGCGTTTGTTGATGAATATTATAGCAGATGAAACGTCAAAATGTGTCTGTAAAATCGATGTGGTATACTGATTTGTATGAAGTCGGACTCCTTAATATTTTTTTTGGGATTAATTGCAGGTTTTGTGCTGACTGTCTCGGTTTTTTCCTCAGCAGTTTTCGCCGATTCACCTGTATTTCACAGACAGCTTGGTCTTGGTTCGCGTGGAGTAGATGTTTTGAATTTGCAAAAGATGCTAAATAGCGACCCTGACACGCAAATTGCCTTTTCTGGTCCAGGGTCGCCCGGTCATGAAACAAGTACCTATGGTTCTCTTACTCGTCAGGCCGTTATAAAGTTTCAAAAGAAATACTCATCCGATATTCTGGCACTCGGACAAGCCCCCACAGGTTCGGTCGGTCCGAAGACATTAAACAAGATTAATTCCTTTTCAAGAAATAACGCCAATTTTTCTGTAGCGCCATCAGCACCAGTTGCCCCAAGCGCTCCGACGAAGAGTACAGAAGATGTTTACACAGGAAGATCTCAAGCTTCTCCGACCTCGAGCTCTGAAACCACACCGGATACCACAAAAATTAATCCAAACCTTGTTAATCTGGATAGATTTATAAATGATGTACAGACTGTTGGGAAAAAGAAGGGTTTTTCTAGTGATCAGTTGGCAGAGGTTGTCGGCGGTATTAAAACAACTGTTGCTACGACTACGGATTTTCGTAAGGAGTTTGCTAAAGTTAGGGCACAGGCCAAACGTGTAACGAAGCTTTCTGATAGCTCTGTGTACTCCTTGTCGCCGAGCAATCTTTTCAAGGATATTCTGGTTTCCTTGGGTGTATTTCCAAAAATTGCTGAGGCGCAAATAGGAGGAGATCCGTTTGGCGGTGCGATTTATTTTATATTCTACTGCGTCTGCACAGGCAATTGGCTTGTGGGGTTGCAACCTTTGCCTCCGTATTATCCGGTGCTACTTACATATTATATGGGGACTCAGGAATATGCCAATTACAATACTCCCTTTACTTTTGAGCTATTGGGTTTTTACAGAAGTGGATCCGGGCAGTGTGAGGAATATGCCGGTACATCCTGCGTCAGTGTGCCAAATGAAGGAGAAATTACAGGCACGCTAGGCTCTTCTATCTAAGAGTTGCGAGAGTTTTCCACTCCTCGAGGGACAAGTTCTCTGCACGTGTATTTTTTTCAATACCGGATTTTCCCATTATTTTTTCGATTTCCGGAAGTATTTCCTTCAGGTTTGCGGAAAGTTTTTTTCGTTTGTGAGCGAAACCTGTTTTAACAATTGTGAAAAAAACTTCCTCGGTAAACCCATCAAAGAAGGACTTCGAAATATTTTCGATAGCAAGAATTGCCGAGTCGACTTTTGGAGGTGGCGCAAAACTGCCGGCTTTCACTATGCCGATTATTTTCGGAGAGCCGTATGCTTTTACAGAAATGGAGAGAATACTTTCTTTCTTGTCGCGGGCAATTATTCTTTCAGCTACCTCCTTCTGAACAAGGATTACCATTCTTGATGGCTGTTGCTCCGCTTCTAAAAACTTTCTGATAAAAGCACCCGTAATATAATACGGTATGTTCGCTATTACTTTATACTTTGAAAATTGAAAATTGGAAATTGAAAATTCCAAAATATCATTTTCAATTAAAGCTAATTGTCCGGAGGCAATCTCTCTTGAAAATCTGTTATGCAGATGCGGTATAAGTCGCCGGTCCTTTTCAATCGCAATTACTTTTGCACCAGCTTTTAATAGAGCCTCCGTAAGCACTCCTTCTCCAGGCCCTGCCTCAAGTACCGTTTCTCCAGGATGGATATCTCCCGCTTTTACTATGTCAGATATGGCTTTTCCGGAACGGAGAAAGTTTTGCCCGAGTGATCTTTTTTGTATCATACGAAAATTTTATACGAATATACGAAAGTATACGAAATTAAGAAAATAGTCAGATGGCAGTTTTCGTATTTGTTCGTATATTCGCACAAATTCGTATTTTCGTATACTAATCAAGGTAGATTATCTTCCCCCCTCCCGCAAATGGCTCCTCTTTTTCCACCAACTCTTCATCGACGTCGAAGATGAATTCAGAAGGAACGTTCACTTGCTTCGAGCCGTAGATTGTCCGGACAGAGGCGTAGGAAAGATAAAGTTTCTTTTTAGCGCGTGTCATAGCTACGTAGAAAAGTCTGCGCTCCTCCTCATCGTCACGATTATTATTTTTCGACGTTTCGTGTTTTTGGTGAGGGAATAAATCTGCTTCAAGACCGGTGATGAAGACATAACCAAACTCGAGACCCTTCGCTGAGTGAACTGTCATCAGTTTTACCGCTTCCTTATTTTTCATCAATTCGTCTTGGTCGCTAGCCAGAGCCGCATCTTCAAGGAACTTCTCGATACCCTCTTCAGGTTTTGCGAACATGTCATATTTGGTGGCATAGGTTACAAGCTCGCGAATATTTTCAAGGCGTTCTTCCTCTTCTGCCCCACCGTTTTTAAAAGATTCTTCCATCCCCGAGCTACGTAAAATATATTTTACGGTTTGCGACGGTTTTTCTTTGAGAGCCACTTCTTTGATGTTGACCAGAAGTTTTCGGAACTCCAACACTTTTTGTTTTGTCGCTGGAGGTAGTGTCGACTCTTGGCCAGCGAAGATTTTTAAAATCGTGACTTTTCCCAAACCTCGAGGAGGAACATTTACGATACGCTTCATGTCGGAAAAACTTTCGGTGTTTAGTGATGCTTTTAGGTATGACATTACATCTTTAATCTCTTTTCTCTCAAAAAACCGAGTACCCAATACTTGGTAAGGGATATTCTCCCGAAGCATTGCTTCTTCTAATGCTCTTCCTTGGAAATTGGCTCGATATAGGACCGCAATTTCGGAAGGAGAAATCCTCTTGCTTTCTATAAGTTCTTTTGATTTTAGGGCCACAAAACGGGCTTCGTCGTTTTCATCGTAGGCTTCCATCAGACCGATTTGCTCACCTTCCCCGTTCTTAGTAAAGAGGTTTTTTTCCTTCCGGAACTTATTTTTGGTAATTACACGATTAGCCGCGGTCAAAATGGTCTGGGTCGAGCGATAATTTTCCTCCAGAAGTATTATTTTAGCGTCGGGGTAGTCTTTTTCGAACCCCATGATATTTTTCATGCTCGCTCCTCTCCAGCTATAGATGAGTTGATCGGGATCCCCCACGACACAAATGTTCTTTTCTTTCTCCGCCAGATATTTTGCTATCAGGTACTGAACCTTGTTTGTATCTTGATATTCGTCAATGTGAATGTGTGACCAGATGTTTTGATAATGAGTTCGTACTTCCGTGTTGTCTCGAAGCAGTAATGCTGTTTTCAGAAGAAGGTCATCAAAGTCCAGTGATTTTTCTTTCACAAGCGCATTTTCGTAGTGTTTCCAAACCGAAGCAACCATTTTTGGGATATATTCCATATCTGCCTTTGCTTCAAACTCTTCACAGGTCACCGCGTTTCCCTTTTCACGGCTAATCAAGTTTTGTATAAGTCCTGGGTCGAAGTTCTTTCTGTCGATGCCCTCCATATCCATTGCTTCTTTGATGAATTTCATTGAATCACTCTTGTCCAGGATGGAAAAATGCCTCGGTATGCCGAGTAATTGAGAGTTTTCCTTCAGTATATGCACCCCAAGAGCGTGAAAGGTGGAGATGAATGGTGAACCTGTAACAAATGACCGATAACCCATAACTGAATTACTGAAGGCGGAGACGGGGAAATTAAGAGTTTTATCCTCAGACAATAGCTTCTCCACCCTGTCCCTCATTTCCTTTGCCGCCTTGTTCGTAAAGGTAATGGCTAGGATTTTTTGTGGAGGAATACCCTCTTTTATCAAATGCAGAATGCGGTGCGTAACGGTCTTAGTCTTTCCCGCTCCGGCACCCGCAATTATCAAAACGGGCCCCTCTTTTTGGAGCACAGCTTTCTTTTGTTCCTCATTTAAACCGTTTAAGTGGTCCATCGCGCAACAACTATATCACGCATATGGAAATTAATAGTTGTGAATTGAAAATTGATCTTAAAAGCGTAGTTTTTTCTAATCCAATAGGAAAATAATTTTTAACTTTTGTCCAAAATCGTTGTCCACAGCAGGGTGTTGCGTCGATTGACTTTCGACCCCAAAAAGCCTATAGTATTTGGTATATACCGATGACGGTAGTTATTCTGTTTTGGCTCAACAGAGCCATATATTGGCAGACAGGCGGAATTCGTTAATCAAAATAAGGCTTATTTCGAAAGACTCCATCATACCTTGCGAGCTTAGTTCTAAGAAACGGCTCAACAAGGCCATAATGTCGGTAATTAAGACCCTTTTGTATACACGGGTCGTTATTGCCTTGATAGTTGTCGGAATGCCGTCTTATGCTAGCGCCGGCATTTTTTCTTTTGTGGCGGATATGTTTTCAAGTAAATCCGAGACTCAGATGGCTTCTGTCGTTACATCTCAAAATATTACTCTACTCCAGGCTGCGCTTAGCCCCGATCCAAACCCCGCGAAAGGAGGAGGTGATATCACCGTAGTCGGGGGCGTCGCTCTTTTGCCTGAAAGTGGACCATCTGGCACCATGGTGGATATCGAGGAAGGACATTCGGATATGATTAGTATTTATGTCGTACGCCCGGGCGATACCCTGTCCCAAATCGCCAAGATGTTCGGTGTTTCTGTAAATACTATTATGTGGGCGAACAACGTCACTCCTAAGACTCTTCAACCAGGGAGCCAATTGGTCATCTTGCCGATTTCAGGTATTCAGCATGTTGTAAAATCAGGAGATACTTTGAAGAGCATTGCCACGAAGTATAAAGCGGATGCAAAGGAAATTGCTCAGTTTAACAATATTCTTGCAAGCGAGTCTCTCACTGTTGGAACGAACATTATTATCCCGGATGGAGAAGGAGTGGCAATTGCTCCTACTTCTTCCGCTACTTCCCGATTGCGTGGCTCCGGTGGTCCTGATTTGGATTATTATTATGCCAGTCCGATTGCGCATTACAAAAGGACTCAAGGATTGCACGGCTACAACGGAGTTGATCTTGCTGCCTCTGTCGGCACTCCTGTTATGGCCGCTGCTTCCGGTACTGTCATTGTGAGTAAGAATTATGGATGGAATGGAGGTTATGGTGAATACATTGTAATTGCTCATAGCAATGGTACTCAAACTTTGTATAGTCACTTAAACGACAACATTACCTACACAGGTATGCAGGTCTTCCAAGGACAAGTCATTGGTTATGTCGGTTCTACCGGCAAGTCTACCGGTCCGCATCTTCACTTTGAAGTTCGAGGAGCGAAGAATCCTTTTTAGGAGCATTTGACACCCGCCCGTACCGAACTGTCAGCACGTTCGGGCGGGATTAACCTTTGACCGTTGACACAAAAAACCGAGCGAAGAGCTCGGTTTTTTGTTTAACCTTGACTCATTACTAGATTTCACTATAGTTCAAACAGAAATTGGTTTTTAAACAGTCTGTGCTTGAAAGGGGTTGAAAATATTGTGAATACTAAACGTGTGTGTGGTGAATGCACAATGTGTTGTAAGACGCACGGTGTAATTGAGCTTCAGAAGCCAGCAGGTCAATGGTGTGGTAATTGTAAAATCGGTAAAGGCTGTAACATCTATGAAGAGCGTCCAGGGTCTTGTCATGATTTTGTATGCGCATGGTTGATGGGATTTGGACTTTCTGAACATTCCCCAAACATAACCAAAATTGTCGTAGACTTGAGGGAAATGACCGGTCTAGGTCTAATGTTCTGGTTCTGGGAGGCGAGCGAGGGTACACTGGGCACTCCATTTGTGAGACAACAAACACGCCTCAATCTTCAATGCGGCAAAGCTGTCATGCACATCCCAGCTCTTGGCCGTCCCAGACTCTATCTGCCAACAGGAAAGAGCAGTGAAGATTTTGCTTTCAAGTTTGGCGAGATCGACGAGAAAGATGTAGAGGTAATATCGTTTTCGGAAGAGATGTTTTAAATCCGCTTAGTAGCTAAATGCGAACAGCGGTTTTTTTGTTGGAAAGAAAATGGCCGTGAGTATTTATTGTTCCTGTAAAGTTTTCGGTCTGTACTGAATCGCTTCCGCGATATGGTGTTCGTTTATATCTTCCATCCCGTATAAGTCAGCAATGGTCCGCGCGAGTTTGATGACCCTGTGATATGCCCGACCTGATAACCCCAGATGCTCGGCCGAAGCGTTCAAGACTTTGGTGACCTTGTCATCAAGTTTTACAAGTTTTTCAATGTCGCGGGCATTCATATGACTGTTGCAATCAATATTTCTTTTGGCCTTTTTGAAACGGTTTATTTGCACATCTCTTGCCCTGATCACCCTCTCTCTAATTTTGTCCGTAGTCTCTGCGCTTCCGGCATCGGAAAGTTTCTTATGCGATATTCTGGGTACCTCAATCCAAATATCAATACGGTCGATAATCGGACCGGATATTTTATCTCGATAACGTTTCAATGCTATCGGTGCGCAGATGCATTCCTTTTCTTTCGAGCCTAGGTTTCCGCACGGACAAGGATTCATTGCAGCTATAAGTGTAAATCCAGCAGGAAACTCTGCTGTACCTTTTGCTCGTGATACAGAGACAGTCCTTTCTTCCAGGGGTTGCCTAAGTGCGTCAATGGCTCGACGGTCAAACTCTGCAAATTCATCCAGGAAAAGTACACCGTGATGGGCCAATGTTACTTCTCCGGGTTTTGGTGTGGCACCTCCCCCGACAAGTGAAACATATGATGCTGTGTGGTGAGGAGATCGTATTGGCGGTTCCGATACCATCGCTCCTTTTAGAATACCCGCCACAGAATGGATGGCAGTAATATCAAGTATTTTTTCAAAAGTTAATGGAGGGAGTATGTGGCAGAATGCTCGGGCTAGCATTGTCTTCCCTGTGCCCGGCGGTCCAAACATCGCGATGTTGTGACCTCCTGCGGCGGCAATTTCTAGGCCACGCTTAGCTGTTTCTTGTCCCTTGATGTCGGAAAAATCAACATCATATTCCCCCATTAATTTTTCAATGGGTGTTTTTTCTGTAATCGATAACCTAGATTCGATAAGTTCCGAGTTATTTAATGATTCAAGGTGGTCAATTGTTTGTTTCAAACTTTTCACCCCGTATACCTCTATGCCGTCGATAAGTGACGCCTCCGGCGCGTTTTCTTCCGGCACATAGATTTGGGTGAAGCCTTTATCCTTTGCGATTCTTGCAAGTGGTAATACCCCGTTTATCTTGCGAAGTTTGCCATCAAGCGAAAGTTCACCAAGAAAAATTTTGTGCTCTGCATCAAAGTCTGTTTCTTCCGAGGCTTTCAGATACGCAAGAGCGATGGCCAAATCGAAAATCGGACCTTCTTTTTTTACATCAGCCGGAGCAAGTGAAATGGTTATCTTTTGGTTTTTCTGTTTTGGCGATTTGAAACCGGAGTTTTTTATTGCCGCCGCTACCCTGTCGCGGGATTCCTCTACCCCCTTGTCTGGTAGACCTACTATCGAAAAAGCATGAAGACCTTTTGAGAGGTCCACTTCAACTGTGATAGGTTGTGCCGAAAGAAGAGTTGTTTGAGCGCTATAGACTTTGGCGAAGCTCATGACTAAATAACTAATAACTTATAACTGAATGACTGAATAACAAAGAAAATAACAGAAAGACTGACGCAATAACCGTGATTGACTAAATTTGTCGTTTCCTGTGTCATTCAGTAATGAGTAATTCAGTTATTAGTTATTCTGTTAGTCCATGTGCTTAATACACGTAGTCGCCGCAGGGTTCGCTTCGAGTCGTTCATCTTCGATGCGCTCGCCTCCGGTCTCGCAGATGCCGTATGTCCCCTTCTCGACTCTCTCCAGAGCTTTTTTTATTTCATTAAATCTGATTTCCAGTTGCTTAAGGATGCCTGTATTTTCTTCGTAGGATTCAATACTGTCCGCCACTTCGTTTGAATCCGAGGCCATTGTATCCATTTTATCGGGCTTCGCCTCCCAGTCTGCCGGGTTTGAAGGGTTTCTCTGGCCGATGCCTTTCAATTCTTTTTCCACCGTTATTAGTTCCGCTCGGAGTTTTTCTTCAAATTTCTTTGTGTTTATTGTGGTCATGGATTTATTCTATCAATAAATATACGAAAATACGAATGGGTACGGATATACGAACATATACGAAAACCCTACTGCCCCATTTCTTTTTTCGTATTATTTCGTATATTCGTGGAGCAATTTTCGTATTATTGAACTAGTCTTTCTGCGAAAAGCCTGTCGGTAATTTTTTGTAAAGTGTCCGCATTTGTTGTGATGACAATCGTATTTTTGTCCGGGAAGGAATATAGAAACACAATTTGCCCCTCAGAGTTTTTCAGTGCTCGCGTGTCTCGATTCTTGACCAGTATGTCTACAAAGGAGTTATTTCTGTCCAATATCTGGTCGGTGGTTGAGGCGTATTCCGTTGGCGATGGAGGTATAAAGATTGCTCCCAAATCATCCTCCAAAGTGCTCTCCCACGCAAGCATTCCAGCAAAAGCATTTTGATAATAACCGGTTTTTAATATGAGAAATGGTTCATTTACATTTTGCGCATGAATGCCGAAAAGGAAACTGTCCGACAGCGAGCGTACAAGTTCGTTTGGAGCACTCGCGTTTATCCTATCAAGAAATACTTTTGTAGTTATTGGTTTTGCTGTTTCCCCTGCTCCGTCTACCAATCTTAGCGAAAGTATGGATGACAGTGTTACATTTTCTTCACTTACAGATTTTTTAAGGATTGAAACCATTTGATCTCTCCCAAAGCCGGCAACATTTAAATTCTTTTCCTTATCAGTGGCGATAATTTGCGGTTCAGGCTCTATCAACGGTACTGGTTTTTGTTCTGCGGTACGGAAGAAATATAAGAAACCGAGTGCAATCAGGCCAACAGTGATTAGCCCAACACTTAATTCGACAATAAAACGTGTTCGTTCCGGCTTTTCCGGCTCATCGAGCGTGAAACCGTTCTTAATACGTCTATCGTTTTCAGCGATAGCAATTTTGGAGAGTGATCCCCCACCTTCTTTTATCGCATCTTCCACGTCGCTTTGAAATGTGCGAATGTTGTGAACGGACGAGGGACTTTGAGAAGGTGTTTGAGGATTTTCTTCGGGAGGCATCTGAATATTGTCGCAGAATTAATGCATAACGGCAAATGAAAACCGTCCCGATATTCATCGGGACGGTTTCAAGATCTATTATCCGTGCAAAATACCCCGAAGCTCGATTCGGGGATGAATGCGGGATAATTGGGAAGGGGGTCGGGGAAACGGGAGTTCCCCCGTAGAGGAGAGCAACGAGTCTGCGAGAGTTGAGAACCGAGAGGTTCTCAAAAAACTCTGCTCGCCTAATACCCCATCAGCTTTGCTGCGGGGGTAGGACGAGCGAGTTTATTTCTGTGGAGCCTGTGGCGGGGCCGGTCGCTTAATGAAGTTCGGATCCGCATCTTTGATTGAGAGTTTGATACGTCCTCTTTCCGCATCAATTTCTTTTACAATTACGGGAACTTTGTCACCAATTTTGAGCACGGTTTCAATACGGTCAATTCTAAATGGTGCCACTTCCGAGATGTGTACGAGTCCGTCGGTGCTTCCACCGATTGAAACGAAGGCACCAAACTCAGCAAGTTTGACCACGGTACCGGTGAAACGCTCTCCCGGCTTGTATTCATGAGTCATGCTTTCAATGATTTTCTTGGCCGCTTCCGCTGTGCCATTTTTCCCTGTGATGAACACTGTACCATCATCCTCAATGTCGATACCGTCCACACCTGTATTGTCTCGGATTTCATTGATTGTCTTTCCTCCCGTTCCGATTATCAATCCTATCTGGTCCGGTTTGATCTTGATGACCAAAATCTTCGGGGCCTTCGGTGAAATGTCAGCGCGCGGAGCACCTATCTCAGTTTCAATCACTTCAAGGATTTGCAGACGAGCTTGTTTAGCTTTTTCAAATGCTTCTTCCAAAACATGGAGAGGAATGCCGTCAACTTTCACGTCCATTTGTACTGCAGTGACTCCTTTCTTTGTACCAGCGACTTTGAAGTCCATATCACCATGGTGGTCCTCAGGTCCCTGAATGTCTGTCAGTACTTTATATTCCTTTGCAGTTTTCATCATCAATCCTGATGCAATACCCGCAACCGGAGAAGTGATGGGAACTCCCGCATCCATAAGAGCCAGTGATGAACCGCACACACTGCCCATCGAAGTCGAGCCGTTGGAAGCGAGTGCTTCGGAAACAATTCGGATGGTATAAGGAAAACTTTCTTTCGGAGGCAAGATTGGCAACAAGGCTTTTTCAGCCAACGCTCCGTGGCCGATCATTCTGCGATTTGTGGAACCAATACGTCCTGTTTCTCCTGAAGAAAATGGAGGAAAGTTGTAGTGGTGCATAAAACGCTTTTTTGTTTGCAATTCCATACCATCAATCACCTGCGAATCTCCCGGACCTCCGAGAGTAAGTGCAGAGAGGATGTGTGTCCCACCGCGGTAGAAGATTCCTGAACCGTGAAGAATTGGTGATATTCCGCCAGCCTTGGCGAAAAGAGGACGAAGCTCGTCCATTTTTCGATTGTCAGCACGCTTTCCTTTTTCTATCGCCTCAGAATGGAGGATTTCATTCACTTTGTCTTCGAAGACCGAGTCGGCAAGAGACGGCTTCACTTCAGGAAGTTTTTCTTTGAAAAGAAGCATCCACTCTTCCTTGAGCTTATAGATTGCCTCATGTCCGGGTTTTCCTGACATTACGTGTTCGTGCATTTTCTTCTCAATGTTTCCGGCAAACAATTCAGACAACTCTTTCGGGATTTCTGGAGCTGGAATAGCTTTTTTCTCCTTTCCAATTTCCTTTATTATCTTTTCCTGCCAGGTTTGCAGTTTCTCGATTTCCTCACTTCCCTTTTTGAGAGCATTCATCAAGATTTCTTCAGGGATTTCCTTTCCACCGATTTCTATCATATTTATATTGCCGTCTTTTCCGCACGCTAGAACATCCGCGTCGCAGTTTTCCGCGTCTCGAAGTTTATAGATTGGGTTTACAATCATCTCATCCTTGCCTTTCTCGATTCCTACTCGAACCGCGGAGACGGGTCCCTTCCAAGGGATATTTGATGTTGCGAGTGCGAGTGAAGCTCCGATTACACCCAAGACATCCGGGTCATCCTCTTCAATAGAGAGAACCGTGATTACTACTTGTACTTCGTGACGGATGTATTGTTCGAAAAGCGGTCGGATCGTACGGTCGACAATTCTTCCCGAAAGGATAGCTTCGTCTGTCGGACGTCCTTCTCTGCGGACAAAACGGCTACCAAGGATTTTGCCTCCCGCATAAAAGCGCTCTTCGTAGTCGACAGTCAATGGAAACCAATCCCCTCCTTCCTTCGCGCCTTTTGACATTACTGCCGTCGCGAGGATGACGGTATTGCCATAACGAATCATTACCGAGCCGTTGGCCTGTTCGGCTAGGTCGTTAAACTCGGCTGTCAACGTCTTCCCGCCCAATTCTATTGAATATTCTTTTTTCTTCATTGTCTAATAGGCCTTCAGATTTTAGGTTTCGAATGTAATTCGAAAACTACCTATCCAAAGGCCAGTTATAATAATAAGGACACTTTAGCAGAATTATGTTCCTTTGACTATATACAAAACAACCCCGCCCCGACTAAGGTCGGGGCGGGGTTGTTTTGATTTAACCTCTATTCATTCGCCACAGTTCTTTGAACGGGACGTTCTCTCCTCGGTCCCACAGATCCCATAAGGTATTTGCGAGGATTTTGGTCTAGGTCGATAAACTCATCTGCGGCTTCCTTGAGTTTCCCGGATGCTGATTTCCCGAAGGTGACCACTTCTACCTGACATCCTTCGTGTACCTGAAGATATTCTACGAGCGGTACGAAGTCCCCGTCTCCCGATACTAGGATGACAGCGTCCAATTTTGGTGCGAGTTTGATTGCATCTACCGCAAGTCCTACATCCCAATCTGCTTTCTTGGCTCCACCGGCAAAAATCTGCAAATCTTTGGTCTTCGCCTCAATACCCACTTTTTGGAGTGCCTCAAAAAAGTTTTTTTCGTCCCCTGATTCGGTAGTGATGACGTAGGCAACCGCGCGAATAAGCGCACGTCCCGCTAAGGCATCCTTTACTACTTGTCCGAAGTTCACTCGCGCGTTATATAGATTACGCGCTGTGTGATAGAGGTTTTGTGTGTCGATAAAAATCCCGACACGCTGTTCTTTATGTTTTATAACACCCATAAAAATAGTTTCCACCACCTTTTAAGTGGTTTCAAAATTAACTTATTAAAATCTAAATAAAGTATATCACGCGAGTGCGTGGTATACGGTTATGCTTTCTTGATTTCGAGCTTTCTCAAAACAGAGTTGTAACGCTTGGTGTCCTTCTTTTCTAGGTATTTCATATGGGTTTGTCGGTCGGCAACCATAGAAAGAAGACCTCGGCGTGAGTGCTTGTCTTTGTCGTTTTTCTTCAAATGAGAAGCTAAAGCCTCGATTTTTTTGGTAAGTAGGGCAATTTGCACTTCTGAAGAACCG
This sequence comes from uncultured Candidatus Saccharibacteria bacterium, assembly GCA_964355335.1. Classification (GTDB taxonomy): domain Bacteria; phylum Patescibacteriota; class Minisyncoccia; order Phycocordibacterales; family SIBU01; genus SIBU01. Next base: position 39,059 of record CAYHDB010000002.1, read on the forward strand.
GTATCCTTGTCGTGAACGGCAACTTCTTTGATAACACGTAATTTTTTGGTCTTTGTTAACATGGCGGAAATGATAGCACGAAAGCTTATGAAATGCAAGCACTAAAATAATGCAAAATTACAGCCATATTTAGGCCAAAATGGTGATATAATATTGTGCGACATATGACCTCTGAATTAGAAAAGCTAAAAAGGCAGTTTCTCGAATATATCGAGATAGAAAAGGGCCGTTCAGTGAAAACTGTTGAAAATTATGACCATTATCTATCTCGGTTTTTCGGTTTTTTGAAAAGCGGTGATCTGAAAGACATCACCGAAGACTCTGTTCGGGAATTCCGGTTGTTTTTGAACCGGCAGATGACTGGCCACGGCAAAAAAAGGCCGGAAGACATTTTGCCACTCAAGAAAAAAACTCAAAATTATTATCTAATTGCCCTTCGGGTGTTTTTGAAATTCTTGACAAGGCGTGGCATTTCCGCGATTTCGGCCGAATGCATTGAGTTGGCTAAGGTCGGAGAGAGGCCTCTTGATTTGATCTCCGATGAGGAACTCAGACGACTTTTGGACGCACCGGACGTGGCGACTCTTCAGGGGCTTCGCGATCGCTCCATTCTCGAAACACTTTTTTCCACCGGTCTGCGCGTGTCCGAATTGTGTTCTCTGCCGCGCGAAATAGACCTTTCCAAAGACGAATTTTCGGTGCGCGGCAAAGGCGAGAAAGTCCGGGTGGTCTTTTTTTCTCCCGAGGCCAAAAGTGCCATTCGCGCCTATCTTGCCAAGCGAAAGGATTTCGATGACGCTCTTTTTGTTCAAGTACCCGGCGATTTCCGCAAGAAGGGGGGCGTAGAGCCGGACTCATTGCGCCTTACTGTCCGTTCGGTGGAACGGGCGGTGCGTCGCGCCGCCATCATGGCTGGAATTTCAAAAAAAGTCACTCCCCATGTCATTCGCCATTGTTTCGCCACCGACTTGCTTAGTAATGGTGCCGATTTACGTAGCGTTCAGGCTCTTTTGGGTCACGCAAACATTGGTACGACCCAGATATATACGCACGTGACTGACAAGCACCTGCGTGAGATACACAAAAATTTTCACAACAAGCATAAATAAAAAGTCCCGCATATGCGGGACTTTTTATTTACTTAGCGAGAGTTAGAGAATAGTCTTCCCCACCACTCTTAAGTTCGTATTGGAATACACTAGGGTCAAGCGGTCGGCTCCTGATATAACCTTCAGACTCTAGAGTATCGATAAGAGCTTCACCTCCGGAAACATCCGGATAACTGTCATGGTCCATATAATAGATTTCCATAACGGTGGCGAGCTGATGCACGTTGGCTCCATTCACCGAGGCCTTGGCCTGATCGATAATATCATCAGTTTTAAGCATTACGCCATTCACGAGAAGCACTGAACCGAGAACAGAGGCAATAATGGTTGAAAGTAATTGTGTCATATAGTTTTGAGTTGGATTTAGTCGTCTAACTCGACCAGTATATATTAGCACATTTGTACCTGTCTGTCAATGATTAGAAAACCTTTAGTTTCTGGTAATATTTTAGGTATGAAAATCATCTCTTGGAACGTTAATGGTATTAGGGCGGTGGCAAAAAAGAGCTTATTTATGCCGTTTATTGAGAAATACCAGCCGGATATTTTGTGCTTACAGGAGACAAAGGCTCAAGAGCTCGAATCTCCCATTGATTTACCGGATTATGAGGAGTATTGGAACTCGGCTGTTAAGAAAGGTTATTCCGGTACGGCGATTTTTACTAAAACGAAACCTCTATCGGTGGTGAACGGTTTACCTGAAAAAATTATCAAAAAATTCGGCCCGCTTGCTGACAAGTACGGTGACCCCGCGACTGAAGGACGTGTAATTACTGCGGAGTACAAGGATTTTTATATTGTCACTGTTTACACTCCGAACGCTAAAGATGATTTGAGCCGTATTTCCCTTCGTCACAAGCATTGGGACCCAGCGTTTCTCGCGTATTGCAAAGAGCTTGAAAGAAATGGTTCGACCGGCTCACCACAAGGCAAGCCGGTGATTTTCTGCGGAGATTTAAACGTTGCTCACACACCAGATGATCTTGCTCGTCCGAAAGAAAATGTCGGTTTGAAAGGATTCACCACGGAAGAACGCGCGGGTTTCCAAGCTTTCATCGACGCGGGTTTCATCGACACTTTCCGTCTTTTTCACAAAGGCAACGGTCACTATAGCTGGTGGTCCCATTTTGCGAACGCTCGCGAGAGAAATGTGGGGTGGCGTATAGACTATATTCTTGTTTCTGAGTCCCTAAAAAACAAAGTAAAAAAGGCCGATATTCTGCCTGAAGTTTTCGGCTCTGACCATTGTCCGGTTTCATTAAACTTCGACTTAAAGTAGGAGGATTGGTTTGAACACTTCGACCTTTTGCGTGAAAGGCGAACACTCTATCTGACTATGATACCCTTTATGCTCTCTCACTATCCGTGCGAGAGAGTTGTCATTGCGACACCATCGGATAAGTTTCTTTTTGCTTCTGGTCCAAACGGTATATTTATAAAACTGAAACGACCATCCGGTTTTTCTTCCCGAAACAGTTTTGTATACAACTCACCTGCGTTGTTTACTGCGCTATTGCACATCGTTGGCGTAAGCATGACAAGTATTTTATTTTTGGCTGTACATAACGGATTTTTCACTCTGGTATTGAGATATGCGAACGGGTATTTGGCGTTACAACCAAAAAGTTCTGCGGCGATTTGCGTGACCTCCACGATACAGAATTTTCCTCCAGTTTTTGATTTGAAGGTGTTGAAAGTACACGTTTTTGTCTCTTGATTTTCGAGAACGTGGATTGCGAGATCAATCTTTCCTTCGGTGGCCGTGTATTCTATAAGACCCTTGAAGTAATCTTTGTTTTTATCTATGAAGTTTTTGAAGTTTGCTCGTGTGGTTGTTTCTCGGAAGTAGTATTCGTTTTTTTTGTATGCGAGTACGTCGTTGTGTGACAAACCCTTTTGTTTCAGTAAAACACTATATTGGCAGGGTAAATTTTCTGCTCCTTTGAATAGTGAAAGCAATTCTTGGCGGTATGTGTCCGCAGTTTTCACTTCTGTGTTTGATGGTGAGTTGCGCAACTCATTAATACCTGTTGTGTCGTTTGCGACAATCATGAGTTTCGCCTTAATCCCCTCTTGTTTAAGATTTTTTACGATGTCGGTTGCCACATCAAGTGTGAACAAGGGAAAGTCGGTCATGCCGAACTCTTCAAGGAGCGGAGCGAGACGTTCTGGTAGAACTCCCCGGATGCTTGGGTAAAATTTATTTTCTAGTGCGTCGGGAATACCGAGAAAGTGTCCGCCCATTACAACCACTTCCGTTTCGGTTTTATCTGCAATTTCTTTTCTGATACGTGAAAGAATTTTTTCCGTGTTGTTTACGAAGTTTGTTTCAGTCGTGTACATGCGTTTTTTATAGTACTCCATATGTTGGTGCTGTGTTGTGTCACTTTGTATGGCGATAAATGCCAGTATCTCTTTGAGGAGTAGATCAACGTCTTCCTCGGTGTTATATACACCAAGACTTACTCGGATAGTTTCGGTACCCAATGCTTCTGCAAGAGGAAAAGCGCAATGCGAACCGTATCGCACGCATATTTTTCTTTTTGTCAGGTGTTTTGTGAGATTTTTGTTTTTTCCGTTAAGGAGAGCGAACGACACTACACCTATTTTTTTATTTGTTTCTGTGGAACCATAGATTGTGACGCCGCCACACTTTTTGAGTCCGTCCAGAAGTCGTTTCGTTAAGGTTGTTTCATGCTCCCGTATCGCATGCATGCCTCCGATTGAATAAATAAACCCAATGGCCTTTGATAGGCCGACTGCGTTCGCTGTGTTCGGCGTTCCTCCTTCAAGTGTAGACAGAGTTGTTTTGTAATCCGGTGAAAGACCTTTGTTTTGAGTGCTCGAAGTAAGTGTAATGTTTTCTACACTTCCCCCACCTGCTCTCACCGGAGCAAGTAGGCGATGCATGTTCTTATTAACATAGAGTACTCCTATACCATCAGGCCCATACATTTTGTGTCCGGAAAATGCATAAAAGTCAGCTTGAATTTTTTTAACATCAACTGGGATGTGTGCGACCGCTTGAGCTCCGTCTACGATAAAAATGATGTTAGCGTTGAACTTTTTGAGCATTTCGCTGATCTCTTCAATATCGTTGATTGATCCCAGTACGTTTGAACAATGATTAAGTGCAACGATTTTTGTTTTTGGTGTGAGGTGTGTTTTTACATGAAAAGCTGTTACCATGCCATTTTTCTGAAGCGAAATTAGCTTTATTTTTGCGCCCCGTGCCAATCCTTTTGTAAGAGGTAAAAGATTCGAGTGGTGCTCAGTAACAGATGTAAGAATTTCATCTCCCTCCCGAATGCTTCCAAGTATTGAATCCATGGCGATGTGGAGGGAGTCTGTAGTGTTTCTGGTGAAAACAATTTCTTCCGATTCGGCATTGATAAAGCGTGCAACTGAACCTTTGGCGTTTTGAAGAAGTTTTTCTGATCGTGTGGCAAGTGCGTGACCGCTTCGGCCAGGATTTCCACGATATTCAAGGCTTTGATTTACACCTTGAATAACTGTGGCCGGCACCTGTGTCGTTGCTGCGGAATCAAAATAGATGTAGTTGTTGTTCCTGAAGAAGGGAAATTTTTCTCTGGTTTGCATAGTCGATAGACAAAGCTATCAGGCAACAATATACATCACATGTCAATTATTGTGTGAAGAATATATCAGTATCATAATAATATATGGCTAAAAATAAGCATAAATATGAATAGTGATATATTTTGTTCGTTCAGTTTGACAAAAATAACTGGTATTGCTATTCTTCGTGGATGCAATTTAAGAATCCAGACCTGCTCCAAAAGCTCGAAAAATCCGGCTTTACTATCAAAGAGTCGAAAGTGTACCTCGCCGTGCTGGAACTTGGCGGCGCTTTCCCCTCTCGGATCGCCGAATATGCTGGAATTAACCGGAGTACTACTTACGCAACACTTCTGAATCTTTCTGTGCGTGGATTGGTGAATGAAATCCAGAAACGTAACAAAATTTTCTATCAAGTAGAAAAACCGGCGAAGCTTATCGCTCATGCGAAGGCCCAAGTGTCGCTTGCAGAGAACCGTCTTGAGAAGGCGCAGACGCTTGTCCCCGACATTGAAGGGTTGTATGCCGCTTTGACGAATCAACCGAGGGTCCGCTATTTCGAAGGAACGGATGGAATGATAGAAATTTACAAAGACATGCTGGAAGTGGAGAAAAAATATGAGATGATCGCGTTCTCGAACTCCGCACAACTTGAGAAGGTTTTTCCCGAGAAGTTTTTTGAACTTTTTAGGCGCACGAAAGAAAAAATTGGTATCACTACGCGTGGCATTATCCCCGATACGGATGCTGATCGATCCTACAATAAAAAATTTTTCTCCGGATACAAACCGGAAATCGTCCCGAAGTTTCGCTATATACCGGCGAACGAGTTTCCGTTTAAAGGAGAAATTACTATCTATGCCGAAAACAAAGTCGCGATTGTGAATTTAAACAAAGAAAATCTCACCGGTATTATTATCGAAGACGAAACCATTCACAGAATGATGCGCCTTATTTTCGAGCTTTCTTGGGATTCAAACCACGTTAAGGTTTAACCTTATTGACGCTCTGGATTATAGAAAAACCATGAAGTAGTGCTAGACCCTCACCGGCTCCGGCAGGGTGTGCCAAATTAGGTTAAACATGGCACCTTGGATATCGGCAACTTCATTGCTTTTGACTGTCAGTGCGATTTGGAGCGATGTTGATGAAGCGGTTTTTGATAACAAAAAACTCGGAAAAGCCGTTCTATTGTCTAGAACAGTTCGGCGTGTGCATAGTGGTGTATGACGCTTTTGACAATCAACCGCAGAACTCAGAAATACTAAAGGTATGAATAACGAGAAAATGTTAAACGAACTCCGAACATTACTTGGCCGAAGTGTTCCGTTTGAAATCTGGAATCAAAGTACGAACGAAGTCATTGTTCCGGTCAACTATCCAATTACGGAAGAAATGCTCCCCAAGATGGCCGAGCAAGTTGAATTACTGGCATACAGCGGTATCGATGGTGTCGTGACGCCAATGATTGCGAGATATGCGCTTCCAAGCACGAAAATTCTTCTTGGAAACCTAAAGCGTGATCCGAATATGATGAGAAATTGGATCATCAACCGATATCGATCGGCCGGCGATATACCAACAGATCTTGGTAATGAGGAGTGGGAAATCAAATGGTGGCATGAAGAAGCGTCTAAGTTGTGCCTGATCGATCCGTTGGAAGTAATACTTGTTTCTCGAGAGGAAATGAAATACTGTCACAACATGCCTTTGGACGCTCTAGCGCTTTGTTTCTTTCTCAAGAACCCTCACCTCATACCGAAGTATTGGGAAGATACACGCATAGTTTTATTTGACGGTACGATATTCTCTGCAGGTTGTAGCAGGAAGCGTAAGTTAAGAGAGCTCATGGAAGCCCTTGCGCCTAAGGACATGCACGAAAGTATTGCACACGTTGCCGGCATCGAGGATACCGAAAAACCAACCCTTTTCACGCTGGCACTGATGTTTAAGGCGAAACAGTGGTACTGGTGTTGCTTTGATCCGTATCACTACGAGTTGAAACAGTTTAAAGTGGCAACGTTGAAAATCACCTGATTCGAGAGGGCTATGGGGAATCCCGTATACAAAAGGGGTCTAGCATACTCCCCTTTTTGAAGTTCTAGAGCTAAATCATTGATAGAAAATACTTCAATATGAACACTAGGATGTTTCAGGGAACATACGTGAAGGTTCGTGGCGGACAATTTGTTGTCGCTCGACCATCGGAGAAGCCAGGTTTTTGGGTTTTGGAAATGAAAAGAAAACGCAGAGGCCAAGCAGAACGCGTTGTGTCTGTTGTGGAACTTTCGGAGCAAGAAATTCTCACTTTGCGTGCAGAAGAATGCGCTGACGAAGCGATTCGCGAGTTTGCAACAAGAGAGTCGCCCCAGAAAGATCGAGCACGGCTAAAGTATCTCTTAGTTCGAACAGAATCAAAAGAAGAGGATTAAATACCGGCAATCAAAACGATTGCCGGTTTTCTTTTTTCAAGTTTCGTTTATCGACTACCCCAGCACCAATTTTGCTTTTTCAAGATAATTTCTTTACTGAGTGTGTTATTCGTTTTAAATAGTAGGTCAATGCGCTTCGCCGACTAGGTAAGTGCTATTCGCACACGCACATTAGGCCTTAAACTATAAGCAAAATTGATGCGGGGTCCGCGAAAATCACAGTCGTGTCCTTTAGGCACTCCTTGATTTTCGGGAGTTATCCACAGTTTGTCTTTTACTTGTCCTTTACAGGTGATATACTGTTTGCAGGTCAGTAGCGGATGTGCCGCTCTGACAAATAGGTCTTTGATAGTCAAAACTCTTGACTCTGAGATTCTAGAAAGTTTCTACTTTCGTTAAAAAATATTTTCTCACACATCTTTAAAATTCGGAAAATATATTTTTTTAACCCGAGAAAGCGACAAGACAGAATCTCCTATTTAAACCGCCACAAGCAAAAGTATTGCATTAGAGCATGTCCCAGTGTTTATCCACCGATGAACCTTGAAACATGCTCTAAACATTACAACCGCCTGTAGGCGGTTTCTCTTATAATCGAAAATTTCGGCACATTTCTTTGTTGCTTCGCCCATTTGCTCCCGCGGAGTACTGTTCGTACACCTTGGTCGCAAGCCGAGCTCGCGCCTCGAACTGTGCACGTAATTTTCAATTATAAGCCCCGTATTTGCTAGTTATTCCACGTGATACTTCCCTCTTATCTCTTTTATATTTTCCTCCTCAAGCTTGTCTTTTTTGTCTTTACCCTTATCTGCCAACGTTTTAAGCTCTTTTTCAGATAATTGTGAAAGTTCCGTTGCACGTTTCACCAGAAACATCTCCTCATTAAGCTCAGGTTTTTCAAGTACTTCTTCCATCAAAGCATTTAAAATATGGCCAACCTTCGGTCCCGGTGTTACATGTGTAACCTCCATTATCTTATTTCCATCAATCTTGAGCATTCCGACAGACACCGGATCTCTCATGACTTCCTCAAGCATTGCCTTATACTTTCTGAGTCTATAAGGGTTTTCCTTCGGTCTCCCGGTACCGATACGGTCACAAATACGAAGATTCATCAGATCCCATACGTTGTCGTGGCCCACCTTAGCCAGTAAACGCCTGACGGCTGAAGGGGTAATTTGTTCGGTATCTGAGAAAAACATATGCCAACGTACCATTTTCGATACTTTTTCTATTGTTTTCACGGGAAACCTCATCCTTTCTAGGATTTTCTTGGTTACCCGAGATCCTACAACCTCGTGGCCGTAAAATGTATATTGTTTTGTTTCAGGTGAAACTCTCCGTGTTTCTGGCTTGGAAACATCATGAAAAAGAGCAGAAAGCCTTATTTCTAGAGACCATTTCTTGTCAGCGGCGTGTTGGAGCGACCTTAGGAGGTGTTCCCATACCTCAAAGGCATGAGCTTGATTTTGTTTTATACCTATTCCGGCCTCTAGCTCTGGCGCGATGTATTTCAAGATACCCAACTTTTGGCTAAGAATAATGCCAATCATAGGGTTGTCGGACATAAGAATCCTTATGAACTCGTCGCGAATTCTCTCCTGAGCAATACCCTTAAGTAAATCAGCGTATTTCTGTATTGCAACAGCAGTTTCGGATTCTATGGTGAAACTCAGCTCAGTGGAAATTCTAACGGCACGGAGCATTCTAAGGGCATCCTCGGCGAATCTATCATGAGGATCACCGACAGTGCGGAGTACTTTCTTGGAAATATCCTCTTGTCCTTTATAGAGGTCGGTCAGCTGTCCTTTATAATATAACGCGCCGGTTTGGCGCATTTCTTTGTTGCTTCCTCCTCCCTCTCCCGCGCTGTAGGATACTACCGCTTGGTCGCGTTGCTCGGTCGCGCCTCGAACTGCATCCAAACCGACGTGTTCTATATCCAAAGCAATCGCATTCACAGTAAAATCCCGTCTTTGCAAGTCGTCCTCGAGTTTCTTGCTCCAAGATACACTATCCGGCCTCCTTTTGTCGGAATAGTCCGATTCAAGCCGATAAGGAGTCACCTCCACAATCTTCAATGTCTCATCCGACGCTGTTTCGTTGACTACCCCCACTGTACCGTACTTGTTTTCGTAAAAAGTCTTTGGAAATAAGCCTATAATCTCCTCGGGAGTAGCATTCGTGGTGAAATCCCAGTCTTTCGGCTTTCTTTTTAGGAGTATGTCGCGGACACAGCCACCTATCAAATAAGCCTCAAATCCAGCCTTTTTTAAGGTTTCTGAGACTTTGGTGACTTCATCAGGTAAGTCAAAAGTAGTTTTGCCCTTTGTGATTGCCATTTCAAATATTTTATTACAACTTTCAGTTTTTCCCTAATTAGCGTATCATTGTGACAATTGCGCCCATGGTGAAACGGATATCATAAATGCCTTCGAAGCATTCGTTGTAGGTTCGAGTCCTACTGGGCGCACACATAGCAAAAAACCTCCACTGCTGGAGGTTTTTTGCTATGTGTGCGAGCCGGAGGTGTGGTCAATTTTTCCAAAACCGAACCCGTGTGATATACTTCTATGACATGCGAAAAGATAAGGAAAAAGCTCAAGTTTTGCGAAAGATCGGTAAAAGTTATAATGAAATAAAAGAGGAACTTGGTGTTCCGAAAGCTACTCTTTCCGATTGGTTCAGAGGACAAGCTTGGTCGAAAGAACTTTCAATAAAGCTCGTTGAGAAAGCAAGTGGCGCACACACAGTTCGAATTCAGGAACTGAATAGAATTCGCGGTGAAAACCTAAAAAAACTATACCTGGAGGCAGAAAATGAGGCGGTAGCAGAGTTTGAATTGCTTAAATATCACCCCCTGTTTATAGCCGGCTTAATGATTTACTGGGGCGAGGGCAACAAAGTATCGAAAAATCGTTGCTCGATTGCTAATACGGAACCTTTAATGATAAAGTTGTTCTTGTTATTTCTGAAAAATATTTGCAGGTTCAAGGGTTCCAAAATCAAGGCTTGGATTCTGATTTATCCGGATCTCGATGAAAAATTGTGTAAAAGTTTTTGGGTGGGAAAAACAGGTTTATCATATGAAAATTTTACAAAAAGTATGCTTATTCAGGGTAAGCATAAAACAAACCGATTGTCATTCGGTGTTTGCAGTGTTGGGGTTTCTAGTGCATACTTAAAGCGAAAGATTTTGAAATGGATTGAATTACTTGCTTTGGATTTGGTTAAAGAAAATTACATTGCGGGCATGGTTTAGCGGTATAACGTTACCTTGCCAAGGTAAAAATCCGGGTTCGACTCCCGGTGCCCGCACCGAAGTGAATACGAGGAAGGAGCAAGCCCCGATGGTTATCGGGGCGCCCGGGAGACGAAGCCCGATTGAGCCGAGCGTCTGAGCGAGCCAATCGGGGTACTGAAGCTGTAAGCTTCGATTCCCGGTGCCCGCACAGCGAGAAATATACAGGTCTAGCTTACCTAATTTGAAAAAAAGGAGATTCAGTTGACGAAGATATATCGAAAAGACATTTATCCTCTGTCAAATCAGGTCTCAGACAGACCCTTATTACTAGGCGTTTTGATCAAAACTGGGGATAACTATGTGGATGTGTGTATAAAAGACAGGACCAATTTGTCCGTTTATTTGTCTCTGTTTGTGTGAAAACGGCTCTAAATAAGCATTTTTTGTAAAAGACGGGCAAATATCGCTAACACGAGATGGGTTTCACGTGAAAGCACCATATATGTTTCCCAAGAAACAAAAGAGAACGAAAAAACAAGTTGTGGGATTATTAGGTGAGGATATTTCGGCTAGATTCCTTGAAGAAAAGGGATATTCCGTTGTTTGTAGGAACTATAGGAAGAAGTACGGAGAAATAGATATTATCGCGAGAAGAAAGGACAAAATATATTTTATCGAGGTGAAGACAGTATCTAGAGATAACCTTGCGGACAAAGTGTCCGATTCTGCGGATTTGGCAAGACCTGAGGATAATGTCCACCCAGACAAGCTGAAACGTCTGTCTCGGACAATCCAGGCTTATTTGGCTGAGAATTCGATGGGGGAAGAGGATGAGTGGCAATTTGACGTTATCACTGTTCTGCTCGACGTGAAGAATAAAATTGCGAGAGTTAAAAGATTGGAGGATATAATTTTGTGATTTTTGGCTGTTTCAAATATCTGTGATAAGCTTTGTTTTCTGAAGTAAATCGGGGCGTAGTATAGTGGTAGTATATACGCTTTGGGAGCGTACGGTCCGAGTTCGATTCTCGGCGCCCCGACAATAGCGAGCGAAGCGGCGATTGTCGGGGCGAGGAAGCGCTGGGGCGCTTCCGTCCGAGAATCGAAGCCTCGTTGAGCATACTTTTGAGCTTCTGAGCGACAAAAGTATCCAACGAGGGTACTGAAACTGTAAGTTTCGATTCTCGGCGCAGTTTTTTGTGACGACATAAGTATATTCGCGGGCGATTCTTGGCCAGAAAAACCAATCGGGGTACCTGCCTACCGGCAGGCAGGCTGCTCCTGTAAGGAGAGATTCTCGTCGTCCCTACACGCAGGAAGCACTTGATATGTAAAAAGATAAAATCTTTTCGATTAGACGGCAAGCGTGTTCCAAATAATATCGAATTCTTCTTTCTGCATCTGCACGATACTTTTGTTCTCGATCATGACCGTTATAATCGGCGCAATGATTTGCGTAATAATGACTCGGTACGGTGTAATGACAAGATTCGCCGTAAGTTTTGTTTGTTCAGGCAAGAATTTGATAGTCTGATTCGTGTTCAGTTCTATTTTCTTGTAATATCGTGCACTGTCTGAATGCTGAAGAATGGTGCGGACGTTCAAGTTGTATTTTACGCGTCGTTCTATGAACTTAGCGAAGTATTCACGGTCTATATTCAAGAATTGCTCCATATCGGAGAGAATCATGTAGTCATCCCCGGGCTTCAGGTCGTCGAGAATTGTGTCGTAAACGGATTTCACACCGGCGACACCCTCGTAATATTTTATAAAACTTCCACCAGGCTGCACGTTTTGCAAACTTTTGAGCTCGGGCAAGACATTATTAAATTTTTCACGTTTCAATTCCAAAATCTTCTCAAGCTTATCGGGACTTTCTGCAGAGTAGAATTGTTTGAGTCTTTTGATTTCTGTTACCATCAAACCTTTTGCTTTCAAACTCTCAAGTAGGGAATAAACAGTTGTTCGTTTTATCTGCGACTCTCGAGCGATTTTCAGCACGGTCGTTGAGCCCAAGGATAGGGTGGCAAGATACACTCGTGCTTCATTTTCGGTCAAGCCGATATCTTTCAGTATTTCAATAAAATCTAACTTTTGCATAAAATGTCGATATATTTGACAACAAATTATCTATATAATTAAAGATACTTTACTGTATTCTACAATAGTTGTCGACATATTTGACATATTGTGAAATAAAATGCTAATATAGTCAATAGAAACGAGCGGAAGTTCCTTAACACAAATCTGGCTTTATTCAGGTGTGCCATTGAACACTAGAAGAAGGGTAAATATGAGACATAATAATTCCGGATTACAGTTGTCTGACGGTGAAGAGTGGTGTTCTCGAAGAGATGATGAGATCTTAAGTTGGACGGAGGCTACCGAAAAAGTTGCTCAAGATCCAACCTTACGTTTTCCTCATTATGACGATTTGATCAATGCGGAAGAGGAGGCTAAAAAAAATCCGGCACTACGGATAAAATTCAATGATCTGAGGTCCGGGGAGTATTGGAGTGTATCCTCTGAAAGGAATGACCCAAATTCGTCATTTGCATGTGTCGTTACCAAGGACCACCGACACTACGAGTCTCATCACGAAAAAAAACGTAAATATTGGGTAAGGTTTATTCGAAGAGTGGTTCAAACGTAAAAATCATCAAACCGCATCATTGTGATGCGGTTTTCCTTTTTTAAGTTGGTGTAGTACTCTACTAATAATGTCCAAACAATTTATCAGAACAATTGAGGATTTCACGTGCGAACATTGTGGTGTCGATGTGAAAGGTAACGGCTACACCAATCACTGCCCGAAATGTTTGTGGAGTAAGCACGTGGATATAAATCCGGGGGATAGAGCAGAAAGGTGTGGGGGATTGATGGAACCCATCGGAGGAGCCAAGGTTAGTAAGGGATACATGCTTACGCACCGGTGCGTAAAATGTGGTTTTGAAAAAAGAAATTCGTTAAAACCCGAGGATGATTTCGATGTATTTCTAACTCTTGCCGGAAAGCTTTCGTAGGCGCTCGGTTCCTCTCAACCTTTTCAAAGGGGGAGATTGAGAGGGGGTGAGTAGAACATTTTATAACCACCTCTCATTCCTCTTTTTGGAAAGTAGGGGAGGTAGAGACATCTGATTTTAGCGAAGCGTCGAGCCGTTTCGCCTCTGCCCACGCCAGCTCGTAGATTTTTTTCATAGCGTCCGCGATTTCCGCGCTTTCGATGATGACTCCTAGCTTCTCGCGCCACGAGGCAATCATGATTTTGTTGTCGTAGATGTTTATTTCTGGGGAAAAATAATATTTGTCCGGCGGGACAAACGCTATCTCGCGTTTTTCTTCCGCGTCGAGCGCCCTACGCTCTTCACCCATTGGCGTTTTTGGAGCGATGGCGCGAATAGCAATATTTTTCTCCGCTCGGCGTTTGTAATACGAGGGAAAATAATTTGGCAGGCCCTTGTGCATGTCGTCTACTGTTGCATATGCTCGAATCGACTCGGTCGAGGTGAGCGTATCTTCATACACATGCCGTAATCCTTCCGTGCCCTCGTAAAATTTTATTTTCGGTCGGTTCTGTTTGGCATGAAGCAAGTTTAATTCCGGAATCAAAGCTTCGGCTTTTTTGATATGCTCGGATGTCTGCTCCGCCACTTTTTTCAAGAATGCAATGATCGCCTCCGGCGGTTCGGCGGCAAATTCCGATTTTGGTTCCTTGCCGGAAATGGTAACGAGTCCTTTGTTTGCTAGGGAACTCAAAATGTCGTAGCCGGTCGTTCTATTGATGCCAGCCTTTCGGCTGATTTGAGTGACCGTGCCTTTGCCGAGTTCCAGCAATGCAACGTAAACAGTCGTCTCCTTTTCGCCGAAACCAAAACTCCGCAAAGTCATTTTCAATTGTTCGTTCGGGTCTTTCATGTTTTGTTTTTCCTCCCCTTCTTGCGAAGGAGGGGAAAGAGGGGTGGTTACGACCCATCCTCAATCCTCCCCTTCGAAAGGGGAGGAGAATTAAGGTGAAGTATACTCCCAATCCATTTTGTGTCAATCTTTTTCGACAAAAATATGCTCATATTCTTAAATATATTGATAAATATGGCGTTATTAAACATATTATTGACGATATTTATTGACAATAGGGTCTAGAAATGTTACGATTATGTCAGAAAGATACGAATCGTCTCGACAGGCTCGAGATAAACAAGTTCTTTGAAACCTGCTTGCTGAAGTCATAGGTTTAGTCATCTTCGACAGATGAATAGTGCGCGGGTTCGAAACCGCCCACTTATCATCTGTCGAGTGAGGCATGTGTCATCCTGAATCGGCTTGAAAACCCGAGCAGAATTGAAAAGTGTAAATCCGCATTTTTCTTCACGAAACGGATGAACCAAATTTATGACAACAACCAAAACCGCCGTCGCGTCCCAAACTCCGATCGACTTTCCGGTGTGGAAGACGATTAAGGTAGGTACATTTAAGAGTATGGACGACGCGGAGAATGCTCTCCGAGCAGCCAAAGTCCTCTTCGAGGAATTTGGTTCAGTACGCCCACTCCTCCGTCATCCGATGTTCAAACTTGAGATGGTCGAGAGGGAAATCGATCTCATCAAGGTTACCGGAGAAGAGCTTGGGGTGGAGTCGGAGGTATTCTACTCTCGAGATCTACATACGAAGATTGGTGGTGCACTGAGATTTTGTCCTGACGAAACAGCTTTTCAGCTTCGTCTGCAATATCTTGATCAACCCGAGAGTGAGAAGTTGGTTATTTACTCGCAACCTTTTCCTCTCGATGACACTGATTCACTTCGAGGCGATTGGACTTGCGGCGGGTTATTTAGTGTCAACAATTATCGCCCACTACCAATATCAAGTGGCCGCCTTGTCCAAGATGAATCTGGACAAGTATTGAAACTCCCATACACCCTGAATTTAGGGCACGAGTCGACTGGTCAGTACAAAAATATGACACTAGTCCTTGTGAAGCCTCGTAGGGAGAAATGGCAGTAGGTCTGCCACGCGCATAAGAGAAGGCGCATCACAAGCTTCTCACTTCCCATCGCACATCAAAACTGCGATGGGAAATCTATCAAGCTCGCAACAGTGAAGTTGTTGGCTTGAAGATTTAGTTCTTTACAACCAAATAGGCTTTAAGCAGGTGTGCCATTGAACACCAGTTCAGAAAGGTAACTATGAATACGACCAAAACTGCCGCTACTCAACCCAAAGTTAAACTCTGGGGACCAATAATCGCAGACCTCGCTCTTCAGCGGTTTGAAGATATTTTGGAGGAGGGGAATTCTGAACATATCATGAATATTCTGGAAAACCCAGACCGGTATTCCTCTTCCGGCCCATATTTTGCGGCGAATTGTTTTCTTCGGTTGCCATCCAGACTACAACAGGGCAACAAACACATTACTGACGAAATGCTCGAGGCTTCCATTGTCGGGTTCATTGAGTCATTCAATGAAATCTATTGGGAGGAATGGCTTGAATGGACATCGCTCGTTATCGGCAGTGGTGCGGGGTGGAGGCACAGTCTATATCCCGAGGACCAAACGCGAGACACGATTCTGAAAAAATATCTCAAAACACTTTATTGCAAAGTTTTTGAGACGGTACTCAAGCATCTGGATAGCCCTTGGTTGAAAAGCAAGAATCACCAAGGAATGTTGGGAGTCTACGTCGGTTCCTTCATGAAATATAGCCAATGGGATGAGTGCCCCGCTGATTATGGCATTACCAAAGAGGTGCTGCCACTCTGTAATTACATATACGCGACTTACCTTCCTCGATTGGAAATTGGAAGGTTCTCTTCTCGAGTTGCCTATCTCGAATGGAAACTCAAAGGGTACGAACTCCGATTCAAGGAGGAAGGAAAGGTCACTATATGGAATGGTGAGGACTTGAATGGGACGACTCTCGATGAAGTCGTCGAAAGGCTTCAGAAGGAGTGGGAGGCTTGCAAGTCTGAATTGGAAGAAGCTCGCAAGCAGGAAAATCGGCAGTAGGCCAGAACACTTACCTTCGGAAAAGTAAGTAATGGGTAAATCTGCCGAGGGCTTCGGAGAAATGCCTATCACAAACTCCAATCCTACACAGAAATGTGTGGGATTTTATTTTGAAAAAAATACGGAAACAGCAAGGTTCGACCTTTTCCCGATTTAAGGTTGAGCCTTCGAAAACTTTTATTTATTTTTAGAATCCAGTTCGTCGGTTAAGAGTTTTGTGAGAGTTGGCAAGGTTTGCTCGTCGAAGTTTTTTGAGAATACCGAAAGATCGGTGGCAAAGAGGGAATTGAGTGTAAGGCCTGTTTCTTCGGACAGGATACGGTTGATATGAGGAATAGAAATGGCATCGAGTTCGCGGTCGGATGTCATCTTTGCGTCGGTCGAGGTGACGATGATGCCGAGAAGTTTTCCATTACCGCTGATAGCTCCACCACCTGATGAGCCGTGCTGGGCGACGGGACTTCCTCCGAGACCAAATGCGTCCAATTCCTGGACACCTTCTTTAAATGTGTAGAGTTTGCCAATATTAACCACGCTAGATACGGCATAAAGCTCTCGCTGGATTGCGATTCCGCCCAAAAACCCAGCTGGGTAACCGGCAAGAATCACCTGGTTTCCCGAATCTATGTCCATCTCTGTGCTGTCGGGTGATATAGATGGGTAACTTATCGGTAAATTGATGTCGGAGTTTGTGCTCCCTGTGATTTGAAGAAGGGCAAAATCATTCTCTCCTGTCCCTGTCGGTTTTTGACTAGTAATTTGCTGATAATTTTTCTCCATCCACTTTTTCGAGATATAAAATACTTTCAATGTGTAAGAGGGGACTGCGGGGCTTCCCGTACGGGCAATGCAGTTTAGAAAGTTTTTTTGTCGATAATTTTGGATAAGAAGATATTGGGCGACGTGGGCGTTTGTAAGGATAATTCCTCGTGGGTCAATGATGACTCCCGAGCCGGACAAGGGTTCGAATAGGCCACCTGTCGTTGAGGTACAGAGAATGTTTACAATTGCCTTGCGGGCCATTGTGTTTATTTCAGAAAAATTTGGAGGTGGGGGTGCAATGATCGGTGTAGGCGTTGAAACTAGGGGAGTACTCGTCGGGGTATTTCGAACTTCACTTTTAATGTCGGTATTTATTTCAACCTTAGGTTTCGGACTGATCGGTAAAGTTTTTTTCGGTTTTATTTCAGTCGAAGTAGTCGTCGCAGTCTTTTCCTCTGATTGTGTTTGTTTTTCCTTAGCGGTAGTGGTAGCTATCGTGTCAGTAATCACAGTTTTGATCGGTCCCGTGTTCTCAATGTTTGATACAGAAACGGAAGGGGATGTCGCTGAGATAGTTGCGATGCCAATCAACACTAAAATTATTCCGATAAGCTTTGCAAGCATCATATAATTCTATCACGATGAATTGTTGCTACACCTGTATTTTTCTGTTAGGATTTTGAAGTTATCGCCTTCGCGGCTAGCGGGCTTCGCCCGCCGTAGCTCGCTTCGGCGAGCGAAGGCCCCACTTCACATAAAGTTTCGCGGGGCAAAGCGGGATTAGTTTAATGGTAAAATAACAGTTTTCCAAACTGTGGTTGGGAGTTCGATTCTCCCATCCCGCACATCGTAGAAAAAACCGCTCCTGCTCGGAGCGTTTTTTCTTGATGTGCGGGATAGAAGACGCGGGGGCGTCTTCGTGGGAGAATCGAAGCCCGATTGAGTCGAGCTTCGGCGCGAGCCAATCGGGGTACTGCTCCTGTAAGGAGAGATTCTCATTCTGTGACGACAAGAGTTTAGTCGCGGGCGATTCTCATTTTTCTGGCGTGGGAGAATCGAAGCCTCGTTGAGCTTATTTTGCGAGCCTTTCGAGGCAAAATAACCAACGAGGGTACTGAAACTGTAAGTTTCGATTCTCCCATCCCGCACAACTTCACAAATAAAAAACGCACACAACAATTACGTTGTGTGCGGTTCGCGGACATGCCGCCTTTTCAGAAGATGAGCGAAAAGCCCGTTGATACCATTACGTCGCTTGTACGACGGACGAAGTAGTTGGCGGAAACGATATTCATCGTCAGCCGTTTCGAGATGTTCCAGTTCAGTCCCGCGTTTCCGCGGAAAAAGAAACCAGTGTCGCTCCCGAGTGTTCCGGTATCGTATACGCCGGCGAGGGAAGTGCTGACGCTCAGCCGGTCTTTCCAGAAGGTTATGCTCTTGCTGGCCGTGAGGCTGAAGAGATTGCCACCCTGGAATCCGCTCTCGGGCATAGTGACATAGTTCTCGTACCCGAGAGTGAGCGAAAGATGTTTGAAGTCTTTGCCTAGCCGAATGTGTGAGTAGATGATGTCTCCCACGCCGAGTGTGAACGCTTTCGGTTCGTCGAAGTAGGTGACGCCGACGTGAGCCGTGAGACCTTTTATCGTGCCGTTCCATCCTATTCCATAATCGACTTCATTCCCTAAGCTTCCGTCATCCCACTTTCCCTTGAAACTTCGTGAGTTCCAAAGGTCAAGGTAGATTCCACTTTTATGAGAGAGGAATAGATCAGTTTGTGCGACAGGAGCTTCGCTCAGTACACTTCCTATGCTATTCAGGTATTTGTTCGCGATGACAGTCGAAACTGTGACGCTGAAGGGTTGTTGTTGGCCTGCCTCGGCAGGTAAATTTTCCTCTGCCTCGGTCCGGTTAAGGGCGAGCAAAGCCGTTAGTAGGTTGACAATGAGCTTTTTCATACAGGTATCAGTCTTTTTCGGTTGTGCAGTTTGACTTCTATGGACCCACGATACACGTCATGAGTCCAATAAAGTGGAGAATTTAAGGTTAATTCTCCGGAACCGAGAGTTTTACGATAACCCCCGAACCGAGCAAAGCACTATTCCTGAACGAGGTATTTGAGAAGCGCAGCCCAGTTCTTGGCCCTGACCGTGTCAGATCGCTTGCTGTACTCTTCGTACGCTAGCGTCTTCGAGAGGTCCTTTGGATCGAATCGCCCGACCCAGTTCCTCGAATTGGAGAGGAGGACCTTGCTGCCCTCAACCGTGAACGGCGTGGGGATGCTCTCGTGCCTGTTGAAGACGTCGAAGCAGGCGGAGGCGGGGTGCGAGTGGTGGTCACTGTCGGTGAAGACGGCGACATACTTCGCGCACGTCTTGACTGCGGCCAGTAGTCCGATGAAGATACCGACTGGCATCTCCTTGCCGACGAGCGACGCTCCACCTGGACCCTGTTCCTGCCGTGAGGTGGGCACAAGAAGGTCGGTCAGAACGACATCGAAGTTGGGGTAGGTCGTCGCTTGCTCGTTCGCCACCTTCTCAGCCGCGAAGTAGTCTGCCTTCTTCGCCTCGTCGTCTGAACGATAAGGGTTGAAGTTGCCGAACTGGCTCTTGAGAGCGGACGAAGCCCCCTCGTGGTCGAACTGTGGCGTGAGCAGCTCCTGCGCCTCGTCGTAGGTGCCGACAACTGTGAGGTCGTGGCCTTTTAACTGCGCAATGGCGGCGCTTCGATTAATATCGCTATCGTCGAATACAAGGATTTTCATAGTTTTCTGTACTGGTGTTCAGTGGCACACCTGCGTAAAGCCGTACGGTTTGGTTGACAGGGTACTGTCTTTTATCTGCAATAATTTTCCCACCCATTTGCAATTATGTCGAATAAATGTTGAAATAAGTATAACAATATTCAATAATACGGCTCTAATACGTTGTAATTGAGTTAAAAAATGTCAATTTTATTGACATTTGCGATAATTCTGGCTACACTAGGAACATGATAGATACCTTAAAGCTGTTTGGGATTAAGGAAAAGCCCGCGCAGGTATACAATGCATTATTAATTTTAGGTTCGTCTTCGGTCATGGATGTCGCTAAGAGAGCAGGTCTTAAACGTCCGATGGTGTATATCTATCTCGAAGAACTTTTGGGTGATGGATTTGTGCAGAAAATTACCATTGGTAAAAAAGAATACTATCAAGCGGTTTCGCCAAAATTTCTAGAGACAAAACTCGAACAAAATCTTTCACAATTAAAAAAGGAAATGCCGGAGTTGGAGTTGCTCCACGAGCAAGGTCAAGGTAGGCCTAAAGTTTCAGTTTTTGAGGGAGAGGAGGGGGTCAACCTAGTTTATGAAGAAATAAGAAAAACTAAAGAGTTGATGTTTTGGTCCGATCTTTTCGCGGTCGAAAAACTTTTTCCCGACACGTATCGTAAGATTAATCAGGCGACAATTGAAAACAGTATTTATACTCGAGAGATTATTGCCGATACGGCGGATGCACGGGCGAGCGCACGACGATGGGTGGTGACAGCGGGGGAACATTATGACTCGCGACTGGCCACGGGACCAATTTATAATGACAGCGTTATTTACGACAATGTCGTGGCATTTTTCCGTCTTCAACAGCAAAACTTATTCGTTGTCCGCATTGAGGACCCGACTATTGCTATAACAATGAAAACTATTTACGAGATGGCTTGGCAGGTGGCAAAGCCATACAGAATTACGGGAACAAAGAAATAAACACAAAACCCACCGAATGGTGGGTTTTGTGTTTATCTTGCCTGCGCAGACAAGTAAGAGGGTGTTTGGGAAGTAATTTGGATGCAGTTCGAGGCGCGAGTGAGGCCGTCTACAGGCGCCTATCACTAGTCGATAGGCCTTGCGACCAAGCTGTAGTATGAGCTACTGCGCGGGAGCAAACGAGTGAAGCAACGAAGAAATGTGCCAAATTACAAACCAAACTATCGAACTGCATCCTTGAGAGCCTTTGCTGCGCGGAACTTTGGCACTTTCATGGCAGGGACCTGAAGAGTCTCACCTGTGCGTGGGTTGCGAGCTTGTCTGGCGGCGCGAGCCTTGACCGAGAAGATTCCTAGTCCCGCAATAGATACTTCGCCACCTGCTTTTAGTGTATTGACGATAGAATCAACAACCTTGTCTACTGCCTGTTCGGCTTGGACCTTAGTTCCTCCCAAAACGACTTGCACAGCTTCTGCAATTCCTTGTTTATTCATAAAATATAAATTAAGAATCGGTACGAATATACAAATGGATACCGTACGGATTGATTATGATAAAAATTAATTATTTCGACCAAATAAAATTAATAACAACTTACAAACTGACTATAACCATTATATAATAAGCCGTTTTTTCCGCAACACGAGGTTTTTCACGATTTCTTTAGAATATTTTATAATGGTTTTGTCAAAAATCTATAAAACCAACCCCGTTTCGCGAAGCGAAACGGGGTTGGTAGATTTTGTTTTTATTCTTGAATCGTAATTCCTGATTCTTAATTCTTCCTAACGGGCGTATTCGATAGTTCGCAATTCGCGAATGACTGTCACCTTGATTTCTCCAGGGTATTTCAATTCTTTTTCCACTCTTTGAGCTATCTCTTGAGCCATTTTCTTGGCATCAAGGTCGGAGATTTCTGTCGGTGTGACAAATACTCGGATTTCACGGCCTGCCTGTAGGGCGTAGGACTTTTCGACTCCTGGGAATGACTTTGCTATCGCTTCCAGATCACCAAGTCGCTTGAGGTAGTTTTCTACACTGTCGCGTCTCGCTCCAGGGCGGCTTCCTGAGATGGCATCTGCCGTCTGGACGATGATTGATTCTACGGTTTCATATGGATACTCACCATGATGAGCCTGCATCGCCTTGATGATTGCCTCATCAGCACCGAATTTTTGCAATATACGTCGTCCGATTTCTACGTGCGTACCTTGGACCTCATGGTCGACAGCCTTTCCGATGTCATGAAGTAGGGCACCGGCTTTGGTAATTGCAACGTTGGCCTTGAGTTCCTCCGCAATCATTCCTGCGATATGTGTCATCTCTATTGAGTGCTGAAGAACATTTTGGCCGTAGCTTGTGCGGAAATGAAGTCGTCCAAGGATAGCTATAATTCTCGGGTCGAGGTTCATCACACCGGTTTCATAGGCGGCTTGCTGACCCTTCTCTTTGATTATCTTGTTGATATCCTCCTGAGCCTTTTCAACCATTTGTTCAATTTTCGCTGGTTGAATTCTGCCGTCGAGAATAAGATTTTCAAGAGCTACACGTGCAACTTGTCTTCGTACCGGGTCAAATGAGGATATTGTGATGGCTCCAGGAGTATCATCAACAATAACTTCAACTCCGGTAGCACGCTCAAACGCCTTGATATTACGGCCTTCCTTGCCGATAATCTTACCTTTTATCTCGTCGTTTGGAATAACCACACTTGTTGTGAGGACATCTGCGGAAACAGAGTTACCCAATCGCTGGATTGAAGCGGCAAGAATACCCTGAGCTTTCCTCTCTAGCTGCTCCTCGCCGAAGTTTTCCAGCTTCTGCATTCTGACGAGCAAATCTTCCTCGTATCTTTTCTCTACAGACTTCAAAAGCTCGCTTTTAGCTTCGGCTTCCGTAAGACGAGCAAGTTTTTCAAGCTCGGCTTGTTTGCCGGCTTCCAGTGCATCTACCTTCTCCTTCACTTTTCTGACCTCCGCAATTTTCGCCTTGATATTCTCGACTTCCTTGTCGATATCATGTTGACGCGCATCAAGAGTGTCTTCCTTTTTGATGACACGCTCCTCGGCTTTCTTGATTTTCTCTTCTTTTTCCTTCATTTCCGATCGAGCCGCTGTGATGGCATCAATCGCTTTTACTTGTGCTTCCTCGGTTATTTTTTTCCCTTCTTCTTTTGCCTTGAGCATCATCTCTTTGATCTCGAGCTCCATGGAGCCTTTCTTGCCCAATGAAATGATCAGTCGGAGATAATAGCCGACAGCAATTCCCAAGACGCCTGCGACGCTTGCAAGAAGAGCGACTATTTTTAATGACATGTTCTGGAAGACCCTGTCTTAGGCTTTTATCTTGTGAGGACTAACGATTTCTAGTTTTTGTCGCTGAATAATAAGAAGTTCATTTAGAATTTCTAGAAAGACAATACTCGCTGTAAAAGTGAAAAACAGAATCATAATTAACTATTGTTAATAAATGCATATTATAAGAAAGTGGGCTTTTTGTAAAGCCTTATACGAAAATACGAAAGGGGAGAATATACGAACAAATACGAAAACAGCCCATGGCCGGAACGGCCACGGGCTGTAGGACCGCAAGGTCCCATTTTCGTAAACTTTCGTATATCTTCTCGATTCGTATTTTCGTATTATTTCAGTATTTCGTCTATCACCCCGTATTTCTTGGCTTCTTCGGCATCCATATAGAAGTCTCTTTCTACGTCTTTTTCTATCTGAGAGAGGGGTTTTCCCGTGTTTTTGGCCAACATTTTGTTCAGGTTCTCTCTTGTTTTAAGGATTTGCTTGGCGGTAATGGCGATATCCGAGGCTTGACCCTCTACACCTCCAAGGGGTTGATGAATCATCACTTCGGCATTTGGAAGAGCGTAACGCTTGCCTTTTTTGCCTGAAGACAAGACGATGGCACCCCCAGACGCGGCGATGCCGATACAGACGGTCGAAACGTCGTTCTTGATGTGGTTCATGGTGTCGACAATGGCGAGTGTGGCTGTGACCGAG
The DNA here is from genome assembly GCA_964355335.1 of uncultured Candidatus Saccharibacteria bacterium. Classification (GTDB taxonomy): domain Bacteria; phylum Patescibacteriota; class Minisyncoccia; order Phycocordibacterales; family SIBU01; genus SIBU01. The sequence continues at coordinate 62,939 of CAYHDB010000002.1, forward strand.
CCCCCGGGGGAGTTTACATAAAGCGAAATATCTTTTTTCGGGTCTTCGGATTGCAGAAATAGAAGTTGAGCTATGACAATGTTCGCGACATGGTCGTCGATGGCTCCGCCAAGAAAAATAATATTTTCACGGAGTAAACGCGAGTAAATATCATAGGCACGCTCGCCAAACTGGGATTTTTCTATGACGGTTGGAATTAACATATGTAATACGAATTACGAATAGGTACGAATATACGAATAATACGGAGAGTATAACAAGAGTAGATAGACTTGACAAGTCTAGGTTTTACTGTAATGTATTTTCATCGCCATTGTCTAAAGCTTGGCGGGTCGTTAGTAGGTTCTTCTCGAACCTACCTCGTGATGCTTCCGAACTTTATCGGTTGTGACGGGCCAATATCTGGTAGCGGGAAATCTTCTGAAAGGAGATAAAAATGAGAAATGAGTACATTACAAACTTTGTGGAACAAATGGTCGGTCAAGGACTGATGAAGGGGATTTCTGCCCAAGCATACACCTTTCAATCGGCATGGGACCTGCGTAAACTTCTGGAGCCTGTCATCAGACCAAAACTGGAGCCAATGACTGCCGAAACTCTTGGCAGGATTATTGAGTACAGTGATGTTGTTCACCGGCAGAGTAGGTGGGAAGCGTATGGACTCATTGGCAAGGAGCATTTGATCAACAGAGAAAACCTTACCGCTCAAACGGAAGTGGGGGTTTACGCCACATACGGTGGCAAGCAACTTCTTGTGCATCTTGCCATGTTGACTGTTCTCGCGGTGGTGTTTGATGTCATTAACCAAAGAGACTATCAAGAAATTCAGGGGTTTGATAGGGAGGATCCGGCTTTTTGGTAATTTACTTTGTCACAGCCCGTCACTTCGGTGTCGGGCTTTTCTTTTTGTGGTTTTCCACTACAATTGATAAATCATTCTTACCTCTCCTCCTTTCGAAGGAGGAGAAAGAGAGGTGGTAACTGTGTTTGTAAACAATATCCAAAAGCAGAAGCTCAAGCGAAAACTTTTGCGGAACAACGCGACACCACAGGAAGTCGTATTGTGGTCGCGACTGCGCGACAGTCAGCTAGGGTTTAAGTTCAGGAGACAAGCTAGTATCGGTAATTTCATTGCGGATTTTTATTGTCCGACAAGGAAGCTTGTTGTGGAGGTTGATGGTTCACAACACATAGATAGTGAATCGGATAAAGAACGAACAAAATTTCTAAATACGGCGGGTGTATACGTTTTACGATTTTGGAATAATGAGGTTGATGGGAATTTGGATGGAGTGATTACGAAAATTATTACCACCCTCAATCCCTCCTTTGAAAGGAGGGAAGGGGAAAAGACATGAGACTGCATAACTTCTTCATAGAACAGAAAATCGGGGACCAAAGTCACATCGAGGTAGCTGATTCTGATTTGGTGCATCAGTGGCGACACGTGTTTCGACTCAATACCGGGTCCATCGTCGTCTTGCTGGATAATTCCGGTTTTGAATATACGGCACAATTTACGACACTTAATTATCTTAAAGCTGAGCTTGTAATTTTGGAAAAGAGAAAAAATAAGTTTGTTCCCAAAAAAGAAATTTTCCTTTTTCAGGCGCTCATTAAGACTGACAAGTTCGAATGGATATTGGAGAAGGGGACTGAACTTGGCGTTTCGCATTTTCGGCCCGTCATTACTCATCGTACTGTGGCGAAGAAGCTCAATCTCGTTCGTGCTAGAAAAATCGTGAAGGAGTCTGCGGAGCAGTCAGGTAGGGGAATAATGCCATCACTATATGAGCCGATGAAGCTCGATGAACTTCTCTCCACGTACGATTTTCCCTACATCGCATTTGACCCGTCCGGAAAACCCTGGACACACAAAGACTTTGAAACGACAGAAGCGTTAGGCATTCTTATCGGTCCCGAAGGTGGTTGGAGTGAACAAGAACTTGCTCTCATTAAAGAAAAAAATATTCCAATCGTGTCCCTTGGTACTCAAATACTTCGCGCCGAAACCGCCGCGATTGCCGTCTCGTCCCTCCTTCTTTTGTAGAGCCTGTCTGGTGGATGTATTTAACTTGAACCGCTACTCTTTACCCAAGTAAAGAGTAGCGGTTTAGTGAATGTAAAAAAACCGACAGGAAGTTGCCGGTCGGTTCGAAGGGTGATTCAGTCGCCTAGCAAAGCTTTGCCGGCGGGGGTCCAAGGGTCAACGTGACCCACTCCATAAACATGGACCATCCTGGAAGCGCTTTCGTGGTGCCGCTGAAACACGTCCATCATGGCCTTCACGTCCCCGCCGAAAGCATCTGCGCAAGGTGGGCACATTACTCCTGCCTGGATGAAGGGGTGACCGCAGGTTTTGCATGATCTCTTGCGCGCGGATAGGTCCAGCTTCTTATCGCCGAAGGGGCCGTTGATATAAAGAGCGTAATGTCTGACAGGTTCATCTGGCATAATTTTTCTCCAGTTATAGGTTTGTTGTCTGCGACTGATATTATCTTTTTTAATTCAAAAAAGCCACTAAGTTTTAGTGGCTTTTAATGATGAAGGTTGAAAAGATTTTAACCACCCTCAATCCCTCCTTCGAAAGGAGGGAAGGGGAAAAGATTATTTTTGAGATTCCAGAAAGTCGAATACTTTTTCGTTGGTCATCATCATTGCGACATAGGCGCGAGTACGAGCTGGGTCTGCTTCCTTGTAGTGTTCGAGCATGTGTTTCACTTCTTCTTCAATCGCCTCGGCGCTGGCGGAAATTTTTTCTTGTTTTGCTATGGCGTTCCACACCAGCTGTAGTTTCCCTCGTTTCTCCGCGTCCGGTCTCCACTCCTTGCGCATATCTTCTTCCGTCTTTTTTATGTGTTTCAGATAGTCTTCGATTTTCATTCCCATTCTTGCGATGTCGTCATTGAAACGTGCGAACATCTTTGCCATTTCACTTTCAATTAAAGCCTTCGGCACAACGGTATCTGTTTTCTTTAGAATTGCTTCGGCAAGTGTCAGTCTTTTTTTATCTTTGGCTTTTTGTTCTTTTTCTTGGGTAAGATTTTCTTTTACTTTATTTTTGAAATCAGTGACATCTTTGAAGTCACCAAGCTTTTTTACAAATGTGTCATCGAGTGTTGGCAATTCTTTCACTTCACCTCCTTTCTCCGCGCTTTGAGCAAAACCTTTTCTAACATTTTCTATGAAGTCAGCAACTTCTTTTTCTGAGACGACTACCTCCTCGGGTTTTTTTGAGTTTTCCGATATAGCGATTTTTTTGTAGTCAGGAAGTTTCACTTCAGGCAGTACACTCACAGTGATAGTAAAAGTCAGAGGGTTTCCCGGAGCGAGCTTGGTGATTGTGACGTGAGGGTCTCCGACAAATGAAACTTTTTTCTCTTTGATAATTTCCGGTAGGATTTCCTCAACGGCTTCATAGCCCGCTTCCTCTAGGATCGCAAGCTCTCCGACTTTTTGGATTAGAATATTTTCCGGTACATGGCCAGGTCTAAAGCCCGGAATGTTCGCATGTTCGGACATTTCCTTTATGGCTTTTGACCTATGTTTTGCAAGTGTTTCATAGGAAATCTCCGCCTCGATTTGAAGCTCGGACTCCGGTAAATTTTTCTCTCCCAATAGTGTGTATGGTTTCATAATGAATACAAATTACGAATCTGTACGAATATACGAATAAAAATAAAGAATTCGATTTTGGCAGTTTATCTGACTGTCGATAGTTTCGCAAGTTTTTTAAAAGTCGCCTCATCGGCGACTTGCCGACGAGGCAAGAAAAAAGTTACCCGTGACAGGTAACTTTGTAAAATCGACAGAGCTATTTTTTGAAGGCAACAGTGACGCCGTCACCGACAGGAAGAATCATTGCGTCAACGCGAGAGTCTTCGGCGACAGTTCGGTTGAACCGATCCATCGCTTTGTCATCCTCGCGGTGCGGGTGGATGATCCGACCTTCGCGGAGAGTGTCATCGGCGACGATGATGCCACCATGACGAATTTTCGGCACCACGAGTTCCCAGTATGTCGGGTAGCTTTCCTTGTCGGCATCGATGAAGGCTAGATCGAAGCCTCCATCAAGGTGGTCGAGAATTTTCTTCGCATCACCTTCGATGGAAATAATATTCGCCAGCACTCCCGCTTGGGTCCACGCCGTCATCGCCATTTCTTTTTGCTCGACGTCGATGGTAGTGATGGTGCCATCAATCGGTATTTCTTCCGCCATAGCGAGAGCGCTCGCACCTGTGAAGGTGCCGAGCTCGAGAATCGTTTTCGCTCGAGATATCCGCACCAACATTTTCAGGAGCAGACAAACCTGCGGTCCTGACAACATATCGGTATCGATTCCGCGTGTCGCCCGAGTAGTATGGATTAGCTCCTTTAGATGAGCGGACGGTTGGGTCGAGTGTTCACTGATGTACCGGTCAATTTTGACGTGACCGTTGCCGTTTGGAGATAGGGTTTGATTCATAATGTTTTGTTCTTTCCGCGCCAAACAATACCGTATGAACGGGAGAATGTAAAGTCTTGAGTATTTTGATAAGTTACTGTGAATTACGAAGCACATCCCCTCTCCCCCTTTCGAAGGGGGAGAATAAAAGAGGGGGTTAAGGATTAGGCCATTTGACCACCCTCAATCCCTCCTTCGAAAGGAGGGAAGGGGAAAGAGAGGAATTTCGTGATTTACGGTAAATTAGAGCGATGAAGTCTCTATTTTTTGAGCTGTGTCACGTGACTGCAAGACGCCACCCCAAATATATAGAGCAACGCCGACAGCTATCAATGTGATGGATATTCCAAGAATGAATTTGAAAAAAGTTTTAGGATGTTTTGCTTCTTGTGGAATTATTTCTTCTTTAACTTTTGTTTCCTGTTTTGGTATGAACGGAAATGTGACGTCATCAGGATTTTTCTTGATTGGTTCTGGTTTTGGAATCGGTTGGCCAGGCAGAGGAACAAGATGTTCTTCGGGTGACATGCCGAAAAGATTTTTCAATTCATGAACCGGAGTTGTCTTCACAAGCACATCGGGTCCGACAAGGGGTACATTTGAAATACCCGGAGTAAGTTCCGGAGTCGCAAGAGGATTTGATAGGAGTTTTTCTCCGACAAGACTGTCGTTTTGCATTAAGGTTAATTATACCCCAAATAACTTTTTGTGGTATTGAAAACTCCCCGTTCCGATTGCAATCGGAACGGGGAGTTTCTGAATCTTGAATCTAAAATCTTAAATCTTGCGCTACACTAGCAAGCTGACCATTAGCAACGCAACAATGTTCAATATTTTAATCATAGGATTGATAGCGGGTCCAGCGGTATCTTTATACGACTCGTCGTCGGTCCCTCCTCCTTGAGAACTCTTCCGTTCTCAACACTCGAGGACTCGTTGCTCTCCGCGACGGGGAAACTCCCGTTTCCCCGACCCCCTTCCCCGATCCGTACAAAGCTATACGAGTAATGAAACCATTAGCAATGCAACAATGTTTAGAATCTTTATCATGGGGTTTATCGCAGGACCTGCCGTATCTTTGTACGGATCACCGACAGTGTCTCCTGTGACGGCGGCTTTGTGAGCGTGTCCGCCTTTGCCTCCGTGATTTCCTTTTTCAATATGTTTCTTGGCGTTGTCCCAAGCCCCTCCTCCTGATGTCATTGATACGGCCACGAAGAGTCCTGTGATAATACTTCCAACCAACAAACCTCCGAGCGCCACAGGTCCGAGAATGAATCCTACAAGAATAGGGGCGACAACAGGGATAAGTGCGGGAACAATCATTTCTTTGATGGCAGCGGTTGTGACAATATCGACAGCTCGACTGTAATCCGGTTTTGCGGTGCCTTCCATAATACCTTTGATTTCGCGGAACTGTCTTCGAACTTCTTCGACGACTGCGCCTGCGGCCTTACCCACGGATTCCATTGAGAGAGCTGCGAAGTAGTAAGGAAGAAGTCCTCCCAAGAACAAACCGACGATTACCTTTGGATCTTCAAGACTGAAGACAAGATTTTTTCCAAGGTCTACGAATTCCTGTGTGTATGAAGAGAAGAGGACGAGGGCAGCAAGACCGGCAGAACCGATAGCATAACCTTTGGTGACAGCCTTGGTGGTGTTCCCGACAGCATCGAGAGCGTCTGTGATTTCTCGCACGTCATCAGGAAGTCCTGACATTTCCGCGATACCTCCTGCGTTGTCGGTGATAGGACCGTACGCATCGATGGCTACGATAATCCCAGACATTGAAAGCATTGAAACTGCAGCGACAGCGATACCGTAGAGACCTGCGAAATAATGAGTGGCTAGAATGCCCGCGACAATTGTAAGAAGGGGAAGAGCTGTTGATTTGAGTGAGATGGCAAGTCCTTGAATGACGTTTGTGCCGTGTCCGGATTCTGAAGCTTTTGCGATTGATTTCACAGGAGAGTATTCGGTAGATGTGTAGTACTCGGTGATGACCACGAGAAGTCCTGTGACAATAAGTCCAATCAAGCTACAAATGAACAAAGCACTGGTGCTGTATACTCCGTTGCCGGCCATAAGAGTGTTGGTGACAGGGTAGAAGGCGATGGCGGAAAGAACTCCGGCCCCGATAAGTCCCTTATATAGAGCGGACATAATATTGCCTGATGAACCAAGGCGGACGAACCATGTACCAATGATAGAAGCGATAATAGCCACGCCTCCAAGAACCAATGGGTACATAAGAGCGCCGGCGAAGTCAGGGAACAGTAGATGTCCCAAAAGCATTGCGGCGACGGTGGTCACGGCATAAGTTTCAAAAAGGTCGGCTGCCATTCCGGCGCAGTCCCCGACATTGTCTCCAACGTTGTCTGCGATAACTGCGGGGTTGCGAGGGTCGTCCTCAGGAATGTTGGCTTCAAGTTTTCCCACAAGGTCGGCTCCGACGTCCGCGGCTTTGGTGAAAATACCTCCACCAAGTCTGGCGAATACTGAAATCAAGCTGGCTCCGAATGAAAGGCCGATTAAGGCTTTGACATCGGGGTAAATGGCATAAAAACCTGCGACTCCGAAAAGAGCGAGGCCAACCACCATAAGCCCTGTCACTGTTCCTCCGTCAAAAGCTACTCGAAGAGCCGATGCGAGTCCTGATTTGGCAGCTTCAGTTGTACGGACGTTTGCGCGCACGGAAACATTCATACCGATAAAACCCGCAATAGCTGAAAGCAAGGCTCCGACGATAAAGCCGGCAGCAGTCGCAAAGTTTAAGAGATACCACAATACGATAAATAGGATAACTGCGATTGGAGCAATAGTTTTGTACTGTCTGCTCAAATAAGCCTTTGCGCCTTGCTCAATCGCATTGCTTATTTCCTGCATCTTGATACCACCTTTGCTCTTTTTAAGAATGGTGGAGACCAGGAATCCTCCGTAGATGATTGCTACGAGAGCCGTCGCGAGTGAAAAGAAAAGTTCCGTCTTCATGGGAATAATAAGAATTATTTAATAATACGAATTATCTGGCTTTGCCAGATCTAGCATAGCTAGACTAATTGATACGAATATACTAATGGATAAGGATAAATGCAAGATAGGGTTTTTCGCTGCTATTCGCTGATTTCCGGAGATGCTTCAGGGACTTCTTCAGGCTTTTCAGCTCTTTCGCTTTGGATGTCGATTTTCCAACCTGTAAGCTTGGCGGCGAGTCGGACATTTTGTCCTCCCTTTCCGATAGCTAGAGACTGCTGGTCTTCCGCCACCAAGATTTTCGCTTGATGTGAGACCTCATCCAATGTCACTGACATTACTTTGGCCGGAGACAATGCGTCCTCGACAAACTTTTTCTGATCAGCTGACCATTCGATAATGTCGATTTTTTCTCCACCGAGCTCGCTCATCACTGTGGAAACGCGGACTCCACGCTGTCCGACGAGCGAGCCGACAGGGTCAATGTGGGTGTCGTTTGAGACCACTGCGATTTTCGTACGTGAACCGGCTTCTCTTGCCACCGCCTTTATCTCAACTGTTTTGTTTGCGATTTCAGGAGCTTCTATTTTAAACAATTCCTCCAAGAACTTCGGGTGTGAACGGGAAAGTTTCAAGAAAATACCGCGTGGGGTTTCCTCTACTCTATATAGATAGGCTCGGACACGCTCGCCTTGCTTGTATCTCTCTCCTGGGATTTGTTCCTCGAAAGGAAGGATACCTGTGGTGCGTCCCATATCCACGAAAATGTTTCCACGTTCCATACGTTGCACTGTGCCCGTGACGATTTCTCCTTCACGTCGGCCGTATTCTCCCATGACGGAAACTTTTTCCGCTTCGCGGATTTTCTGGATGATGACCTGCTTGGCGGTCTGGGCGGCAATTCTGCCGTAATCTCCCTTGGCTTCGAGAGGGAAGACAATTTCGTCATCAAGTATTGCGTCTTTCTTTATTTTCTGAGCATCATCAATCAAAATGTGATGCTCGGAATTGAAAAATATTCTTTCGTCGTTTGGATCACGCTCAATCGGTTCTGCTTCAGGGTCTTCCTGTGGCATGATGACTTTCGTATCGTCCACGACGATTTTCACTTGGAAAAACTCTGTAGCGCCGGATGAAATATCGAACTTGGCGCGTACGATCTGGCCTTTCTTGCCGTACTCTTTCTTGTAGGCGGTGGCCAAGGCAGCTTCAATAGCCTCGATGATTTTCTCACGAGGTATCCCGCGCTCTTCTTCTAGTTGGTCTAAGACCGAATTGATGACTTTGAGGTCAAACATAAATTATTTTTAATGAATGATAATGAATATAAAAATATTTACCCAGCACTTATTTTAACGATCTACTAAGACGGCGCTTTAGGTGTGTTCGGGCATTACCGTAATGTTTAAGTTTTCTTTCGCGTTCTCTCGCGTCATCTTCATTTTTGTACGCCTCGTAGTATATAAGTTCCCATGCCCGACCGTGTTCTCGATAACGCCGTCTTAGGTCGCTGGTGTACCCATAATATAGCTCGAGCGTTGTCGTATTTTTTAGACAGTACGTGTAGAACATTAAAATAAGTGCTGGGTTTTGAAAAATATAGTCGTATGTTAATACAGACTCGTTATTTTTCTAAAAAAATGAGTCCGCCGGACAGGCGAACTTCAACCTCGTAAAGATAGCAGGTTTTAGTGAAGAAAGCAAGAGGTCGTGGGGTAGGGGGCAATTTCACAAATGTGCATAAGATGTGAACAAGAAAGGGGGTCAAGGGGCGGACCCTCAAAAAAGCCTTTTAATAAAGGCTTTTTTGAGGGTGGGAAGGGTCCTAAAAGCGCGGTTTTTGATTGACTTTACTTGTGTTTTAGGCTACTATTTTGATTAGAAGATTTTTGATAAGAAGTTACTAGCAGTAGCTTGCATTGTCGTCTTCACAGATTTCACGAAGTTTGCGTTGCTACCTTGGAAGGTTGCGACAATGACTTCACAACAATCAGCAAAATGAAAGGGGAACATGAAAAAGTTTCTAACCTTTATTGTAGTTTTGTTCGTGTTTGTTGTGGGGGCTTTGGGTTCGCAACAAACTATCAAGGTGCCGAAGTACCTGCCCATTGGGACAGCGTTTCCTCCGGAGAACACCAAGATGCGAATCGGCATCATGTACGAGGACCCAACCAATAGTGCTGACGGATTCGCTACGAACGTCATGTACTCCAAGGAAATGGGTACTCTCGAAGAGGCCGTCAAACGCGAGCTTGCTAAGCTTGTCGAGCTGTACGTGCCAGATCCTGGTACTGAGACTCTCAATCGCATGATTGATGTGGCCATCGAACACTATGTGCCAGAGACAGAGCTCGAAGGCTACACCAAATGGTTTCCAATCGGAGGATCTTATCTGATGTCGAATGTGTCCAAACTTGTTCAGGTGAACGGCAGGTGGACATTTTCACAGAAGGCGCTTGATCTGAAGATTAGTTACCAGAGCTACTTGGGTATTTATGCGGGGGGGTTGAGCGAAGTGGAGCGTTTTCAGTGGACTGATGAAGTGGCGGGCCTCTATTATAGGGAGTTTTCTCCTAACGGTATCAGCGACGTGACGTGCTCACAGTATCCCGGTGGAGTCGCTTACGATGGACCTGATATGCTTCAAATGCCAATTGGATTCGCCTATCCTGAATATTATGCCCGAGAGTACCCAGGTTATATTCAGCCGTCAGGTTATTACAAGCTCTACTTTGGACTCAACAAGTCCGTCTGGGCCAAGTACGACCTCGAAACCGGTCGGATGCTCGACACGAACTTGCCGAAGCCCGTCACCCTCAGGCTCAACATCGAGCTGGTAAACCTGGAGAGCGTCAAGCTCACTGGGTTGTCTAGCCGAAAGTCTGCTTTGGGCAAGGGCATTAAGCTCTCGGTCGTCGGTTCCCCCGGACAATCTGGGGTTATCGAGTACTCCGATACTATCGGAGTTTGGCAGAAGCTAGTTGACGTTTCGCTGGTCTACGGATCAACGGAGTATGTCGACGAGCTTGTGCCGTCGGCCCCCGCCCGATTTTATCGGGTAAAGTAACTTCTTCATCAAATCACTAAAGCCCCATCTTCGGATGGGGCTATTTTAATGATAGATATACCCGCCCGACTGAACGACCCGTCCGAACGGCATGGCCGGGCGGATATCAGTCGTTCGGGCAGGCGAAAATTATGCTTGCCCGAACGCCCGCCTGAATGTAGTCGGGCAGGTACCGCTTCGGTAGGGGCAGGCGAAATAATACGAAAAGGATGCTGATTGACGTGCTGTAGCACAATTTGCTACACTTGGGGTATGAGAACGACACTAAACATTTCAATGCCACCGAAGCTGTTTTCTAAGGTTGAGTCTGTTGTTAGTGAACACAATTACTCATCCGTAAGTGAATTCATCCGTGATGCCATACGAGCATGGGATGAAGAGCAGTTGTATAAATCCGTATTGCAGAGTGAAAAGGAGTTTTCCCAAGGAAAAGGGAAGAAACTCCGCTCTCTGAAGGATTTGATGTAGATACGCTTAACGAATAGCGCACACGAATTTTCACTATATGTAATTTCAAATGGAGATTTACTATTCACCTGAGTTTTGTCGGCAGTTTAAGAAGTTGCCTCGCGAGTTGAAACTCAAGGCTCTCGATAAAGAAAAGGTTTTTCGAAAGGATCCATTTCATCCTCAGTTAAAGACACATAAGCTGTCAGGGAAACTTTCAGGACGCTCTGCGTTTTGGATTGATTTCAGGTGCAGAATTATATTTTCCTTTCAGAAGAATGCCAAGACTGTTCATTTTCTCTCTATTGGTGACCACGATATTTATAAGTAGCTCTCTTTTCGACCGTGATGGGCACCATCTTGCCCTGGATGGTGCCCATCACTCATAAATCATAAATCCCTCGACTTCGTCTGCTCTCGCCGACGTATCTACGAAGACTTCGACCTTTTCTAAAGGGAGAATTAAGACGGGGCATAAACGGTTTATCAACATGCAGGTTTGTCGATAACTGACGTATAATATAGTGAGCGACAATATATATGAAAGCGTCTCGAAAGAAGCCCTCTTTTGTCGTTCCGCTCGCAACCGTGTTTATTCTGTTTGCGCTGTTTTTCCTTTTAAATGAAGGGCGAGATGCCATGCAAAGCCCCGCTTCAGTAGTAGATCCTGTGTCTGAAATGAAGTCTAAAATCCTTGAAGTAGCATCCTCGGAGAAGCCGTTTACCACAGATGATAGGGAAATGCTCTTCAACGCTCTCTCCGGTCCGAAAATGTTGCAGTACAGTTTTACAAACGAGGAGAAGCAGTTGATTGTGAAAGCGCTGAATGCCGTGAACTCGATGACTATGCCGGTAAAACAAAAATCTTCCGCCAAAGAAAACTTTTCCGGAGTTTTGCGGGAATCTGTAAGTTCACGTATAATTATCACCGTATAATATCTAACTATGATAAAAAAGATTTTATTTTTTATCGGTGCGACAATTTTGGTAGTTGTCGTAGTTGTTTTTGCTAAAAATACATACGAAGTGACCACTAGTGTTGAAACAGTGACGAATTCTCCAGAGGAAAAATTTGTTCCGCCCATATACGGGAGTGACGGGTCAGAAATATTTGTTACCCTCCCTCTCACTTTTGAAAGCATATCATCCAGAGGATTTACTTTGAGTGAGAAACAGAGAATAAATGATTTTAAAAAGTTGATTCTGTCGCGTGTGATGTCGAAAATACCATTGCGAGAAAGTGAGAAGTCTATCATTGCTATAAGTATTTCTACAACTACCAAACCAGCAGTTGGAGGTCTAACACTTGCGGATCAGAATATTTTTAAATTTACAGCCGATGAGGTTTCTTTAATTTCAAAAATACTAAAAGATGATTAGAAACCTTTCTAGAAGAATTTTTCAGGCATTTTTGCTAGGGGCCACGGTCTTTACTGGTTTAGTTGTGTTTGCAAATGTCGCGGAAGCCGGAACCTGCAGCGGAAGTATTTGTATATCTGTTAGTGTGGTTTCCGATTTGCCCTCAGGCTACATCTTTCCAGGGACGGGCTATTCGGTTGTGGCCACTGTTTCAAATAGTTCTAAGTCAACTTACTCTGGGAGTGTGGATATGTATTGGGGCTATTCCTCTCCAACTAATGGATTTTGTAGTGGGTCTTATAATGCACCTGCAGAAGGGAGTGTTACGGTTTCATGTAGAAGTAGTGGGGATTCTCCTGGCACAACTATCTATTTTCAGGCAAATACAACTGGGAACGGAAATCCTTCGTGGCTGAGAACTATCTGGTCTACTACATCATACACTTCTAGTAAATATGATCAGTCTATTACTTTCTCTCAACCCTCGAGTCCTGCGACATACGGCTCGACATTTACTGTTTCACCCACAGCAAGTTCTGGACTTACAGTTACAGTGTCGGCATCGGGTAGTTGTTCTGTCTCTGGAAGCACGGTTAAGATAGAAAGTGGATCAGGTACTTGTACCATCACCGCATCACAGGCTGGTAATAGTAGTTATAATGCGGCAACAAGTGTATCTAGAGATGTTGATGCAACGAAAGCAACCATAACCGTTACAGCTGATAATAAAAGCAAGACTCAGGGTAGTGCCAACCCAGGTTTAACCGCGAGCTATAGTGGGTTCGTTAATAATGAAACTACTGGTAATTTAGATGAAATGGCTTCTCTGGTTACCACAGCGACTCCAGGTAGTGCTGTTGGTACTTATCCTATTACTCCATCAGGCGCAGTTGCTTCCAATTACAGTTTTTCTTATGTGAACGGGACATTAACGGTGATAGAAGCGCCTCCCAATTTGTCCCCCACAGCAAATATCAGCAACAGTTCTCCTTTGCCAAATACTACAAACTCGTACACACTTTCCGGTTCTATGAACCGTACAGGTGGTCCGTACAGCGGAAATAATTGTTGGAAATTGACGTATCTCAATCAGAGTACCGCTTGTTGGCAACCCGCAGGCACAGGAGATACGGTAACGCCTTATTCGGGGTCACCGGGAGATTACAACAATATAACCTATAGTTTTTATCTTTGTGCGAATGATGGAAACGGACCTTGTTCGTCTGCCGTTACTTTGAAAATTGTGAAGGCCACCCCCGTTATTACTTGGGGCGATCCTTCTCCTATCACATACGGCACCGCATTAGGAACAACACAGCTTAATGCAACCGCTAATGTTGGCGGAGAATTCACATACTCACCGGTAGCAGGAACGAAACCCAACGCAACCCCCGCTTCGTCTCCGATGTCTCTCTCAGTATCATTCGCACCGTATGACACAACCAACTACAATTCTACGACTGGAAGTGTGTACCTCACGGTGAACAAAGCAAGTCAGACAATTTCCTTCGCAGCAATTTCAAATAAGACGCTTGCCGACGTCGATTTTGATCCGGGTGCTACAGGAGGGTCTTCCACAAGTGGGGTGACTTACTCCGCCTCGCCGGCAGGTGTTTGTACTATTGTATCTGGTAAGGTTCATCTGGTAGGGGCGGGAACTTGTACTGTCACGGCTTCACAGTTGGGTGACGCGAATTACAATGCGGCAACATCAGTGTCGCAGGCATTTACGGTAATTTCAAACGCAACACTTAACGTAACTTCTCCCTCAAACGGTACGATTTCTGCCACGGGAATCAGTTGTCCGACTGATTGTTCTGAGCCCTATCTTGCAGGGTCCGTCGCTACTCTCACCGCTACTCCCGTACAAGGCTACGCATTTAGTAGTTGGACAGGTTGTGATACAGGTGGAGCAAATGGAAATGTGTGTACTGCGACAATGGGATCTGCGGGGACTTCGAAAACTATTTCAGCATCGTTTACTCAGTTGACGGCGACAATCAATACCTTTTCTGCTCCTGAGCCAGTTGTCTATGGCTGGCTAACATTTTTACGCTGGACATCAACTTTCACTTCAAGTTGTACTCTTTCGGGAGGAAAGTACAGTCCTCCCGCAACAGGTCAACCCACAAGTAATACTGGTATTACCAATAACACCACAGGACCGATTACATCCGATACAACATATTCCTTGTCTTGTGCCCCCGTGTCTGGGGGGGCCGGTAATCCGAGTGCGACTTTCACTGTGCATGTGAAGCCTCAACAAGTGCAACCCACTGTCACTATGGGTGCATGTAGTAATACGCCAAGTATTTCTGTATCGTGGCCAAGTTCTAATCTTGCGACGAGTTATAAATTGAATCGTTCACCTAGTGGTACCTCAGGCTCGTTCTGGCAAATACCAAACAACACTACGAGTCTGACTGGTTTGTCATACAACGATAATTCAGGCTTAACTGCAGGAACTACTTATTATTACCAGCTTGAAGCTGTCAATGCCTCGGGGAGTGCTTTCTCTGGGATTGTATCCGCTACAGCCTCCTCACCTTGTCCTCCCATAATAGTGGACCTTACGGCTGATGGAGGACTTGCCGGTTCCGGAGGAAAGATGAGAGTCCCGTACGGAGGTTCTGCCACACTGCGTTGGTCTTCCCAGAATGCGGGTTCATGTACCAGTAATGATTTCGCGACCGGAGGATCAGCAAATAACGCTTCTGGTGTAAATAGCGGTTCGGTAACGTCAATAAAGAAGTTTACTTTGACTTGTTCGTATTAATTTAATGACAGCCAAACTTAAATCATTTAAATTTTTCTCCGGGCCCGCACTAGGAATCCTTGCCCTTGTTTCCTTGCTTTTTGTTGTCCCGATTCATAAGGCGGAAGCATTCAATCCTAATTGTGTTCCTGTAATGGATGATTACCTTTATTACGATGAACCAGGAAATCCCAATGATCGAAATGGCGTTCCAATTACTTGGACTCAAGCAGATGAGGATGCTTTCAATGCCTCACATCCTGTTCCAAATCCCCAAGGGATTATTTGGGTATCAGGTATGAGCATTGGTGAAAAAATTAGAGAAGACAGCCAATACGCCTTTGATCACAATCTTGTACCTACCTTCGATTCCTCATACGGATATCCAGGCATTGTTTTTGGTCCGATTATCCAATCAAGTAAGATTATTACAGGCCCTCCAAATCAATTTTTTGTAGATTGGGGTTCAACATATGATTCAACCGCGACTTTTTCTATAAAATATTATTTAAAATTTACTTGTTCTGACCATCCAGGCGTCATTGTAAGAGTCCCAGATGGTAGAACAGGCCATATTACATCTAATAATGTTTCAGACACCATCGGTCCTATTTGGCTTTCCTCAGTTAATTTCAGAGGGTTCCGTCAGGAGAGTCCTTACTCAATAATCGTTAGTTATGTGGATGGTAGTTATGTTGCAGAAGGACAAGGAGAAATTATATTTGGAGCTATGTCTTGCATTGAGCTTGATAGGGCGGCTGATTGGAAGGGAACAATGCTTCAGGACCGTGTGATTCCAGGTACGAACACCTTACCTAACCCAGATTGGATATATTCACCGTATCAACTGTACGGAAGTGTCTGTGGGGGGGCTGGTCCTGTGACCGGAGGTGGTGGTTCTGCTACAATTCCCACCTCTTCCGTTAATTCTCCTGTTCATACTTCTGCTCCGCTTAATCCAATAGAGTCTGCTTATGTAAATCCTGGTACAGGAGGTTCGTGTTCGAACGGAGCGACAAATTATCCGGATTGTACAACTTCTGGTAATCCACCAGCCTGTCTTAATGGTGCGACAAATCCACCGACTTGTACCACAGGAGGTTCGGGTGGGGGAGGTACCACACCTCCACCACCACCGGGGTCGGATGACATCACTTTGGTCCCACTCTCCGTATCTTGCTCGGCATACAACAGTTCAAATGTAGTTATTACTTCTGCAACCACCGGCTTTCCTGTCTACTGGAAAGCGTCATCACAGGGTGGAGATGGCACCTTTGCATATTCATGGAGCGGTAGCGATCTGTCTTCCGGTCTTGCAAGCGGTTCAACTTATCTGATTAATTATCCTTCGATTGGTCAGAAAAATATGACGGTCACTGTAAGTTCTGCCGGAGTATCTACAAGCGCTTCTTGTGGAAATGTCAGTGTTGGACTTGCGACACCGTCTGTTGCTCCATCTGCCCTTGCTTGTGAGATGGTAGGTACCAATACCGTAGGGAAAATAAATCTTTCATGGGGCGCGTCAGCTGGTGCAGCGAGCTACAAACTTTACCGCGGAACTGCCTCGAACTTTACAGTTGCAAGTGGGGCCACTCTGGTGGGGACATTCAATACTACGTATCCTGCGAATGCACCGTTTGTGGATTTAGGATTGACCCCAGAAACTGTTACCTACTACTACAGATTAGTTGCGTATAGCGGATCAAATGGAAGTGGAAACGCCTCGGCGGAGAGTCTGATTTCTTCCGGATTTAAAGCCAATCGTTTTTGTGCTCCTGGAGTGCCGACTAGCCGTGTCGCCACGCCACTTGCTTGTGTGATTAATGGAGGAACCTCGAACGGGAGAATTCAGCTTACATGGGTCGCCCCATCCAATGTTGGCAGTGGAGACGGTTTTGGCCCGGTTGAAAATTACAGTATTGTTGAAAATGGTTCCAACACAATTAATTCTGCTGGTTCACCTCTTAATAGATTAGGCCGAAGTGGAAACGTTAATTATGCCTATACAATACAGGCGATAGGTAAAAGTAATGTTAATTCTGCCATTGTGTCATTCTCTCCATCCCCCGTTGTTATTCCATTTTGTAACCCTGACTTAATTCCGCTTGTACTATCTGATGGCACAAGTCATCCTGTGATTTACTCATCAGTAAAGAATCCAAATGGTACTTATAAAAATAAATCCAATATCGTATTTACTGTAAATCCAAAAAATATTAGTTCCACTTTCACCTCGCCCGATTTTAATATAAAACTTCAAAAAGCAATTCATGGTGGTAGTTTTGCAGACACAGGGAATTACGCAACAATAAGTGGAGGTCTGGCTTACAACGCTTTCGGAAGTACCACTGTAAGTTACACCTGGACAACCGGTGATAGTAATTCTGCCGGTTATGATTTCCGATACTGTGCCGATATGCCTCCGGATAATCCAGGGTCTATAAATGAAATTCAGGTTTCGGATGCCTCTGACAGAATTGCTGGTGTAGGAGAATATAACAACTGTTCTGATTATATATATTCTGGTGCGGCGACTGAAGAGCAACCTCCCGCCACAGTCGGCCTTCAGGCCTATCGGGTGGGTACGAGTTCTTATGTCCCCATACTTCCTTTTTCGGGAACATACACTCTGGCTGTCAGTTACGGCTCGACTGTCGAATTGAAATGGACTTCCGAATACGCAGCATCGTGTAATAAAAATCCAAGTCCCGTTGTCGGTTGGACAAATCAGATAGGTACGTCAGGTACACAAATAATAGGTCCTCTTTCAAACACGACGCAAACTTACACAATCACCTGTAGGGGGCTTGATGGTGCTGATGTGACCAGTAATGTTATTGTTGTAACCGTCAATCCACCCTCCCTCTCCTGTACCGGCTCCCTCAACAGTCTCACCGGCACCTGGACGGCCACGCCTTCTCCTCTCACTGTTCCCACTGGGGTCACATATTCATATGTCTGGAGTGGTTCAGAAATACCTGCGAACTCCACAGGGGTCATGTCCGGTACAAACAACGCCAACTCTCTTACCGTCAACTACACCACTGCTTCTGCCAAGACCGCGTCTGTTGTCATGACACCTTCTGGGACGGGGAGGACAGCCATTACTGCAACGTGTACCCCAAATCTTAATCCTCTCCCTGACCTCACCCCTCTTGGTGCTGCGGGGACCAATGATACAGGTCTT
>CAYHDB010000003.1:0-48596 GCA_964355335.1 uncultured Candidatus Saccharibacteria bacterium
CCGCGTGGACATATTCCAGATCGCATTCGATTCCAAAATCTGTCCTGCTGACGCTACCCAGGCACCAAATCTTGAATTTGTCCTCAGCCTCCTGAAGTGTGGGGATGGCCTTTGGATAGCAGACATAAGCCTCAGACGATTTTTCGGCGTCGTGGATGTGAAGCTCTCGATCTCGAAGAACTTTTTTCCCCGGTTCCAGCACCTCGATTTCGAAATGAGGACAGCTCGGGATGGCCTTGCCATGCTTTTCGTAGAAATCGGAGATGGAAAGAGCGAAATCCTCTTGTTTGGCACGTTCGTGTATGACCCCGACGAAATCGTACACTTTATGTTTTTGGTCAGAGAGAACTGTCACGTACATCTTATATTTTTTCATACAGTTAGGGGGTTCAGGTCTCGCTGTACGATATAATATTAAAATATAAAGTCAATGATTTGACCAAAAAAGAGTAGAAGTATCCAAATCTTTAATTTTTCCAGATATTAAGCATCCTTGTTACCAAGCTGTTTTTTGCCGGTCAAAATGGTAAAATTACAGGACTATGGCCAAGGTAAAGGAACAAAAGCGAGGAGAAATTATTTTGTATAAGGCAAAACAAGGCCCGCAGGTGGAGGCGCGTCTTGAAAATGAAACGATTTGGCTCTCCCTAAATCAGATTGCCGGTCTTTTTTCCGTGCAGAAAGCGGCTATTTCAAAACATATTAAAAATATCTTTGGCACAGGAGAACTCCCCGAGAATTCAACTGTTTCCAAAATGGAAACAGTTCAAAAAGAGGGAAATAGAGCCATAAAAAGAGCAATTGAGATGTTTAACCTAGATATGATCATTGCGGTTGGCTACCGCGTCAATTCCAAACAGGCGACACAATTCCGTATCTGGGCGACGCGTGTACTGCGAGAACATATCACCAAAGGATTTACGATAAACGAGAAACGTCTGCTTGAAGCCAAAGAAAAATTTGCACAGCTTCAGCAGACAGTCGCGTTCCTGAAAGAAAAATCCACGAAAGAGCTTTTGGTCGGACAAGAGGGAGAGATTTTGAGTTTGCTCGCTTCCTACGCGAAGACACTCACCATTCTTGATGAGTATGACAAGGGCACACTTCGCGAAGCCAAGGGCGGGAAGGGGGCATTCGTGCTCACGTATGAAGAATCCAGAAGGGTTATCACAGAAGTGAAGAGGGAGCTTGTCGCGAAGAAAGAAGCTGGAGAACTTTTCGGCAACGAGAAAGACGAATCTTTCAAGGGAGTTATCCGTGGACTCTATCAGACCTTTGGCGGACAGGAACTCTACAAAACGCTTGAAAGCAAAGCGGCGCATTTGCTGTACCTAATTATAAAAGACCATTCATTCTCGGATGGAAACAAACGTTCCGCTTCGTTTTTGTTCGTGTATTTCTTGGACAAAAACAACGCGCTTTATCGGGATGGCGGAGAAAAGAAAATAAACGACAACGCGCTCGCGGCACTTGCTCTACTTGTTGCCGCAAGCGCGCCAGACGAAAAGGATCAAATGATTGCGCTTATCACCCAACTCCTCCAATAGGATTTCCTCCCCTCCATTTCCAAGGAGGGGATTAGGGGGTGGTAGCGTTTCATTTTTTGTCACTCACAACATTCCACCATTCTCATGAATGTGAGAATGTGGAAGCATATGGCACGATGAAAAACTCTGGCTTTTTTCTTTTTCACGTATGATAATTATTGTCATAATGAAAAAGCGGAAAAACGATATTGTCGGCATGAACAAGTGGACCGAAGAAGTTTTGCGGCTTCTCGCGGAGCCGCAACCCGCGGGCGCGCCCAAAGTCATCAATGGTTTCAGAATTCCAAAGTGGTGGGAATGCGCGTGGCGTCGAATCCCGTGCAAGAGGTCAACTTGCTCGTTTTGCGGTCGTTTGCGGAAACTCGGATTCGGACCGGAAATGCGCGACGAACAACTCGAGGATTCCGAAGAAAATTTTAAAGAGATGGTTGAGGTGCTCCGTTACCAAGCCAAAGATTTGGGCATACCGCCGGAAATGCTTCTCGGTGGAAGAGAAATTACTGAAGATGATTTCGATGATAACGGTAAATTGATTGAAACTGCCGAAGAAGAGGAGTGGGAGGAAAACCGTCCACCCGAGGCGGAAACTTTCTTACTCTATAGACGTGTTAAGTGTTGGTCAGCTCCGATCAGCCGTTACGTTTATTTGGATGAACACAAAAACGAAGTGTGGGCGAAGACCGAAGCGGTCCGAGACCTAACATGGTACGCATCTCTAACTCTGAGCAAAGTCTATCGTCAACTAACAACACGGTGGGAGATGACACGAGCGCGAAAGGATGCTGACGAAGAAGAATTGGAGTTTGGAAAAATAGAAACTGTCTACACCGGTTACGTCATTCGAGAAATGATCAGTATCATAGAGCGTTCGCTTATTGAACTTTCAAAAGAAAATATGCACCCACCGTTTATGGAGGTGCTCAAAAACTTTCGTCGCCTCAAACCATCCATTCTCGCCATCGCCCCTAAAAGATAGGTGAAAATTCTAAAACCCCGTGAATTTGACCTCGAAACAACCCAAATTCACGGGATTTTAAGAAACCGCCAAACCTCGGCTGTTTTTTGTCGGTCAAAGTCGAGGAGTGAAGGCGACGAGATACTGAGGACAGCAGTCCGTACGTGTGATAAAATGAGGAAATTAAGTTATGAAATACGCCTTTATTGATGTACAAAATACGGAAACTACTACAAGCAAAATGCTTGGTTTCGTCATTGATTGGAAAAAGTTGTTTTTGTATCTGAAAGAAAAATGGCAATGCGAAAAGGTTTTCTTTTATTCTGGTATACAGAACGGCGATAGCACTATTGTTTCGGAATACCAGGAATTGGAAAAACTTGGGTATGTTATCAAAGCAAAACCTTATTATGTTTATAAAAACAAGGATACGTTAATCAAACTAAACTGTCCGAGCTGTAAAACGGATATCACTCACAAAATTGACGGTGGAGTAAAATGGAAATCGAATTGCGACGTGGAACTTTCCGTTGACGCGAAAAATCATTCCGGCAAAGACGCAGAATTCCTTATTTTTACGGGCGACGGAGATTTCGAGTATCTTATTCGGGATGTTGTCGCTAACGGCACCAAAGTATATGTCATATCAAGTCCGAAGAAACTCCGACTCGGACCGAGATATTTCGTATCGAGATTCTCGACAAAATTGAGGAATTTAATCGCTGAAAAATCTGACAATGTGTTCTTTCTGGACATCAATGACTGGAAGATCAGAATTGAGAAGAAAAACTGACAAAAGGAAAACGCCGTGCAGGCCGGCGTCTTCTAATGACAGTATTAGTATATATAATCGGACTCAAAAGTCAATATGTACGTATGGAGATAGACATCAACGAACTAACCAAAAAGCTGATTGCGTTCCGGAAGGAAAGGGAATGGCGACCGACTGGGAAGGAGGAAGTACTGAGCAGAGTACTGCGTATGTAGAGCAATTCCACAAGCCGAAAGATTTGGCGGTGTCGTCATTACTTGAGCGGTGTCCTTTCTAAGGAGGGGTGAAGAAGAGTTTATATTGCATTTGCCAATATAAACAAAATAGTATAATATGTTTATATTGATATGAACAACGTAAACAAACCAAAAATAGGCCGATATATAGCACAAAAAGAAGGCTTTAAATCCTTCACGCCTTTTGATTTCCCCCCAAAAAACGGTTTTGAAATTAGCCCCCGTCTGTATAAGAAACACGAGGAAGCAATCCGTCTCGTGGGGAAACTTGACGGTATTACCCGCCTTCTGCCCGATAAGGACTTCTTTCTTTTAATGTTCATAAAAAAAGACGCTGCTTATTCAAGTCAGATAGAAGGTACGAGAGCTACATTGCAAGATGCGGTTGCCGCGCCCGTTACCGAAGAAAAATCTCGAATGCATCCTGATGTGGACGACATCACTCATTATGTTGAGGCGGTAAATTACGGTATTGAAAGAACAAAGACACTCCCGATTTCTCTTCGATTGATACGGGAAATACACGGAAAATTGATGACAGGAGCGCGCTCAACGCACCATGCATATCCTGGGGAGTTTCGTCGTTCACAAAATTGGATTGGCGGTAAGTCTCCGTCCGATGCCTCATTTGTTCCGCCAGCCCCTGACGATATGAACAAATCACTCGATGACCTTGAGAAATTCATTCATGCGAAAGACGAGTATCCTTCATTGGTAAAAGCGGGGCTTCTCCATGCTCAATTTGAAACCATTCACCCATTTACGGACGGTAATGGTCGCACAGGGCGTATGCTTATTGCGATGTATATTCATCATGCCAAACTCTTGGAGTTGCCGGTTCTGTATCTTTCAAGTTATTTTAAAAAGTATCAAAAATTGTATTACCAGAAATTGCAGGAGTATCACGATGAGGATGCAAACATTGATGGGTGGCTTGAATTTTTCCTTGAGGGCGTCGCAGAAATCGCCGATTCTTCCATAGAGACATGTACACAAATTACCGCGCTACGCGATCGCGATTTTGCCAAAATGCAGAAACTGGGTAAGAAATCCGCCGAATCTACACTGGAAATAGTACGAAAGCTCTTTAGCCAACCAATTGTGGGTGTGGCTGAAATTATGAAATGGACGGGTTTTACGGCCCCAGGTGCGTATAACGTTATTGAACGGCTTAGGGATTTAAAAATCCTTGAGCCTCTTGGTACTGCCGATTATGGACAGAAATATATTTATGCCGACTATTACAAAATATTTGACGATTCTTTTAAGACGGCAAAGGAAAAATAAACACGAGTAGTTAGTATACTAGAGATATGAAAAACATCGACGAATTAACCCAAAAGCTGATTGCGTTCCGCAGGGAAAGAGAATGGGAGCAATTTCACAAGCCGAAGGATTTGGCGGTGTCTTTGTCGTTGGAAGCTTCGGAGGTGTTGGAACATTTCCAATGGAAGAACGAGAAGGAGATAGAAGAATACGTCAAAACCCACAAAGACGAGATAGGCGAGGAACTCGCGGATGTGTTCAACTGGGTATTGATTATGTCCCACGATTTCGGGATTGATATTCTCTCCGCCTCCGCCAAAAAAATCTCCGCAAACTCCCTCAAATACCCCGTCTCCAAATCCAAAGGCAAGCATACGAAGTATACGGAATTAAAGTAGAAAGTATCTAGTATCTAGTATATAGACGAAACAAAAAACAGCCCTTTTATAAGGCTGTTTTTTGCCGTTCAAAAGTGGTAGGATGAGGAAATAAAAAGATGAATAAGTCTTTTACGATTCGTGATTTACCGAAGGAGGAACGGCCGCGCGAGCGGTTAATTAAGTTTGGCGAGCAAGCTCTTTCGGCACAAGAATTATTGCAGGTCATCTTGGGACGGGGTATTGCCGGCGAATCGGTCGCGGTTACGGCGCAAAAGCTACTGACACAGTTTGGAAGCCTGAAGAGATTATCGGAAGCAAGTGTTGAGGAGTTGTCTTCGGTTAAAGGAATCGGACCGGCAAAAGCCACCCAAATAAAAGCCGTTTTTGAAATTGGCCGTCGGATTGCCACGGAAACACCATCCTACAAAGGCAAAGAACTTAACGACCCCAAAAAAGTGTATCGATTGATAAAAAGCAAACTCAAAGATTACCACAAGGAACATTTTTACATTATTCCCATAAACAGCAGAAACTTTTCCATCACGGAAATTTCAGTTGGCTCAATAAACGCAAGTATTGTCCATCCACGCGAGGTTTTCGCTGAAGCCATAAAAAACAAAGCCGTCTCGGTAATCTTCGCTCACAACCATCCTTCTGGCGACCCCGAACCTTCGGAAGATGACTTGGCAATCACCAAGCGGCTGGTGGAAACCGGAAAAGTTGTTGGCATTGAAGTGGTTGACCACATTATCGTGGCGGGGAACAGTTTTTTGAGTTTTAAGGAGAAAGGCTTACTTTAACTGAACAATTTGATTACAAATTAGAGTACTCTGCTATAATACAACTATGGAAAATGACTACATCAGATATGCATTTAATCAAGTTTTTAGAGAAAATCTTGATGGATCGCTGACCCCCATTAAGACAGTTCAGATCAATGGTCTTGTTTTTGGACCAGACGTCTCATTGCAAAAAGGAGTCGCTTTTGGCGGAATTGATTTTCATTTGTATAAGAATCGCGATGTTGCCGCAAAGGAAGAAAACGGGATTTTAAACATTGTCGGTTTCTTTAAAGAGCCAGCCGCAACCAATTATGCCGGATCGACCTCTTAAAAAATCAGAGATTTTCGATCTTGTTGAGGCGCAAGGAAAGACTACTGATGATATTTCTCAGCGTCTGGTTAAAATTGAGAGTGCTGATATTTCTCAGCGTCTGGTTAAAATTGAGAGTTTGGTTGAGAAACAAGATTCAAAAAACCAAAACATTGTTATAGGAGTTGTTGTTGCTTTCATTTTGGTTGTCGGTACCGTTGCTGTCGAAGTAATTTTGTCGAATAGAGGAGATGCTCAGTTCTATTCAGGCCTAGAGAAAGATATTTACGAACAAAATCTTAGAGTTCAGGATTTGAACAATAAGGTGGATAATGTAAAAATCAGAAATCCTTATCTAAAATAATATGCCGCTATTTACTTGGATTGGAAAAGAGAAGGTTGTAAGCCACGATAAGGAGGTACTGTTTTGTTTACTCGAAAATAATTATGAGTAAATACGAGAAATTTTCAAAGGAAGAATTGATTGCTCTTGCAGAAAAGCAAGACAGTGAGCTTGCGTCTAAGAAGTATGGCTTGGTTTGGGATGCGGAACGAGAGCCTGAGCAGGTGGTTTTAGATTGTGGACATAATTTGCCGATTCTGAAACGAGTAAAAGGAAAAGAAATAAAAACAGACAAAAACGAAGATAACATTTTGATTGAAGGCGATAATTACCATGCGCTGACAGTTTTGAATTACACGCATCAAGAAAAAATTGATGTAATTTATATTGACCCGCCGTATAACACAGGCAAGGCAAAGGAATGGAAGTATAACGATAAGTATGTGGATGAGAATGATGGATATAAACATAGCAAGTGGTTAAATCTGATGGAAAAGAGGTTAAATCTTTCAAGAAATCTCTTAAAGGATGCTGGAGTCATTTTTGTTTCGGTTGATCATCATGAAGTTTCTCAACTTAAACTTACTTTGGATAGGATTTTTAATGAGAACAATTTTGTAGGAACATTGATTTGGAGAAAGAAGGAGGGTGGAGGTCAAGCAGATGCTCATTTTGTAACGGAACATGAATATGTACTCGTGTACGGCAAGTCAGAGAATTTTAAATGGATCGATGAGGAAATTCCGATAGAAGAAGCAGAATTCAATAAAGAAGATGAGGATGGTAAATTTACGGCGGTCAAACTAGCAAAATGGGGAAATACTGCACGAAGAGAAGATCGCCCTAAGATGTATTTCCCAATAAAATCACCGGACCAGAAGAATTTCTTTCCAATTGCCCCAGATGGGGCTGATGGTCGTTGGCGTGTAGGAAAGAAACGAATGGAGATGTTAGTTGAAAAGAATTTGATTTATTGGCAAAAGAAAGCAGGGAATTGGCTACCATATGAAAAGGTATATTTCACCGAAGGCGAGGTAAAAAAGATAAAGGAGAGAAGCATCCTGTTCGATCTTGCCACAACCGCTGATGGTACCAACGAACTTACAGAAATCTTTGGAAAGAAAGATGTTTTTGGCAATCCAAAACCTACTGATTTAATAAAATTTTTCTTACAATACGGTGCAAAAGAAGACGCTGTGGTTTTGGATTTTTTTGCTGGTTCGGGAACTACTGGTCATGCGGTTCTATCATTAAACAAAGAGGATTCTGGAAATCGAAAATTTATTTTATGTACAAATAATGAAGTTAATGGAATTGAAAAAGAATTAAAGGAAAAAGGCTTAAGTGAAAAAGAAGTTCAGGAGCATGGGATTTGCAGAAAGATTACCTATCCCCGGCTAGAAAAAGTTATCAAAGGTTACAAGAAAAATGGTAACGGTGAAAAAGTCTCGGGACTTGGTGGGAATTTGCAGTATTTTAGAACAGCGTTGGTTAAGGATACCAAGAACAAAGACCAGATGCGGGTTGATTTGACCGACAAATGCACCGAAATGTTGTGCGTCAGAGAAAACATCTTTAATCTTGAAAAAGAAACCGAGGATTACAAGATTTTCTTTTCAAACAAAGGAGAGAAGTTTTTGTGCGTTTATTACAACCTCTATGACGGCAGTTTCCAAGACTTCTTGAAAGAAATAAAAAAGCTCAAGGGGGAGAAAAAGATTTATATGTTTTCAATGGACGGCAAGACCAACAAGTCTCTTTTTGTCGATGTGAAGAATTTTGAGATTGAAGAAATCCCGCAAAAGATTATTGAGGTCTACAAACAGCTGGTGAAGATGAATATACCGGTCAAGGCCGATGTTATTTTCGTTGAATTCGATAAGGCAAACAAGAAAGTATTTGAAGATAAGGATAAAGACGAAGGTGCACGAAGCTTGCGTATCGTGCTTGAAAAGACGATTCAAAAAATCGCCCAAAAAAGCGGCGTGAGTATCTTTAAAGAAAACTCAAAGGAGGAGAAAATAGCGGTCTTGAATGACACACTGAAGAGTAATAAAGTATTTACACAGGTGCAGTGGGAGGAAAACAAAACCTATTTAACTATTGGCAATCAGGCGTCACACGGAGAATATAGTGAGTACGACTTGAAGCAGGTTGAGAATTTTTATAGACACATCCAGACACTTTTAAATATCTTCAATATATAACTCATGACCAAAGAATTAAAAGGATATCAAGAAAAAGCGGTAGACAAGCTCGTAGCAAGAACGAAGGAGCTTTTTCGAGACAAATCAGATAAGCGGGCCATTGTTTTTCAAGCCCCAACAGGGAGCGGTAAAACATTTATGATGTCGCAGTATATTGCGCAATTGATTGATGAAATGAAAGATGAAGATCTTTGTTTCTTGTGGCTAAGTCCGGGGAAGGGAAAGTTGCATGAGCAGAGTTTCAAATCGCTTAAAAAAGAGTTTGCCGGTTTCCCCGATGTTTATCTTTTGGAAGAAGAGTTCTTTGGGTCGCGCAGAACAATAGATAAAAATGAAGTGGTGGTAGGTAACTGGGAAAAGCTGAGTAACAAAGATGGAAAGACAGGTGAGTGGAAATCGAGGCTTATGAAAGATAAAGAGACGGTGAACTTCCGCGAGCTTGTTATCAATACGAAGAAAGCAGGCATAAAAATCATCCTGATTATCGATGAAAGCCATTCTCGCGATAAAGCGGAGCGAGCTTTCGAGTTGCGTGAAGAGGTTATCAATCCTGATTTAACGATTGAAATGAGTGCGACACCTATTTTGCACGAAGGGCAATATAACGAGAAAGTGACTGTAGAAGCGAACGATGTAATTGAGGAAGGGATGATAAAAAAGGAAATTATTATCAATGAAGATATTGATACGATTGACGACGACGAGATAACTTCGCAAGAGTTGGTGATGGAAATGGCATATCACAAGCGGCTAGAACTTAAGAAGGCCTTTGAGAAAGAGGATATTAATATCAACCCGCTTGTGTTGGTGCAGATTCCTGACAGCGATGCTGGGGATGACAAGAAAGAGTTTGTCGAGAAATTCTTAGGGCAGAAAGATATTAACAAGGATAATCACAAATTGGCGGTTTGGCTGACGGATGAGAAGGTGAATCAAGAGGCCGAACTTATAACCAAAAATGATGATGGTGCGGAGTTTTTGATTTTTAAAAAAGCTGTTGATACCGGTTGGGATTGCCCGCGTGCTCAGATATTAGTGAAGTTCCGCGAGACGAAAAGTTTGGTTTTTGAGATTCAAACCGTCGGACGCATTTTGCGCATGCCGGAGACTATTCATTACAAAAATGACGACCTCAATCGTGCCTATGTATACACCAACGTTAAGAGTTTTACCGTTGCACCAGAGAAATATAATCCGAATATCATCAAGTCTATTTTTGTAAAGCGAGAACCTATATATAAACCTTTAGAACTAAAGTCGTACTATCGGAACAGAATTGATTACGGGGATATCACCTTTAGTTTCAATGAAGTTCTCGAGGAAGCATTTTGTGAATACTTCGGCATTGAGAGAGGTGTCTTTACTGCGGGAATGGGAGAAAAAAACAAAAAGAAGTTGAAAAATAAGAAAGTTGAAATTGATAGTTTAGAAGGTAAGGATGAAATCATCTTAAATAAGCAAATTGACGCAAGGTTATTTGATCATCTTTCTGATGAAACTATAAAATCAAGTGAGAATTTTCAGTCCCTATTGTCTGCAGACGATAAAGAAAGGGCTTTCGAAAATGTTATAAAAGAAAATCTAAATGGTTATGCACCAAAAAGGTCGCTCTCGATAGTAAAAAGCGCCCTGTACAATTGGTTCAAAAGATATATTGGTATCAATTTGCGCGAAAACGGTATCATTTATGTTCAAAACGTGATACTTAACAACGCCGATATCTTTGGAAGACTTTTTGATCAAGCGGTTCAGGGGTATCAGCCGATAAAAGATAAAGAAATAAAAGAAAAGATTAAGGAAGTAGAAGAGTGGAATGCTAATTGGGAAATTGCAGAAAATAGAAATTATAATCCCAATACGTACAAACCTTACAAGTACAATTTATCCGTGTACAAGCAACCTCGCGATAAAAAGGTGTATCTCAGTTTTGATAGTAAAATTGAGGAAGCTTTTATAGACTTGTTGGAAGAAAACGAAGATAAGATTACATGGTGGTGGCAGAACGGCAATGAGCATATGGCATTAAACTTCGGTATTAAGTATGGTGACGCCTCAACATTCCAGCCAGATTTTTTGGTAATGTTTAAAAATGGAAAACTGGGTATATTCGACACTAAGGCTAGCGGGCAAAGAGAAGAAGAAAATAAACTAAAGTCTGAAGCGCTTCAAGAATATATAAAGGAAGAAATCAAAAGGGGGAAAAAGGGAGTGTTATTCGGTGGATTGGTAATTAAGGAAGGAAACCATTTCAGGATAAACAGTGATGATGTCTATCAACCGTTCGCACCAGTAATAGGAGTCAAAGAAAAAAGTGTACAATATGGCGCGAAGGGAAAGAGTCAGGGTTGGCAGTATTTTAAAGATTTAATTTAATTCGCTTTCCAGAAAAGTTCGCACGATTCAATCTCAGGGAATAGGGGTCAGGTATCTTTAATTTAAGGGTATCAGGTACTCTTTCCTAAAATAAAGTTTGACCTCGTCCTATCCCCGCCGCAAGCGGTTCCCTCCCGGACTCGGCGGGGTATTAGGCGAGGCAACGGGGCAAACTTTGTTGTAGAAGAGTCGGCTCCGCCGACACATCTATGTCGTTGCGGATTCATCTCCTCCGCAGTCACAATAAAAATGGTCCCTTCGCTCTTGTAGAGCTTCGGTGGGACAAGTAGAATAGATTTATGAGCATGGGAAAAAGGAGAAAAAAGTATGAAGAAAAAAACTATGAATATTATATGGAAACGACACTCCGCTCAGCGGGTCGCCCAAGAAGGGTATAACTACGACATGCTTTTCAGTAAAGTATCGTGACTGTCCCCAATATCTCCAGTTAGAGAGATTAGCAAAAGCGCTTGGTGCTTCGGTTGATAAATTGTTAAAATAACAATTATGAAAAACTTCATAAAACTACTAAGGCAAAAAACTATTGAGAAACCTCTCTTTTACATACCATATGTATGCTTAGCTTTAGCATTTATTTTCCTCACGTTTGCCAGTTATGGAGTTCCGTTGTTGGCCATGATTTTTAATTCAATAATCTATTTCATTCTGATTATTGCTCTTCTTTTTTCAAGTCTGTATTTCCAAAAATTATCAACAAAACTGGTTATTGGAACTTGGTTACCGATTCTTCTCGTTGGTCTTTTTATATTTAACCCCAGTGCTTCCGCGGGTTCTCCTGCCGCATTATTTTATATTCCAATTATTGTGGTTGCGTACTATTTATTGATCATTAGTGAGTATTATTATTCAGCAACATTTTCAAAAGCATATTTAGTTATATTTTATATTATTCTGACTATTTTTTTAGTAAATAGATACTATAAGGAGATTCAATTGCATATGAGGTACAGCAAAATTCAATCAGCTGTAAATTTATCGACGATTACTCCCGATGTTGGATTACGTGAATGTAAAAGTATAGAAAGTAAAAATGATCGTGATTCTTGTTACGCCAGCATAGCAAATCTATTTTCTGGCAGTATGGATATAAAAGGATGTCGGCTCATTCAGCAATATGATGCTGACTCCTCTGCGCGTTGTCTTGGGAATATTGCTAAAGTGACAAAAGATATAAATTTATGCCAAGAGTCACGTGATTTGTCCGAAGGCTATTGTGTACCACAATTTATGAATGCGTGCTTTCAAAATTTACCTCAAGCAATCGCTGTGTGTGACCTTATTCCTGAGAGTACTCGTCAAACAAGTTGTTTTTCTAGTGCCCGATTAGAATTTGGAAACAAGAGTGATTGTGCCAACCTTCGTGACGATTATCAAAGAAGGAGTTGCGTAGCTTCTTTTGAAAATCAGGGAGTCGATTTCGATTACTGCCAGTCTTATGGGGGGTGGTTAAAAGATTTCGAATAGCATAAAACTTGCTCTAAGCACCACGCTCGTGAAGAAGGGAATGGGGACAGTCACGATTAATCATTAAATACTGTGGCGTAATTTACTGATGCCGTGACCTTCCCGCGTTGATACGGGGGCTAGGGTCAGACTGCCTGTAGTTCATGCTACAATTTTGGGATGAAAGTATTTGTGGAGAGTGAAGCCGAGTCAAATCAGAAGAAGCTTTACGATGAGAAGACACTCGTATATAAGCGGACAATGTCCGTTTCTCGTCCGTACCCGTATCCATACGGTTTTATACTTGGTACAACAAATATAGATGGCGACAATCTTGATTGTTTTATCATTACCGATACAAAACTTGAATCGGGGAAAATATATGAATGTGAACCCATTGGCCTTATGGAACAAATAGAGACAGCATGGGAGCCCGAGAAGAAAGGTGTAGAGGAAAATGACCATAATATCCTTGCCGTACTTTCCGAAGAGAGCCGGGAAATAGACGAATCGGTCAAAACAAAGCTGACCGAATTTGTATCTCACGTGTTTGACCATGTTCCGAATCATAAAAACAGAGCCGGACAATTTTTGGGAAAAGAAGAAGCGCTGGAGGAAATGAGGAAGTTAGCAGATCGAGGATAGAAATACGACTTCACCGCTGCTCTTTACTTGGGTAAAGAGCAGCGGGTATCAGTAAATAGTGCATGTTTCAGTATAAAATGGATGTCATGATTATCAACACGCTATGTTTGATTTATTGACACACATACGATAGGCTTAAAGTATGAGTACCAAATATGCACCAATTATAAAGGCGCTTCGGACGAAGCGCGGCCTTTCGCAACTTCAGGTAGCTCTAAAACTGGGGATGTCCCGGTCTTCCTATATCACGGTTGAGCAGGGCAAGAAAGAATTGACTGTAAGTGAGTTTGAAAAGCTTCCCGCAATCCTCGGGGTTTCGCGCGAAGAACTTGAAGGTGGGGAGACTCCCAACTACGAAAAATACAAGCAAATGGTATTGGCTTTTTTGCGGCATGATAAAAAGGTTCCAAAGACAAAGCTGGCGAAACTTGTTTATCTTGCGGACGCCGGTTGGTTTTACTATCACATGCGGAGTATGAGCGGAATGTCTTATAGAAAATTGCAGTATGGTCCGGTGGCAGACCCCTATTTCAGAGTTATTGATGATTTGTATGAAAACGGACAGATTGATATTGAGCAAAGAGAAGATGGCGCCATGCTTATATCAGAGACTCGGGCGGGCGCGAAAAACGCTTTGACGGAAATTAAAAAAGAAGAGTCAAAACTGATACAAGATATCGGAACCAAGTGGAAGGGAAAGAAAACAAAGGAAATCGTCGAGTTCACGCATAATCAACTTCCATATTTGTGCGCGAGCGAGAATGAAATTATTTCTCTCGGTTTGATAACCCAAGAAGACCCGAATGAGTATTACTGATACGTATGAAGTGTTTTTTGAGCCGTTTACGGAAAGACATTTTATAAAAACATTCGCCAGAAAATACAAAGGTGCTTGGAATACCACGCTTTCATTCTTGAAAGAAGAGTTTAAGTTCTTCAACGTGCTGGCCGGTAAAAGCATCGCTGAAATCATTGTAGATTCCATAGACATAAAGATTTGCAAAACCGAGTTTAAAATTTCCGGTACACGGGAGTCACGGCACGGTTCCGGCAACAGGTGCATTGTCGCTATTCATAAAAAGGCCTGCAAAGTTTGTGTTTTGCTTGTGTATAGTAAAAGTGATTTAGGCAGTAACAACGAAACCGCGAGTTGGAAAGCGCTGGTAAGGGAAAATTATCCCGACTACGCCGAAATGGTATAAAGGTTTTTCAAATTGATTTTGGAAAAAAAGACAAATTTATCAAACTGAGATATAAAAATGAGAAAGATAATTATGAAGGTTGGGGCTGGGGTGGCGATATTGTGCGTTGGTATTTGGATGGGGGCGTTATTTAATAAAGATTCAGCACCCGAGGCTTCTCTTTACTCAAGTAAAGTGGAGCAAACGGCGTCGGTTGGCGCGGGCACGCAGAATAGCGGAAATGCGAGTTCAAGCACCACACCTTCTGCCTCCGGCATTTCCCCCTCAACTGAAGGGGAGAGGGTGAAAGTCGTACGAGTTGTGGATGGCGATACGATTGAGGTTCTGATAAACGGCAAAACAGAATCGGTGCGTTATATCGGTATTGATACACCAGAGACGGTTGACCCGCGTAAACCGGTGCAGTGCTTTGGTGTGGAAGCGTCAAAAAAGAATAAAGAGTTGGTAGAAGGCAAAATGGTGCGTCTGGAAAAAGATATTACTGATAGAGATAAATACAAACGTTTGCTCCGATATGTCTGGGTTGACGATGCTCTTGTGAACCTAGTTCTGGTGACGCAAGGGTTCGCCAAGTCCTATTCCTACCCACCGGATGTGGCATATCAAGACCTGTTTTTAATTGCTGAAAAGAAAGCCCGTGAAGATAAAATGGGGTTGTGGACCGCGTGTGGCGGTGTAGCTCCAGCCGTTTCTACCACACCTAGCGCCTCCGCCTCGGCTTCCAATCCTTCTTGTACGATAAAAGGCAACATTAGCGCGTCAGGTGAGAAAATCTATCATATGCAAGGGTGTGGTTCGTACGCAAAAACGCAGATTGACGAAAGCCACGGGGAACATTGGTTCTGTTCTGAGTCAGAAGCTCAAACTGCGGGATGGCGCAAGGCATTGAATTGTCAGTGATTATCAAATTGATTTTGGGGATTGGGAGGAAGGAGAAAGTGGAAAGGTTAAGTGATCCTAAAAACTAGTACGTTTCGGGCGAGGGGAAGGAGAAATATGCTACAATTTTGGGATGAGCATAACTCTTGGGCCTGGAATTGTGGAAATGGAAACTGAAGAAAAAGGATTACGTCCCGGTTTTTTGTCGGACCCGTCGCTGTGGTTTCTCGTCGTGGCAAACGTGTTCACGATTTATTTTGCGCTTACCGAACACTGGAGTCTGGTCATTCTGATGTTGGTCTATTGGGCGCAGAGCATCATCATCGGCCTTTTCAATTTCTTTCGCATCTTACTGCTTAAGAATTTCTCTACGAGCGGATTTAGGGTGAATGGACGGGCAGTTTCCGCAACCAAAGGGACAAAAGTTAAAACGGCTTTATTCTTCGCGTTTCATTACGGGTTTTTCCACGTAGGGTATCTTATTTTTATTTTTTCCGGCTTTACGGGGGTAGGGTTTGGAGTGACGGCACCATCCGTTCCTGTGCAGGCAAGTTTTCTCGCCATCGGTGTATCCATACTTATTTTCTTTATAAACCACGCATTTTCTTTTTTCTACAACCTCAAGGCGGAGGAGTCAGTCCGTCGCAACATCGGTGAAGTAATGTTTGGCCCATACGCGCGTATTGTTCCGATGCATGCCACCATTGTTCTCGGTTTCAACCCGGCATTCGGCGCGAGCGGGGCGTTCGCGCTTCCGCTTTTTCTTGTACTGAAAGCGGTTATGGATGTGGTAATGCATTACGCAGAGCATCGGAAGGCCCGGCTTCCAGAAAGGACAGAATTAAGTAAGGAATAATTGCATGATATACTTTTAACATGAAAATAGAACGATTTCACGATGGTGTTGTAGATGGTCGAAACGACCACGCTACAAATGTTTTTGAAACGACAGATCAAGTCGCTTTCAAGAACGCGTTTCATGATACGCTTGTCGCGTACGAGGAGTGGGAGAAGTTGAAGGACGACCCATCGAAGAGAAACTTATCCGAGAAGATTGTTATCGCGTTTCAGAAGGCTTCAAGTCTTGGCGGTGATGAGTCGATTGAGGCTCAACGTTCAGTGAGTGAAATCGAATCGAGGTTGATGGGGAAGCAAGGTCCTTCAGTAGAACAGAATGCCGGTTATGATGCCTCGGCAATGCGTGACAGTTTTTTTCATCGTTAGGATGTCTATCATAGAAAGTTAGGTTATATGTTTGAATGATGGGCAAGAGCTATTGCTAAAACTTTAAGTTGCATGAATATGAAAAAACTGAGCAGGAGTGCTCAGTTTGTTGGGGAAGTTGTGACTAGAGGATTTCGGCAACTTCGTCCCACGAGTTGGCCAAGATTATCTTGCTGGTCGTCACGAGTTGCCAATGCGCCTTACAGTCAATCTCATCCGTTGGACAGAACAGGATTAGTCTGTTGGCTACATTGATCATGGAACGAAGTACGTCGAGGCGGTCGTCTATCATAACATCCGCACGCAGGCGTTTGCAGATGTCGGCTTTTTCCTCCCGTCTGTAACAGAAAGCCGGACCGTCCTTCGAAACCACGAATTCGTTTCCTTTCTGTCTTCGTATCCAATCACCGCAGGATTGCGCGTAGCCTTGATTCATGACTCTCGAGACCACGTGGATGTTCGGGTATCCTCGGTCGCGTCTTTCTTTCAGGATTTTGAGGATTTCAAATGCGTCAGGCATTGGCCTTATTTTGGCGTAGTCTAAAACTGAGAGAGGACTGGGTGGCATGATGTCACCGGTCGCGGTGGTGCTGTTCATGATGACTCCGCCAAGGCCGACACACAACACACGGCCACCTTCGTTGGTCGTCTTCGTATTCATAATTTGAGAGCTTTCTTTTTATCGATTTTCAGTTTTGTCTGGCGAGATTGTATGGATAATGTTGTCCAATGTCAACAAACAGATGGTATAATAGCTTTATTAACATTAACTAACCCTAGTTATGGAATATCTCCAACCTGTTTCTATCGCACTTGAAGCGCTTGTCGCTGTTTTTGCCATTCTCTCGGCTATGAAGCGTCGCAGTTATCTCTACGGCCTAGCCGTGACTTTTGGCATTTATGTATATTACGATTTTGCGAAGTTGTACGATTTACCGATTTCGGCAGGTATTTTGTCCGGTATGTTTTTTGTCGCGACTCTGACTGCGCTTTATTCCGTCTACAATATTTATAAAAGAAGTTAATTTATTATTTATGGATTTTCTATCAAAATACAATCTGACTCCAGCGAAGGTGGCAAAAATTGTTTTTATCGGTATAGGTTTGGTCATCCTTCTTGCACTGCTACTTTCGGTAGTCACATCATTCACAAAGCAGGGTGGAGGCACGTTTTCTATTGGCGGTAGCATCCCCTCTGCTTCGGTAGCATACGATTCGTATGCGAATTACGGCGAGAGCTCAGTTTCTTACGGAGGCAGTGCGGGGAAGACACTTTCCACTCGAAATGTCATGCCAATTATTCCTCCAAGAGGAGGTACGACAGATAATGACGCGGAAGCGTATGAAGTGACCGATTATTCTGCACGTTTTGAGACACGAAACACTGCGAAAACCTGCGGAGAAATAAAAGAGTTGAAATCACTTTCGTATGTTATCTTCGAGAGTACTTCGGAGTCCGATAGACAGTGTTATTTTAATTTTAAAGTTGAACACGAAAATGTGGATGAGATTCTTTCGACAGTCAAATCTATGGACCCGAAAGATTTTACCGAAAATATTCAGACGATCAAGCGACAAATTGATGATTTCACGAGTGAGACGGAAATATTAGAAAAGAAGCGTGACTCGATAGACAGGACGCTTACGAATGCGTTGCTTGCCTATGACGAGATTACCGCGCTTGCTACGCGTACGCAAAACGCTGACGCGCTGGCTAAAATCATCGACAGCAAAATCGGTATTATCGAGCGTTTGACGCAGGAGAGGATAAACATTAATGCCCAGCTCGATCAGCTAGAGCGAGCAAAGTCAGACCAGCTCGACCGATTAAAGTATACGTTTTTCAACGTAAGTGTGTATGAAAATAAGTTCTTTGATGGAGAAAACCTCGCGGATTCATGGAAGGCCTCGTTTAAGAGTCTGATAAACACC
The DNA here is from genome assembly GCA_964355335.1 of uncultured Candidatus Saccharibacteria bacterium. Taxonomy (GTDB): domain Bacteria; phylum Patescibacteriota; class Minisyncoccia; order Phycocordibacterales; family SIBU01; genus SIBU01. Next base: position 18,518 of record CAYHDB010000003.1, read on the forward strand.
ATAAGCTCAGTGCTTCAGTCTGTCACAATAGGTCTAGCCGGATTCCTACTTTGGCTTTTACCGATTCTTCTATACATATTTATCGCAGTATTGCTGGCCAAGTATGCTTGGAAAGCCGTCAAATATATTTGGACAAAGTAGTCAAAATGGCGTATTAGGGCGCAATAGTGGCGCAGGTGCTATAATGCTCCTGTGGAACCTCAAGATAAAAAAAGCCCATTTCATCATATGATTCCTGCGGGAATTGTATTTGTCGTGCTTGGCACGGTTTTTATATATCTATTTATTCGCGTTTCCACATTGTCCCAATATGTAGGGACTCTTACCTCCGAATTGGCATCCACCACTTCCGCGCTGGCGAAAAATACGAACCAGCTTTCGGAGAATCTCACCGATTTGCGCTCACAGACTAGCGGGCTTTCCAACACTCTTTCGAACGCTCAACAAAATATTGATGATGTGAAATCAAAGGTTGGGGGAGTGGAACAGACTGTCGGTTCCATATCGGGCACTGTCGGAAACCTACAGAAACTTTCGCAGATTGACCCGGAACTTCTGAAGAAGTATTCCAAGGTGTATTTTATGAATGAGAATTATGTGCCCGCGCACCTGACCGATATCCCGGTAGATTATAGGTTCAGCCAGACTCGAAACGAACAATTTATGACTGAGGCATGGCCATTTCTCAAGATAATGCTCGATGCGGCAAAAGCCAATGGAAAGCCATTGTATGTAAAGTCCGCATACAGATCATTTGACGAACAACAATCTCTCAAGTCCGTGTACACCGTCGTGTACGGAGCCGGTACCGCCAATTCGTTTTCCGCGGACCAGGGATATTCGGAACATCAGCTTGGGACGACTTTGGATTTTATCGGTACCCGTACAAGTACCGCTAAGCTCGAGAGTTTTGAGAGTACGGATTCATACAAATGGCTTCTCGATAACGCGTATCGTTTCGGTTTTGTACTTTCATATCCGAAAGGCAATACCTACTACGTGTATGAGCCGTGGCATTGGCGTTTTGTCGGTGTGAAGCTTGCTACAAGCCTTCATGACAATAAATTGAACTTTTATGATGTGGATCAACGACAAATCGACGCCTACTTGATAAGCGTTTTTGATTGATATTCTCTCAGACATGGTCTGGTTTGTCTTTTGAAAACTGTAATAAATTTCGGTACAGCTCGTCTATATTTATAACGTATTCAAACCTTTTATTATTATCGTGTTATACTAAATCAATATGAAAAACACACTCATTGCTCTTTTTGTCGTCATTATCGTAGGTTTTGGCGTATATTTTCTTTTTCAGAGTCCGATAGCCCCTAAATCGGATGATAAGGTTGTCGTGACTGCTCCGACTGACGACAGTCAGAAGACTGATACGGAGACGGTGAAGATAGAAGATAAAAGTAAGACGGTCATCGGCAAATCTGTCGAGGGTCGTGATATTGTCGCATATCACTATGGTGCCGGTACTAAAGAAGTGTTGTTTGTCGGAGGTATTCATGGCGGTTACTCATGGAATACGGCCAAAGTCGCATATGAGGCGATGGAGTATTTCAAGGCAAATCCGACCGCTATTCCACAAAGTCTAAAAGTCACGGTTATCCCCGCGGTAAATCCCGACGGATTGTTTGATGTTGTCGCTACTACGGAAGATTTCAAAGCTTCAGATGTGAATCCTTCACAAGCTGTCCAGACAGCCGGACGTTTCAATTCAAATAACGTAGATATCAATCGCAATTTTGACTGCAATTGGAAATCAAGCGCAAAATGGCAGAGTAAGACGGTAAGTGGGGGAAGCGCAGTATTTTCAGAACCTGAAAGTCAGGCGATAAAAGCATATGTCGAAGGAAGCTATCCTGTGGCGGTGGTTGCTTGGTACAGTTCGGCCGGTGGTGTCTACTCATCCAGTTGCAATAGCGGTGTTTCTGCGGAGACAAAGACGATAACAAATCTATTCGCTGACGCTTCGGGGTATCCCGCCTACCAGAGCTTTGATGTCTATGAGACTACGGGCGATATGGTCAATTGGATGGCTAAGAAAAATATTCCTGCTATTAGTGTACTTCTCACAAATCACACCGATACAGAGTGGACAAAGAACCAAAAGGGTATTGAGTCTCTACTTAAGTACTACTCGAAATAATGCGTTCACCTTTCACGAGGCCGGTCACTATAATAATTATCATTTTTATAGTGATTGTTTTAGGTGTGGTCGCGGTGCTTAGTTTTTCAAAAAAAGAGCCCGTGGTAATCCCGGTTGTCGTAAAGGAAATTTTGGAGCCGGTGCATAAGGTAATCGGTAGGTCGGTAGATGGACGCGACATTGATTCCTACACTTACGGCTCCGGCGAAAAACGTCTTCTTCTTGTAGGGGGTATTCACGGAGGATATGAATGGAACAGTGTTTCTCTCGTGTATTTGTTCAAGGATTATCTGGACGCCAATCCAGAGATTGTACCGAAAAATATTACTGTAACTGTTATCCCGTCAGCCAATCCGGATGGAGTATTCCGCGTGACCGGAAAAGAGGGTCGTTTTGATATTTCCGATGTCTCTAAAGACAAAAAAGTTCTAGCATCGGGACGTTTCAATGCGAATGAAGTGGACCTCAATCGCAACTTTGATTGTAAGTGGCAACCGAAAAGCACCTGGCAACAAAAAACTGTAAGTGCCGGTACGAAGCCTTTTTCTGAGCCTGAGTCGGAAGCCTTGCGAAGTTTCATTTCGGAAAATAATCCGTCTGCCGTGATTTTCTGGCACAGTCAATCCAATGGCGTGTACGCCTCACAATGTGAAAGGGGTATTCTCCCCGGTACTCTTGAGATTATGAATGTTTACTCGAGTGCTTCCGGCTATCCTGCGATAAAAACATTTGATGCGTATGTGACCACGGGAGCGATTGAGGATTGGCTTGCGTCAATCAATATTCCCGCAGTTACCGTGGAGCTTTCCACGCACGAAACCCTCGAATGGGAAAAGAATCTTGCCGGTATCAAGGCAATACTGCAATACTACAGAGAATAAAAAGTGGGAATAGTTTGTGTTATAATTTTGATATTATAAGTAACTATTTTATCTAAATGGAACTAGCGTTTGTCGTCGCGAAAGTGTTCGCGATTTACCTAATAGTAAGCGGAGCTTTTCTTGTCGTTAAGGGCAAGACCTTGCCTGTAATCCTCAAGGATTTTTTTGCACATCCCGCCGTTGTCTATCTCACTGGGGTTATTTTGGTTTTTATCGGTTCGGTAATGCTTATCCAATACAACGTCTGGAGTAGCTCGTTTAAAGTTGCGGTGACTATTTTCGGCTGGCTCGCTTTGGCCAAAGGTCTTACATATATTTTCTTTCCGGAATTACTATCTGAATTGCCGGTCAGAAAGATGCGAAGTTGGTTCGGGATATTAGGCGTGATTCTCGTCACGGCCGGTATCTTTATTTTCCGCGCTCTCTAAATCGTCCCTAATAATTCCTCTCCGCATACACCGACATACTTCGGCGTTTTGAGGCGTGTCCATCCTCACGGTGTCGATGAGATTTGGATATTTTGTGGACTGTGAAATGCAAGGCGAGAGCTTCGTGAATTTCTTCTTCCGTGAAGACATGCTCGGCTACACCGATTTTAGGATGGATATATGAGCCGGGCTCATTCGCAGGATTGTCACGCAGAAGTTGTTTGGCATGGAGGTCCTCATCCAGAAGAAAAGTTTTAAGAAAAAGCCAGCCTCCGGGTTTTAATACTCGCGCAATTTCTTCGACAAGATTTCTGCGGTCGGAAGCTTCCAGAAAATGTGAAGTCATCATATCCAGGACGATTGATTGTGATGAGTCGGGTAGGGGAAATGTCCCGGCAATCGAGCGTACCTCATACTGTATGGGAAGATTTTCGCTTGATTTTTTTGCGATATTGACGGCTTCGTTTGAGATATCGTAGCCCATCCCTCGCATACCGAAGTTCTCCGCAAGATATATGAGGTTGCGTCCGTTACCACAACCAAGGTCTAGGACGCTTGAAGTGGGGTTTAAGATTTTTCTGCCGTGAGAGCGTTCAAGAAATCTGGTGAATTTGATCAAATCACCACTTGGTTCTTCCGAAAGTGCCAGATGTCCCCCTTTTTTGTATTCCTTATTCCAAAAATCGCTGTTTTTTTGCATTGTCACTTCATACTACAACAAAGACAGAAATCTCGCATCTTACTCGTTAATTATGTATACTTTGAAAAACCTATGATAGATACCAAAACATTCATATATGGAAAGCACGCCTTGGCGGAAGCTCTTACTCATGCGAGGAGGGCAGTTTCTGAGGTGTTTATTACCAAACAATTCGATGACCAGGAGTTCATCTCTTTTCTGAAGAAGTCCGGTATTTCTGTAGTTAACAAACTTCCTTCAGGAATAGATGCCACAGCGGTCCATCAAGGAGTTGTCGCTACAGTTTCCTTCGCTCATTTGATTCGCGATTACGGTGAGTTTGCAGAACAGCTTATTGTCGGTCCGGAAACCTCACTTGTCCTTTTGGCGGAAGTGCAAGACCCACAAAATGTCGGAGCGGTGATACGAAGCGCAGCAGCTTTCGGTGTCTCGGGGGTCCTTATACCGGAGCACAATCAAGCCCAAATTACCGGAGCAGTCGCAAAGGTTTCAGCGGGTATGGCGTTTCGCGTACCACTCGTCTCTATTGGAAATATAAACACGACATTGCGCGATTTGAAGGACAGGGGATTTGCAGTTTACGGTCTCTCGGGGGATGCGAAATATGTTGTGACAAAGGAGGAGTTTGCTTTGCCGACAGTTTTTGTCCTCGGTAATGAGTCTGAGGGTATAAGAGAAAAGACAAAAGAACTTTGTGATAAACTACTTTCGATTCCGATGCACCCGCAGTGTGAATCGCTCAATGCCGCCACTTCGGCATCAATCGCATTTTATGCTTGGAGCGCGAAGCATCAGAAGGCTCTCCGAGGTTAAACTTAATGAAGGAATATTTCAAAAGAGTAATGGCGGTAAACCCGAAGATTAAAAAAACCATCGGTGTTATTTTGATAATTGTGGGTTTCCTGGCGCTTGTCACTCCGCTTACTCCGGGTTCGTGGCTTATCTTCGTAGGACTCGAACTTCTAGGTTTCGATTTGATTTTTTGGACTAAGATAAAGGAGTGGTTTAACAAAAAATAAAATACCCCAAGCTATTGCTTGGGGGTTTCTTGAGAGGGAATTGCCTTTTCAAATTTCACGAATTGGTGGAAGGTGCCACTTGTTCCTGCATTGCAGGTGCCCTTACAGGATGAGAGCATTCCTCCGGAAGATTCAGGGTTCCAATTTGCACCAACTTTGACGGTTTTTTCCGCACCGCAGGTATTGCATCTGATAAGTGCGCTTTTTTGACTGGCTGCATTCTTCCATGGACGAGACGGAGTACGTCGTCTGTGATTAAGGTAGAATGCCAAGTCATGCAGACCGCCCCGCGACGCTTTCTTTTCTTCAGTTCTTTGGCTCATAATTCAGTATTGTTCCCATCAGACATTACCACTCTTTTCTGATTTTGTCTTTTATATTTTGGAAATGAAAAGCGCTCGAGGATACGAGCGCTTACAAGAAAGAACAAGCAAGAACATTCACAATTCCCATGTGTTTCCGCTATAAACCCACTTCACCCTTAGAATATTTTTGCTCCTTGCCACACTGCTCACCTGGGCTTTGAGGCGATTGAGAGTTTGCTCCTCTCCACCATCCGCCACAACAGACCAGGAGCTGACCACATTTTCAAGGTCTTTTCTCGGCACACCGTTTGTGCCAAGAGTCTCCTCATAGATGGCGGTAGCGAAGTACTCCAGTGGTTGTCCTGTCCGCACGAGATCCTCTCTCGTTTGGCTAATCACTAACCGAATAATTTTTGTTGTCATAATAGATGAGCGTCGAGAAACCAGTCGTTATAGGTTACGGGTTTGATGTCGATATGATTTTCTTCAGTGTTTAATGTTACAGGTAGTGTCTCCGAATCGGTGAGTCCTGTCACTTCGGTGATTAATTGAGATTTAATCCAACAAAGAGCATGTTCACGTATTGCTTTACAGCAATCAAATAGATTTCTTCCCGATGCGCAACACCAGAATACTTCTTCAGTTTCCGGTTCCGAGCTGAGGATTCTTTCCCCGACGACTACTTTGGCTTGATAGGTGATTCTCCCGAACTCTCCGACACGTTTGAGAATGGACAAATGAATATCCAGTGATATTTGGGTTTTCATAGATTTAGATTGTCAAAGAACCAATTTGAGATAACTCAAAACAAAAGCCCTCACTTTGAGGGCTTTTGTTTAGTATCTAGGAGTTGCGCGTGATTTTATAGATGCCAAAAAGAAACCCTCAATTGTATGCAGGTCTTCTTAGTGGTCTTAGTTGTAAATACGTATCCGCGCATCTGTATTTCCACTATACCACTGGCTGGAAAGCGTGCAAGAGGGGGTGTGGATTAGCCTATGTTTGACATGCTGTCGGGTCTTTTATAAAGTTTGTACGGACTTGATAATATTATGGAACACGAAGTCAAAAAGTCAGGTATTGCTTCTCAGAAACAGCAATTTGGCGGGGTTCTCGCAGGGAGTCAGAGGAATGCAAAACGCATCATTGTGGCGTTGCCACATCCTGACCCAGGCAAAACCACCTCACCGGGCTATCTCACATCGATTAAACTTCGCAGGTCTGGAAGACTCGGGATCGCTAAGCCATAACAGGATATTTGTCCTGTTTTTTATTTTTCATAAATCGCATTTAATATAGTAAAATAAGTGTATGGGGAAAAACGAGGTGGCGGTTTTTGGCGGGGGATGTTTTTGGTGCACCGAGGCGGTGTTTAAAATGCTGAAAGGTGTGGGTAGTGTTTTGCCCGGATATGCGGGAGGTACGACCAAAAATCCGACATATGAGCAGGTAAGTAGTGGTAGTACCGGGCATGCAGAGGTGATTCGTATTGAGTATGATCCGAAGCAGGTTGAATACAAAGATTTACTGACTGTTTTTTTCAGTAGCCATGATTCGACAACGTTGAACAGACAAGGTAATGATGCTGGCACCCAATATCGTTCGGTGATTTTTTACACAACACAGGGGCAGAAAAAAGTGGCGGAGGATTTTATTAAAGAAATCAATGCGTCAAATGAGCACGGCGCTCCTGTGGTGACCGAACTTGCTCAACTCGACACGTTTTATGAAGCGGAAAATTATCACCGCGATTATTTTGCTACGCATCCGGATAACCCTTATTGCGAAGTAATAATTAATCCGAAATTAGAAAAAGTGCAGAAAGAATTTGCCGATTTATTAGAAAAGAGGTAATTCTTAATTCTCCCTTTGTAAAAGGTCGTAGTCTGTGGAGAAACGTCGGCGAGAGTACCCGAGTCTGCGAGGGGGGAGGGATTTTGAAATCCTCCGTCTCGAGGACTTGCCACCTCCTTTTATAAAGGAGGAATGAAGAAAAATATGAATAAAACAATGTCCAAAACTGAAGAAGAATGGAAGAAAAAGCTGACTCCAGAGCAGTATGCTGTTTTACGTGGGAAGGAAACCGAGGCGTCATTTAGCGGTAAGCTTTTACATGAGAAAAAGCAGGGTACTTACAATTGTGTTGCCTGCGGTCAGGCATTGTTTAATTCCGATGCTAAGTTTGATTCCGGTACCGGCTGGCCGTCGTTTGACGAAGCTATTTCCGGTTCTGTGAAGGAAGTTAAGGATAATTCAGGGGGAATGGTTCGTACTGAAATTGTTTGCGCAAACTGTGGGTCTCACTTAGGCCACGTTTTCAACGACCTGCCTACCGGCAGGCAGGCGGTCCTACGACAAGACGGTAAGCCAGCCAAAAGAAGGTATTGCCTCAATTCTGTTTGTTTGGATCTGAAATCATAAATAATGCTCTTGCGGGTTTTTGTGACGGGTATACAATAAATACCATTAGATACTTGATGGTGTGATTGGTCGTATAAATTGCACTCTATTATTTGTTTTCCGGCTCTACCGGAAAGCGTTTAGTCGTATTTATTGCATAAATTAAATGAAAAAAATATTTGTTGTAGCGGTGGTTATTATTTTGATATTTTTGGGATGGAATTATTTTAAAGGAGACACATCGGAGGTGCTAAATAGCATTAAGGGAGGAAATGAAAAAGGTGCCGTGGAAACGCCGGCATTTGGAGGAGAAGTATATAGTAAGTCCGGCACGGAGAATCCGATTGAAAAAGTCCCTGAGTCAAACCCTTTTACCAAACAGATCAATCCCTTTTCGGAAGCTAAGGTTAATCCCTTTTAACTAACTTCTATGAATACTATATTTCACAAAAAGTTATTTTCTGAAACATTGCTCGGCGTTCTGATTATAGGGTTTTCTGTATTTGTCAGTCTCACCATTGTTGTGAACGCTCAATCTTCTTTGGGAAAATGGCAGTCATTTATAAAATCCGGCAAGACCTTCAGCGTTTTGTTCGACGTTTCAAAGTTTGATGATTCCGGTTGGAAAGGAGCTTCTGACCCTATGGGAACTTTGATGGCAGGAAAAAAGTACAGTGTCCGTTATGACTCCGGAAGTTCAAATTGGACGGTGACTGGTTGGAACGAGGCTGCCAATGGTTCGATAACTGTGGCGTACAAGACTCAGAAGCCGGAGGATTTTAAGCTCAATATGTGGGGAAGAGTCTACACTTTCGCAAATGACGGTACGGTGATTGACCCGCAATACGGATTGGTAGGACATTTGCTCGGTTTGGAAGAAGAAAAGAATCGTTTTCCCGTGGTGGAATTGGGAAATTGTAAAAGTGAGGCGGAATGTAAAAAGTTTTGTGATGACTCGCAAAATACGATCGCATGTGTAGGCTATGCGGAGAAGAATGGCTTGATATCGAAAGAACAGGCGGAAAAAGCTCGAGAGTTCCAGGATGTTTTGAAAGGTGAGGGTCCTGGAGGGTGTAAGGACCAGAAATCCTGTGAGAATTATTGTAACGATATTTCAAAAGGTGCCGAGTGTATTTCTTTCGCAAAAAAGCACAATTTAATTCCTGCCGATCAGTTGGCTGACGCGGAAAGAATAGCGAAGGCTTTGGGTGAAGGCGCAAAATTGCCTGGTGGGTGTAAAGACAAGAAGTCTTGCGAGAATTATTGCGCTGATCCAAGTAAGGGTGAGGAGTGCTTGAGTTTTGCAGAAAAGGCGGGATTTGTTTCCAAAGAGGATGCCGTACAAGCGAGAAAAGTCTTACCACTTATTGCCAAAGGTGAATCTCCAGGAAAGTGTAAGACAAAGCAAGAGTGTGAATCGTACTGTGCTGTAGAGGGAAATATGGTGGAGTGTGCCAATTTCGCCGAGAAGGCAGGATTTATGTCCAAAGAAGAAGCGGAAATGGTCCGAAAGACCGGAGGTAAGGGTCCCGGAGGATGTCGCTCGAAAGAGACTTGCGAGTCGTATTGTAACGAAGTGGCAAATCAAGCCGTATGTTTGGATTTTGCGCAGAAGCACAATTTGATTCCTGAAGAAAAATTAAAAGAAATTAAGGAGGGAATGGGAAGGTTGCGTGGAGGAATCAAGCAAATACCAGCTTCAGGAATTAATTGTCTGAAAAGTGAACTTGGAGATGATATTGTAAACAAAATTGAGGATGGTAGTTTTATGCCAACGCAAAAAATGGGAGAGCAAATCAGAACCTGTATGGCAAAAATGATGCCGGAGATTAAAGAGAAAATAAACGAGGGATTGAAAATGGCAGGACCGGAAACTACTGCGTGTCTCAAGAGTAAACTTGGTGAAGACGGGATGGCCAAGGTGCTTGCCGGGGAGATTGATAAGCCGGAGACAGGAGATGTTTTGAAAACCTGTTTTGAGGCGATGAAGACCGAGGGGTTGAAGAAAATGCGCGATGGTTTGAAGAAAATGCCACCGGAGGCCAGGAAATGTATTGAGGATAAGCTTGGTGCCGGTCTTGTGAGTAAGGTAGAAGCGGGAGAGGATGTAGATATTGGACCTGAAACAGGAAAGGCATTCCAGGAATGTGCATCGGCAATCGCTAAATCTTTTGAGGGTCAGCTACAGAAAGCTCCTCCTGAAATCCAATCCTGTATTAAGGATAAGGTAGGTGATTTTTCGAAGTTGACCGGACCGGAAGCGGTACAGGGAGCTGTCGAAGAGTGTATGAAGAATTTTAAACCTCAGGGTATGCCGGACAACATTCCGGGTGATGATTATCGACCCGAGGGGGTACCTGAAGGAGGCGCGCCCGCAGGTGTCCCCGAAGGAAAGAAGGCCCCGACTGCTGAAGAAAAAGAGGCGATAATGATGAAGCAGGCTTGCCCGAATTTGGCTATGGCACCGTCCTGTGATTATGTTCCGGAAAATATGAGAGAGTTGTGTAGAAAGTGTAAGGCAGGCAATTAATTCAACTATGAATTACGAAACTACTCTCTTCCTCCCCTCCGTTTCCAAGGTGTACAGCTTCCGTAGGAAGGGATTGAGCTCATGTTTTTCCCCTTCCATCCTTTCGAAGGAGGGATTGAGGGTGGTTATGACTTAATCTTAACCCCCTCTTTTATTCTCCCCCTTCGAAAGGGGGAGAGGGGATGATTTTGGTAGTATAATTGCAATATGAGATTCTATTTTGTTCCGTTGCTTGCGGTTATCTTTTTTGCCTGTGCATCAAATGTAAATGCAGTCGATTCCGGTGTGTCTGTGTATCCCGGGAAAAATATCCAAGGTGAGCCGATTTTAGTTTCAGTGGAGGGTGTCGCATCAGTGAAGAGTATTTCCTTTGACGGTAAGAAAGCTGGGGTTTTTAATTTCAAAAATAAACCTTCCGCATTTTTTGGCATTGATTTAAACAGAAAGCCGGGTGATTACAGGGTTGTAGTGACATTGCTCGATGGTTCTAAATTGGAAAAAATTGTTACGGTAGGTAAACGTGAAAAGGTAGAGGCTCCTTTGGGAATCCCAGAAAAGCTGGGAGGCAATACTCCGAAGGCGGCGGGTGTGTTGGTCAGTACGCTTTCACAGGAAAATCAGAAAATATATTCCGTCAAAAGTATTTCTAAGCAATTATGGTCAGCAGATTTTAAATTTCCGGTTGTAACTCCTGTTGTCACAGACCCGTACGGTTATTCCCGTCAAACTGTCGGATATTCGATTACCCACAAAGGTACCGATTTTAGGGCAGGCGAAGGTACTCCCGTCACATCAATGAATAGGGGGATTGTGAGATTTGCAAAGATACTTACTGTTTATGGAAAAACAGTGATTGTCGATCATGGTTTTGGACTGCATACGGTCTATATGCATTTATCGAAAATAAAAGTAAATGAAGGCGAACTTGTGAAGCTGGGACAATCAATAGGATTTAGCGGTTCCACTGGCTATGCCGAGAGCCCGCATCTTCACGTGAGTGTTTGGATTGATAAGGTGTCTGTGGACCCGATGAAGTTTATGGCCCTATTCAATTAGATCACAAAGGAAGTTATCCACCAGTGCTCTCCACGGATGGGTGTATGTATTGTATAATAATTAGGAGCATTAAACGGCTCGGTCGCATTTTTTATAAGAGCGAATTTATTTAAGAATTTAAATGTTTGGATGCAGTTCGAGGCGCGAGCGAGGCTTGCGACCAAGCTGTAGTTAGATGCTACTGCGCGGGAGCAAACGAGCGAGGCAACGAAGAAATGCGCCAAACAGGAAATTCTATAATTATATGAAAGGATTACACATGGTCACATTCATCCTTCTTGTAGTCGGAGGATTGAACTGGGGTCTTACGGCTGTTGGATACAACGTCGTCGAGATGCTTTTAGGTAGTTGGCCGGCAGTTGTGCAGGTTGTATATATTCTTGTCGGTTTGTCGGCAATCGTCGAGATTGCAACCCACAAGTCTGTCTGCAAGGAATGTACGACTGGTGGTTCAACGATGTAGTTTGAATAAAAACAAAACACCCGACAAGGGTGTTTTGTTTTTTTGTATAAGTTACAATACGTAGTATGAAAACTAAAATTAAAAAATCTTGCGTATTTTGCGAACTTCCGCAGATTAAAGAAAGAGCTGTCGCTAGGAACAAGTTGGCATTTGCGTTTCTGACCAACATACCTATTACCCCAGGACATATTCTTATTTCTCCAGTTCGCTGTGTGGAAACTTTTGATGGAATGACTGAAAAAGAAGTGAAAGCGGTTTTAGCTTTACGTGACAAACTAATTCCCGTTTTGAAAAAAGTATTTGTAGCCGAAGGTTTTCACTTTGCTTGGAACGAGGGAAAAGTGGCGTGTCAGAATGTTCCGCATTTTCATTTACATATGGTGCCCAGAAAAAAAGGTGATGAAGGGATTACTGAAGCAGAACCAAGAAAATTTTTGTATAGACCTGGAAGCAGGGAAGACAGTCCCGAGGATGAACTTCAGGCGGTTGCGCGGATGATTGCGAATGCTTTATGAAAAAAACCACTCGAACGAAGTTGAGTGGTGTGTCTAATTAGTGAGCAGAAGTTCCGGATTGAGAGCGGCGGGTTCGACGGGTCTCCATGAAAGCTTCCGGCCACCGAAAAATGAGAGGACGTTGCCATAACTGTCGGGCACAGTCCAGTCTCCTTTCACCAGTTCAAATGTGTCTTCCGGATTAACCTCGATTCCGAATGCTCGCGCGCCGTTTTCTACCGTGAACGCGTAGAATGCCGGGGTATCGAGCTTCCCATTTTGATCATACAAGTCGACTGTCATTGGTCCAAGAGTCGGTGAGACAAAGGCACCGGGACAACCACAAATACAAAGCTTGTCTTCTTCTCTGTGGGGCGCGGAATCAGGACCCTTGTGGAATTTTCGGTATGCCGATCTGTGCGCCTTAAACATCACGTAACGAACCGCGTGCATGTCCCTACTTTTTTGCGCGGGAGGACGGAAATGATTGATGGGGTTGAGACCCGTTTTCCCGTCGCATGTTTTCCATTCGAGTAGGTCGTTGCGCGTGATCATTGCGTGCTGAATGGCCAATCCACCGGTTACGTTTGCGGGCATCTCACCGACGATATCAATCGTTCGTTCACACGAGATGTGTTCCAGGTTGAACCTTCCACCAGGGAAGTCCCTGTAAACAAGTCGTTTGAAACGGAGACGAACGAAACAGTTTTCTCGATCATAAGTGTCGATGTGGTTACCCGTTTCCTCACCGTGGCTACACACAATAAACCCTATTTCCAGAGCCCACTGTATAGGCCGGTACATGTCTTTTTTGAAGGAGCTCCAACCTTCCTTTGAGTGAGTAATTCCTGCCGGATAGATTTTTACTGTCCGGACGCCAATGTCCCACGCAGCTTGGAGTACTTCTTTTGTGGTGTTCGGCATGAGCTTCAAGCTCACACTGTGTCGCATTTTTTTGCCGTTGTAAATTGGCGTGAATTTTTCAAGCCACTGACGATAGGCGAGTACATCGTTTGCAACAAGAATTGCTCCCGGCACTTGCGTGTTCGGTTGCCAGATCTCGTGTTGCGCCCACCAGCTCGTTGTTCTAACTGCCAGTTTCATCCTCGAGATTGGTTTTTCTCGTTCCTCAACTTTACCTTTCGGAATGTCGCGGGCGTGTCCGTGAGTCAGGCAGAACTTGATGAATGTTTTTCGTGTACCGGCCAGAACTTTGGACTTTTCATTCGGTAGAACTTCATAATTTTCCATATGTGAGCCTTTTTGTTTTTTTGTCGGTGTTCAATTTTTTAACACTTTCCCCATACTAACTTTTGAAAAAGAAAAAGCAAGCCTGTGAAAGCTTGCTTGGTTGCTTAAAAATCAATTGCGGTTAACCTCCGGGCGCCAGTCACTTACGGACTTCATCCCGTCTCGTTCCATGTGATCCAGGAGTTTGACATTGATGTTTCGCGCAGTCATCGGTCCTTCATACACAAAGCCCGTGTAGATTTGGACGAGGGATGCTCCGGCAAGAATCGCTTTGTGAGCATCATCTCCACAGAAGATTCCACCGACTCCGATGATGGGAAGTGAAGGCCACTGTTTGTGAATGTGCTTGATAACCTCGAGTGTGCGAGTGAAGAGAGGTCTTCCGCTTCGTCCACCTTGTTCTTCCATCACCTTTCCGGTTGTCTTGAAACCGTCATTTTTGACCGTGGTGTTGGTCGCCACGATACCTTTTATGCCAGTTTCTTTGATATCCGCGAGGACGTCATCAATCTGCTCGAAAGTCAGGTCCGGTGCAATCTTGACCAAAACTGGTTTCGGATCTTCTCTTGGCTTCCTCGGCATCTTGAGATTCTGGTTTTGGATTGCCCGAAGCAGATTTCGGAGCGATCCCTTTTCTTGTAGACCGCGAAGTCCCTGTGTATTGGGTGAACTGACATTGACCACGAAGAAGTCAGCGAACGGATGAAGTAGGCGAAGTGTGTAGCAGTAATCGCTGGCCACTTCATCTGCGTCATTCACATCGACAATCTTCGATTTTCCGATGTTCACTCCGAGAGGAACGCTGGGTGGTTTTTCGGATTCAAGATGATACGCAGTCTCTTCCGCGCCCGGGTTATTGAACCCCATACGGTTTATCAGACCTTCATCCAAAGGCACACGGAATACTCGGGGTTTGTCGTTACCGCTTTGTTTCAGTGCCGTGATGCCACCCATTTCAAGGAAGCCGAGGCCCAACGCTCCAAACACTGGAAGCGCGACTCCTCCCTTGTCCATTCCCGCTGCCAATCCGACAGGATTGGGAAAGGTAAGACCGAACAGTTGTTGGCTGAGCCTCTTGTCGTGAACTGTGCATACCGCTTTGATTGCGGATTTGAGAAACGGTATCTTTCCTGCGCGTCTCATTGCCGAAAGGACACGGTCGTGAATCTCTTCCGGATCGTGCCGGAAAAGCCGAGGACGAATCCATTTTTTATAGAACATTAGGTGCTCCTGTGGGTTGAGGTTGACTGCTTTTTGATTTATGTCGAATCTAGACAAATCCTAGTCATAAATGAAAAAAAAGCAACTGTGCGAATTTCACATAGTCATTTAGTCAATTTGGGGGTTGTGAAGATTTTGAAAAAAGGTTAACCTTATCCACTATGAACTACGATATAAAGGATATCGGCCTAGCGCCGAAGGGTAAATTACGAATTGAGTGGGCGGAGAACGATATGCCGGTTTTAAGGCAGATTCGAGCACGTTTTAAAAAGGAAAAACCGTTGAAAGGTATTACTTTGGCGGCTTGTCTTCATGTTACCACCGAGACGGCAAATCTCGCGATAACTCTTAAAGAGGGTGGAGCTAATGTATTTCTCTGCGCTTCAAACCCGCTTTCAACACAAGATGATGTGGCGGCTTCCTTGGTAAAGGATTATGGTATTCCAACCTTTGCGATAAAGGGCGAGGACAGTAAAACATATTTTAAGCACATAAACGCGGTATTGGATGCGAACCCAACTCTCACGATGGATGACGGCGCGGATTTGGTTTCTGAATTACATAAAAATCGAGTGAAGCAATTGCCAAGCATTGTCTGTGGAACGGAAGAGACCACTACTGGAGTTATCCGTTTGAAGTCATTGGCCAAGGCTGGAAAATTGAAGTTTCCGATATTAGCAGTTAATGAGGCGATGACCAAACACTTTTTTGATAACCGTTACGGTACGGGACAAAGCACTATGGATGGAATTATTCGCGCTACGAACAGACTTGTCGCAGGTTCTACTTTTGTGGTTGCAGGATACGGTTGGTGTGGACGGGGACTTGCTTCACGTGCTCACGGTATGGGCGCGCATGTGGTTGTTGCCGAGATTGATTCAGTGAAAGCTCTTGAGGCTGTGATGGACGGTTTCCAGGTAATGCCGATGAGAGAGGCTGTGAAAAAGGCTGATTTCATTTGCACTGTTACCGGGAACAAGTCTGTTGTCGGTGAAAAAGATTTTGCCATGATGAAAGACGGATGCATCATTTCGAACTCCGGACATTTTGATGTTGAAATTGATTTGAAGGCGCTCGCAAAACTTTCTACAAAAAGAAGAATGATTCGAGATTTTGTGGAGGAGTTTACTGTTAAAGGTGACAAAAAGGTTTACGTTTTGGGTGAGGGAAGACTTATTAACCTTGCTTCGGCCGAAGGGCATCCTGCATCAGTAATGGATATGAGTTTTGCCAATCAAGCTCTCGGTGCGGAATATATGTTGAAAAATTCCAAGAAACACGAGCCAAAAGTTTACGTGATTCCGGAGGAAGTCGATCGTGAAATTGCATCGCTCAAATTGGCTTCACTTGATGTAAAGATGGATGTTTTGACTGCTGAGCAGAAGAAGTATTTGGGGAGTTGGGAGGAAGGTACCAATTAAAAGCAGAGCTTTTAATTGGAATTTTCAATTATCAATTTACAATTTTCAATGAAACGTGCACTCATTATCGGATCGATTGCCTTCGACGTGATTTTTGATATTCACGGGAAAATCAAGGACAGTGTGGCAATAGAGGGAGGAAAGGCTGGAAAGCAGAACCTGATGTTTACCGCCAAGGTAAAACAGCAACACTATGGTGGGGCTGGGGCCAACATCGCGTACGGGCTAGGACTTTTGGGAGTTAAACCGATTTTGTTTTCATCTGTCGGCAAGGATTTTAAGCCAGATTTTCATAAACACCTGAAATCTCACGGTGTTGATGTTCGTGTTCATACAGAGAATAAAAATTGGACCGCTACTTTTTACGGAATGTCTGATGATGCTAGAGAGCAGATAGGCGTGTGGCAACCCAATGCACACGAAATGCTTGATACGGTTTCCATTACAGACACGATAGACAAAAAGACATTGAAAAATGTTTCGGTAGCTCTTGTCCACGGTAAGCCGTCGATACCACTCAAACATATGAGTGATATCAGGAAGATTTTGGGGAAAAATGTGGCGATTATTTTCGACCCCGGACAAAATATGGCGTTGTACAGTAAAGATGTTTTTGAAAAATGTCTGGCACTTTCCGATATTTATATAGTGAACGATTTTGAGCTCAAGCAATCCTTAACAATATTGAAGTGTGGTATCAAAGACATCTTTAAATTTGGTGTAAAGGCGATTGTTGAAACAAAAGGGGAGGATGGAAGTGTTATATATGAGTCGGATAAGAGTACTCCTATCCCTGCCAGAAAAGCCAAGAGGGTGGTGGAGACAACGGGTGCAGGAGATGCCTATCGAGCAGGGCTCATATACGGCTTACTTGAAGGACTTGATTTACCGAGCGCTTGCAGAATCGGTTCTTATCTTGGCTCGAAAAATGTCGAGACATTGGGTGGACAGGCATATAGTGTGACTAGAAAAGAGTTAAAGTTGTAGAAACTGTTTAAAATGGAAAACGCAATTTTGAATTTCAATAAGCAGTTTTCTTTCAAACCGGAGATAGTGAATGCCGGTGCGCTCAGAAGAGCGCACCGGCTAATCGTTGCCGGTATGGGAGGTTCTCACTTAGCGGGAGATTTGCTTTCCGCTTACAATCCAAATCTTGATGTGTATATCCATAGTGATTATGGTTTACCGCCATTTAGTACCGAGCGGTTGAAGGAGTCACTGTTGGTCGCCAGTTCGTATTCCGGCAATACCGAGGAGACTTTGGATTTTGCAAAAGTGGCTTTGAAGAAAAAGTTGAATCTTGCAGTCGTGTCTGTGGGAGGGAAGCTTATGGATTTCGCCAAGAAAAATAATTTACCGTATATTGAACTCCCAGATACCGGTATCCAACCCAGAAGCGCATTGGGCTTTTCCGTTATCGCTCTTGCAACACTACTAGGTGACAAGAAGATGATTAAGGAGCTTTCCGGTCTACCGAACAGATTGAAACCGTCAGCATTGCGTAATAAAGGGAAAAAACTTGCCACCTCTCTTCATGGTCTTGTGCCGATTATTTATTCATCATTCCGGAACAAGCCTATTGCTTACAATTGGAAGATAAAGATTAACGAGACAGGTAAGACACCGGCTTTTCACAATGTATTTCCGGAGTTGAATCACAATGAGATGACAGGTTTTGATATGGTTGAAAAAAATAAAAATATTTCGGAAGCTTTTCATTTCTTTTTTCTGCAGGACAACAACGACCACAAAAGTGTTCAGAAGAGAATGGATATTTGCGAAAAACTTTACAGAAAAAGAGGTTTGCCGGTGACGGTTTTATCTCTCAGTGGAGATTTGATTTTCGAAAAAATATTCAACTCACTAATGCTTGCGGATTGGGTCGCTTTTTATACTGCCGAGTTGTATGGGGCCGAAGCTGAACAAGTCCCGATGGTAGAGGAGTTTAAGCGCCTGATTGCGTAATTTCACCACAAGTAATAACCACCAAGGCAAGGCCTTGGTGGTTTGTTCTAATTACGCCACTTTCCCGCGATGATTTGGAGGCTTGGTCTGTAGTACAATAAGTCGGCATGATAAAGATTCATCCGACAACAGTTGTTATTTTCGGCGCGACAGGGGACTTGTTTAGAAACAAGCTTGCTCCAGCCTTTTTGGACCTTTTTGCCAAAAATTTATTGCCAAAGAAGTTTCGTTTGGTGGCATTCTCTCGCAGACCGTGGAGTCGGGATGAGTTTCATAATTTTTTGAGGGAAATTCTTAAAAACAAAATGTCAGGATTATCATCGGAAGTCATCGAGGGTTTCTTGAAGACTGTATATTATGTCGAAGGCGATTTTGAAAAAATCGAAAGTTACCACTCTGTGGCAAAATTACTTTCCGAACTTGATGCCAAATCGGGTGTTTGTATGAATAAGCTTTTTTATCTGGCTACACCACCAACTTCGTATGAAGGTATACTGAAAAATATTTCAGGTTCCGGATTGGCCATTCCTTGTGCGCCGAGCAAAGACCAAGGTGAGACGGGGTGGACCAGAATTCTAATCGAAAAACCTTTTGGAAGAGATTTGAAGACCGCTCAAGCTATTGACCGACTTTTGGGAGAACTTTTCACCGAAAAACAAATTTTCCGCATTGATCATTACTTGGCCAAGGAAACGGTTCAAAATATTTTAACGTTTCGTTTCGCCCATTCATTAATAGAGAAAAATTGGAATAAAAAATATATAGACCGCGTAGAGATACGTTTACTAGAAAAACAAGACGTAGGAACCCGAGGAATCTTTTATGAAAGTCTCGGCGCTTTGCGCGATGTGGGACAAAATCATTTGTTGGAACTGGCAGCCCTTGTTGCTATGGAAAAACCAGCGAGCACGGATGCCGAATCTTTGCAGAAGTCTCGGGCGGATGTTTTGAAAAATTTCAAAATTTGGGAAGACAGTGGAGCCTTGAGTGTCAGAGGCCAATATGTGGGATACCCAGAGCAGGCCGGTGTTTCCAAGGATTCCAAGACGGAAACCTATTTTAAAGTGAAGCTTTCTTTACCGACAAAACGTTTTAAGGGAGTACCTTTTATTCTGGAGAGCGGTAAGGCTCTACCCGAGTCAAAGGCTGAAGTGTCGGTCTATTTTAAGGAACCTATTTCCAGTTTTTGTCATGAGGATGTATGTCAGATACCGGACAGTGTTGTCACCTTCAAACTTCATCCGGATGAAATCGTTAAACCGAAAGTCGGTTCATTGGGGGCGTATGAAAGAGTCCTTTCCGACGCGATTTTGGGTGACCAAACACTTTTTATTTCGACGGATGAAGTGCTTGCCGAGTGGAAAATTGTAAAAAGAATTTTTGAAAAATGGGAGAGTCAAAAGTTGATTAAATATCCAAAAGGCGAAATGCCGAAAATTAAATAATAATTTTATTAAGAGATGAAAAAAATGAAACTTGGTTATGTCGGTCTGGGGAAAATGGGAATGAATATGGTCTTGAGAATGCGTGAGAAAGGCATTGATGTAACGGCATTTAATCGAAGCGAGGCCCCACGGCTGGAAGCCAGAAAAGCAGGTGTTTCAGTAGTCGATTCCATCCAAGAGTTGGTAAATGGCTTGGCGAAACCTAGAACTGTCTGGATTATGGTTTCGAACGGTGGAATGGATGAAACGTTGGCGGAGGTTTTGAAATATGTAGAACGTGGCGATACGGTAATCGACGGTGGTAATTCTTTGTATAAAGATTCTGTCCGCCGAGCAGGTGAGCTTGAAAAAAGGGGAATTGATTTTCTTGATGCCGGTGTATCCGGAGGGCCGAAGGGTGCACGTGATGGAGCCTGCGTTATGGTAGGTGGCAAGAAAAAAGTATATGAAAAATACGAAGGCTTGTTTGAGGATTTGTCGGCGCCCGGTGCTTTTGCATACATGGGTAAAGCGGGAGCGGGACATTTCGTGAAAATGGTTCACAATGGAATTGAGTACGGTATGATGCAAGCTATCGCTGAAGGTTTTGCCGTGATGAGAGCATCAGATTTTAAACTCGATTTGGAAAAAGTGGCAAATCTCTATAATCACAAGAGTGTTGTAGAATCGAGGCTTGTTGGCTGGCTGTCTAGTGGGTATGAAAAATACGGGACAGATTTAGCGGAGATTTCCGGTACAGTAGGTCATCTCGGCGAGGGTGAATGGACGGTAAAGGCAGCTAAGGAACTTGGTATTGCTGTGCCAATAATTGAAGGTTCATTTAAATTTAGAGTGGCCTCTGAAAAAAATCCGAGTTATATAGGAAAAGTTCTTTCAACGCTAAGAAATCAGTTTGGAGGGCATGAGGCAGGTGCAAGACCTAAAGGAAAAAGTAAATAAAATGAAAATTTTTGATGTATCAATTCCGTTAAGTAATAAAACAGTTGTATATCCAGGTAACGTCCCGCTTTCTATTGATGTTCATCACGAAATGCCGGAACACGCGACACATCTTTCGAAAATTACTATGGGCTCACATACTGGAACGCATGTGGATGCTCCAAGTCATGCTGTAAGGGACGGTTTGTCTTTGGACGATATTGCTCTTGAAACTTTTGTTGGGCCCTGCCGAGTGCTCGATTGTACCAGAAGTGCAGGGTCGGTAAAAATTTTCGATTTAAAGAAATTCAATGTGAAAAAGGGAGAAAGAATATTGGTTAAAACCCAAAACTCTATTTTGGGATTCGAGACTTTCCGCGATGACTATATTTATCTCGATGGTGACGCGGCAGATTATATGGCCGAGCTAGGCATTGCTCTTTTTGGTATTGATTATTTTTCTGTTAAACAGCGGGGGAGTAAGGACCAGCGTCCGCACACTTCTTTGTTGGCGAAAAACATTCCTATTATTGAAGGTCTCGATCTTTCCCAAGTTTCTGTCGGTTCCTACACTCTCGTGTGTCTGCCTTTGAAATTTATTGGAATTGAGGGTGGTCCAGCACGAGTAATTTTGGTTGACAATTTGGGTTAGACATTGATTGTTCCTATGTTATGCTTCCCTTATGATTACTCCTATTATAGAGGGTAAGGTAATAAAGGGTGCGGGATATGGGCGAAAACTTGGCTTTCCTACAGCAAATCTTGACCGAAAGCAGTATTTGAAGGACAAAGTAGATCTGCCCTTGGGTATTTATGCCGGCGTGGCGTTTTTGCATCATATTAAGAAAATCCGGAAAACCGCGATTGTGGTAGGTCCTTTGGATAAGAAAAAACAACCGAAAATCGAGGCGCATATTCTGGGTTTCAAGGGTCGACTTTACGGAAAAAAGTTGACGCTTTATCCATACAAATTTCTTCGCCCGTTTGAGGTTTTTAAAACCAAAAAACTTTTAATTGCTCAGATTAAAAAAGATATTAAAAGGGTGGAGAAGGAGGTTGCGGCACCAGTTTCGATGAAATAGAATGTTTACGGGAATTATAAGAAAAACAGCAAAGGTGAAGAGTCCCGTCGCGCAAAGCGCGACGGGAATGTTTGAAGTTTTCAATCCAAAACTTCGGGTGAAAGCCGGTGACAGTATTGCCGTGAATGGAGTTTGTTCGACGGTGGTGAAGGGAGGCAAAACTTTAATATTTCAATACATGCCGGAAACTTTGGAAAGAACAACTATCTGTAACATTAAATCTGGCGAGAGGGTTAATTTAGAAGAGTCATTACGTTTAAGCGATAGATTAGACGGTCATATTGTTTTAGGCCATGTCGATACTGTCGGAGAAATTGTTGAGATAAAATCGGAAGGTAATTCAAAGATTTTTAAAATTGAGCCTCGAGAACTGAAACGGTTTATGAAGTTTGTCGCAGAGAAAGGGTCGGTTACGCTTGACGGTGTGAGTCTTACTGTTGTAGGTCTCGGCACAAAGTATTTTACGGTTAAACTTATACCCTATACTGTAGAACACACGGCTTTTGGTGAAAAATCCGTAGGTAGCAAAGTGAATATAGAGTTTGATATACTGGCGAAGTATTTAGAAAGATTAAAATGAAAATTGATCAAAAAAAGGAAGTTTTTGACGCGAGCCGATTAAAAGTCGGTATTGTTGTTTCGCGGTTCAATAGTGAAATTACCGATAAGCTTCTGGAGAGCGCGCTCAGGACCTTGAGGGAGTACAAAGTTAAAGAAAAAAATATTAAAATAGTGAAAGTGGCCGGATCAGTAGAAACGCCTTTTGTTCTCCAGAAACTGGCTAAGAGTAAAAAGTTCGACTGTTTGGTGGCACTAGGTGCCGTAATAAAAGGTGAGACAGACCACTACACATATGTATGCAAGATGGCGCAGGAAGGAGTGTTGCGGGTAATGCTCGATTATTCTATGCCGATTGGTTTTGGGATATTGATGGTAGACAATTTGGAGCAAGCAAAAGAAAGAATTGGAAGCGGTGGAAGCGCCGTATCCGCTGTGCTTGAACTTACGAATATTAAAGTGTAATTATTATGATTAGATTTAGTTCTATAAATATCGAGGGCGATACTCATTTGGACAAAGTGGTATCATTCCTGAATGATTTTAAGCCTGATGTCGTGTGCATGCAGGAAGTCATGGAGACAAGACTTGATTATTTTGAAAAGGCTTTAAATATGAAAGGATATTTTGTGCCAATGGCTCGCTATAATATTGTGCCCCTTGATAAAAAAAGCTCCATTAGCTGTTTTGGGGTTGGAATTTTTTCTAACCTTCAGATGTTAAATGTTGAATCGAAATATTATTATGGAGGTGAAGGTGATATACCCTTATTGAAATTTGATGGAAAAAATATAGACGAGAAATCTGTTTGGAGGGTGTTAATTTCCGGAAATGTTTCCAAGGATAATGAGTTATATACTATTGCCACAACACACTTTACTAGAACATATGATGGAAGCACAAGCGATAAACAAAGAGAGGATTTGAAAAATTTGTTGAAAATTACAGAGAAGAAGCCAGAAATAATTTTGTGCGGAGATTTTAATGCTCCAAGAGGGCAAGAGATTTTTAGTAAACTTTCTGAAAAATATAAGGATAATATCCCTCCGGAGTACACATCAAGTCTGGATACCGAATTGCACAGGATAGGGAAGGTCAAACAGCTGATGGTTGACGGATTATTTACGACACCGCATTATGAAGTGACTGAAGCCAGATTGTCCGAAGGGGTGAGTGATCACAAGGCAGTAACAGCAATTATTTCGAAAGTAAAATAATAATTAATATAATGAAAAAGAAAATACAGGTCGGAATATTGTTCGGAGGAAAGTCGGCAGAGCACGAAGTATCCCTGCGGTCCGCGAAGAATGTTGCGGATGCAATCCCTAAAGACAAGTATGACGTGGTAATGATTGGAATTGATAAAAAAGGAAAGTGGTTACTCAATGATGCGTCAAACTTTCTGCTTCAGACAGCAGGAAACCCTATGCCTAGACTCAATGATTCAGGAAAAGAAGTGGCTCTTATTCCGGAAAGTGCCGGAGTGCTTACTTCTATGAAGAATGGTAGCAATTCAATGATAGGAAATGTCGATGTGGTTTTTCCAATTCTTCACGGACCTATGGGTGAAGATGGCACCGTGCAGGGACTTTTGAAGCTTGCGGGCATTCCTTTTGTCGGAGCTGGAGTATTGGGTTCCGCTGTCGGGATGGATAAGGACGTGATGAAGAGATTGCTTCGGGATGCCAAGATACCTATAGGAAAGTTTTTGACTTTTAAATCCGGAGAAACTATCAATTTTCCAAAAGTAAAAAAAGCTCTTGGATTGCCGATGTTTGTGAAGCCCGCCAATATGGGTTCGTCTGTCGGAGTTTCGAAAGTTCGAAACGAAAAGGAGTTTAAGACCGCTGTCGCAGAAGCGTTTTTGTATGACAATAAAATTATTATAGAAGAGCAGATTGTTGGAAGAGAGATCGAATGTGCTGTACTTGGCAATGACAAACCGATTGCTTCGGTTCCGGGTGAGGTGATTGTGAAAGCGGATTTTTATTCATACGACGCGAAGTATATTGATGAAAATGGCGCTGTGATCAAAATCCCTGCTGATTTACCGAAAAATATAGTAAAGAAAGTTCAAGAAACCGCCATCAGTACTTTCAAAGCGCTTTCTTGCGAGGGTCTGGGTAGAGTGGATATGTTCGTTACAAAATCAGGAAAAGTGTTGGTGAATGAAATCAATACCATTCCCGGGTTCACCTCTATCAGTATGTATCCGAAATTGTGGGAAGCCACTGGTGTCTCTTACCCAAAACTTATCGACGCTCTCATTCAACTTGCAATTGATAGATTCTCAAGAGAAGCAAAATTAAAGACGTCAAAGTAATTATTTCGGGATTCTCCCTTTTCTAAAGGGAGCACACGCATTACTATGCGGGAGGGATTTAAATCCCCCGATTCATAAGAATGAACTGCCCCCTTTAGTAAAGGGAGAATAGGATACAAATGAAAAAGAAATACAAAGTGATTTTGATACACGGGAATGGTAATACTTGGCCGAAGAAGAATTGGTTTCCTTACGTGGAAAAAAGACTTAAACAAGCCGGTATCAAAGTGATATTTAAACGTTTTCCCGACCCGATTAAAGCCCGTGCCAGATTTTGGTTGCCATTTATCACGAAGCTTGGAGCCGATGAAAATACTATTCTCGTAGGGCATTCCTCCGGAGCGGTAGCCTCTATGCGATATGCCGAAAAACATAAGATACTTGGTTCTATTCTAGTAGGAGTTTGCTACACAGATTTGGGCGAAGCTTCCGAGACAATCAGCGGTTATTACAGCAAGCCGTGGAAGTGGGACAAGATAAAGAAAAATCAACAATGGATTGTGCAGTTTTCATCGACAGATGATCCACATATTCCCATCCGAGAGCCAAGGCTAATTCACAAGATGCTTGGTACGGAATATTACGAGTCAAAAACAGAAGGGCACTTTTCCAGTTCGGATGGTAAAACCAAGTTTCCGGAAATTGTTGATATAATCAAGAAGAAGTTATGGACAAAAAAGTAGATTCCGGATTGATGAATATGTGTTTACCACAGAAAGCTATTGTCACACGAGGTGATGGCAGGTTTCTTGCACTTCTTCGTGGGGAAACCGCTCCAACCTATCCTTCGCATTGGGATTTGCCGGGTGGGGACCTTGAATACGGTGAGGACCCTGTTGCTGGTATTATTCGCGAAATTAAAGAAGAGTCTGGTCTTGATGTTTCCGACGTTAGACCGTTTGATATTTACGGCCGTAAAGGCGCAGACGGCTTCTTTGTAACCGTGGCTTATTATTGCAAAACTGTTTCGGACGTTGTTACTATAAGTTGGGAGCATACCGATTTTAAATGGGTGACCAAAGAGGAGTTTTTGAAACTGCCGGTCTCGCCTAAAATCATTCAATTTGTAAAAAATTGCCCTATGTGATCGAAGAGGGACGGTAAATTACGGGAAAAGTAACACAGATTAAGGCAGATTTTCTTTTAGAAATGTTGATTTTTTAGCTTGAAAATACGGAGTTGTTACTGTACTCTATGACGGTATGACAAACCTAAAAAAAGGAAAAAAATCAGTACGTCTGTCGAAGGATATTGTGCCGGAGAGGTACAACATAAAGCTAAAACCTGATTTAGAAAAGTTTACGTTTGAGGGAGAAGAAACTATCACCGTTCGGGTCGCGAAGCCGACCCGAACGGTGACTTTGCATTCCAGAGAGATTGATATTGAAACGGCGGAAATTATTTTTGAAAACACCAAGGTTTTTGCCACGAAGATTTCCTACAATGAAAAAGAGGAGACTGCTGGCTTTCATTTCCCCTCCACTATCGGTCGGGGCGAGATGAAACTTCGAATTGTTTTCCGCGGTATTTTAAACGACAAACTTCGCGGATTTTACCGTAGTCAGTACGAAGTGGCAGGGGAAAAACGTCACATGGCTACGACGCAGTTTGAATCAACGGATGCCCGCCGTGCATTTCCTTGTTTTGACGAACCGGCTCACAAAGCGATTTTTGATGTAACGCTTTTGGTACCTACGCACACGGTGGCAATTTCAAATACTCTACCTGTTTCTGAAATAGAGCGAGAGGGTGGCTTGCGCGAGGTGACATTTTCTCCGACCCCCAAAATGTCTACTTATCTTTTGGCATTTATTATCGGAGAGTTTGAACATATTGAAACGAAGACAAATGAGGGAACGTTGGTGCGTGTGTTTGTAACACCGGGGAAAAAGCACCAGGCAGAGTTTGCTCTTGAATGTGCGAAAAAAACTTTAAGTTTTTACAACGACTATTTCGATATCCCGTATCCCTTACCTGTTTTGGATATGATTGCCATCCCTGATTTTTCCGCCGGGGCGATGGAGAATTGGGGAGCGATTACTTATCGAGAAACAGCTATTCTTGTCGATCCTAAAAGCTCATCATCGGCTTCCAAACAGTACGTCGCTTTAGTTATTGCCCACGAGATTGCTCATCAATGGTTCGGTAACCTAGTGACGATGGAATGGTGGACACATTTGTGGCTCAACGAGGGATTCGCATCGTACATAGAATATTTGGCGGTAGATAAACTATTTCCGAAATGGAATATTTGGACGCAGTTTGCCTATATGGATTTGAATCGCGCGCTTTCTTTAGACGCGCTTAAGCACACTCATCCGATTGAGATACCTGTGCATCACCCGGATGAAATTGCGGAGATTTTCGATGAGGTTTCATATTCAAAAGGTGCATCGGTCATCAGAATGCTTGCCGATTATCTTGGTGAAAAAGATTTTCGCGACGGTCTCCGAGTGTATTTGAAAAAGCATAGTTATTCAAACGCTTCTACTATCCATCTCTGGCAAGCTTTCGAAAAAGTTTCCGGAAAGCCTGTGGAGAAATTGATGAAAAATTGGACTGGCAAGGGAGGTCATCCTGTAGTTTCCGCTGTCCTAAAAAATGGAAAGCTTGAATTATCTCAGAAAAGATTTTTCTCAAATCCCAAAAGTGGCCTGGATGTGAAAGACAAAACTTTGTGGGCTGTGCCAGTTTCGATAACTGACGGTAAGGGTAAACCACAGCAATTACTTTTGGAAAAAAGTCGCACTGAAGTCAGCCTAAAGAATGACAATTGGTTCAAAATAAATGCAGGCGAATCCGGATTTTTCCGTACAGCATATTCTCCTGAATTGCTTGAGAAATTACAGGAGCCACTGCGTGCCGGTAAGCTGTCAGAGCTGGATAGATTGGGTCTGGTCAGGGATTGTTTTGCCTTGGCGGAAGGGGGCGTCATATCGACTATAGATGCCCTAAAACTGGCCTTGGAATACAAAAATGAGGAAAGCTACACGGTATGGGCGGAACTCGCTTTAAACCTGCGTAAAGTGCTAAATTTGGTCGCTGATACAGGGTTTGGGGGGGAATATAAGGCGTTTGCACTAGGCATTTTTGAGAAGGCGGTAAAAAGGGTTGGATGGGTACCAAAGAAGGGCGAGGAACAGAACCAGGCGCTTCTCCGAAGTTTGATTTTGGGCAATGCCGGAGATTATGGACATTTCGAAACTGTCGAAAAAGCGAAAAAACTTTTCACTGATTTTCTAGAAAATGATAAGCCGATATCTGCTGATTTGCGTGGTGCGGTTTACGGCATCGCGTCCGAACACCTTGGTGAAAAAGAACATTCAGAATTAATCATCCGTTACAAAAAGGAGAGTTTGCATGAGGAACAAGGACGGCTTGGCAGAGCACTCGCAAGTTTTGCGGATAAAAATCTGTTGGCTAAAACTCTCGAGTTTGCACTATCAAAGGACGTGCGAAGTCAGGACACATTGGGTCTGGTCGCCGGAGTGTGGAGCAATCCCGTTGGGAGGGAGTTGGCGTGGGAGTTTGTAAAAAAGAATTGGCCGACGTTTCTGGAACGGTATGGAAGTGGCGGGTATTCATTGTCACGTCTTGTAAAAGCGGGAAGTGTTTTTCATACGCGAGAGGCGTATAATGATTTCAAGAAATTTTTCAAAACTCACAGTGCTCCCGGAGCATCTCGTGCCGTGGAGCAGGTGCTGGAGAAAATTGACGGCAATGTGAGATGGTTAACCCGGGATGTTAAAGAAATTGAAAAGTGGTTATCAAATTAAGAGAAGAGTCTATTCTCTTATTCGAGCGAATGGTAGTATAGTTGTTTGTTGTCATAAAATAGTAAAATGAGAAAAATTTGGTTTAGAAGAAAATTGTATGGCTTAGGTTGGACTCCTGCCACCTGGCAGGGCTGGTTGGTTATTCTGTTTTATGCTGTAGGTTTTATTTACTTCTTCAGAAATGTAGATGCTTATTCGCATTCGGCCAGTGACACTTTGATTGGTGTCGTTGTTCCCGTTGTAGCTCTTACGGCGATTTTGGTCGTAATATCTTGGACTACAGGAGAAAGAATGAGATGGCAGTGGGGTAGGAGGATTGAGGATGTCGGTGATGTGCTTTTGAGAGGTGGTGTGGCTGTATTGGCGACAGATACCACGTATGGAATTGTCGGGTCCGCACTAAAAGAGAGAACGGTTAATGAAATATATCGTTTACGAAAGAGAGATTTGGATAAACCATTGATTGTTCTTATTGCGGATATGTGTGATTTAAAAAAGTTCGGTATTACTCTCACATATAAGCAGAAAAAAATGCTCCAAATGGTTTGGCCCGGGCCGGTGAGCTCGATATTGCCGTGTCCTCATGATAAGTTTTCATATCTGCACAGAGGGAGGGAAACGTTGGCCTTTCGATTGCCGAAGAAGGAAAGTTTGCGACGATTGATTCGTGAAGTCGGTCCGCTTGTGGCACCAAGTGCAAATCCGCAAGGGCATTCTGTGGCAAAAAATATCCAGGAAGCCCGCGCGTATTTTGGCCCCAATGTGGATTTTTACCAAGATAGTGGGCGAGTCGTAGCATCTCCGTCAAAACTAATTGATATTACAGGTGACGCGGAAAAGATTTTGCGGTCATAAAATATCTTCATTACGTACTCATCATAATCGGCTAATTCGCCCTCCTTCGCTTAAAGCTTCGGCAGGACAAGTACGAATTAGCCGATTCGGCGATGTGTAAATTAAAATCGGGTCAGGCATTCATGATGCCTGACCCGTGTGATATCGCTATTTGGTCGTAAGAAAAACTTTCTGTCCGAACTCGGCCCAGGAGCGTACAGAGATGATTGACCCATCTTGGACCAGGTGTAAAAGGTGATCATCCTTCAGTTTAGATCCGGGAGGTTGGAAAAGGTAAAGATGTGGAACTTTTCCAACCATTGGCGCAAGGGGTTTCAATCGGTTGTCGATGAAGTGGGTAGTGCCTCGAGCTAGGCAGAACCCTACTTTTTCCTCCCATGTCGCACAGAATCTGATGAGGCTCTGAGGGATTACTTTGTCGAAGCCGTGGTGAGTAAACCACTTTCTGATTTTTGCTTCAATCAACGGCAACATAGTGATTCTGGACACCACTCCAATCGGTTCGAAACCCATTTCCAGGATTGTTTCCATTGTGGTCAAACATCCAGGAAAAGGTTTTCGTTCCAGGTGACCGCTCCACTCAGGGTCCGGATGAAGAGTTGATTGGGGGCTGTTGTTATCCGGAGTCCAATTTGGCACGTCTTCGTTGTCATCGACCGTGCCCCCGAAGTCGACATCAAGTATCAATTTTCGATTTTTCAATCGCTACCTTTCATTGAGGAGTTTCTGTTTGGGAGATTTTCCCTTTGCCTTGGCGCGAGTGCTCGCTGTCAAAGTTGCCCACTTTCGCTTTTGAATCCGAACACTTGTATAGTTTTCTTATGAAAAAATTT
>CAYHDB010000004.1:0-47960 GCA_964355335.1 uncultured Candidatus Saccharibacteria bacterium
ATCCATCGGTACTCCCATGCGAGATGCGGCATTGATACGAGGACCTATTGTAAAACCAATATCATCCTCCGTGAGATGACGTTGATTGACCTTAAGTTTTGAGAGAAGCTTCATCAGGCCGACACGCGGAGATTTCTGCAAAACTTTCATACCGTAATACGCGAAAACACGATTCTCACCGGTAAGAGGGACCATGTCGGAAAGGGTGGCGATACCGACCATATCCAACAACCATTTCTCCCACCCATTCGGGATGGGAGAAATGGTTGCTAGTTTAAAGTTTAAAGTTGAAAGTTTAAAAGTAAGAGCTTGAACAAGTTTAAATACAACTCCGGCGCCACAAAGCATTTTTTCCGGATACAGACAGTCAGATTGCTTGGGATTGAGAATCGCAAAAGCGGGTGGAAGTTGCTCTCCAAAATCCCCCTTAGAAAAGGGGGTTGCTTTGGGGGGTTGTGACATCCCTCCTTCCGAAGACGGCAGTGCTCCCTTTTCTAAGGGAGATTTAGAGCGTAGCGGTAAGTGATGATCTGTGACAATAACATCCAACCCAAGCTCTTTCGCTCTTGCTATGGAAACAAAATCACCCGTTCCGCAATCGATAGTTATCAAAAGTTTTACTCCGTCATTTGCGAATTGTTCGACCGCCTCCAGATTAAGACCGAAACCCTCGTCATGTCGATGCGGAATATAATTTATAAAATTATCAAAACCAATTTTTTTAAAAAAATCGTGTAAAACCACGGCTCCCGGGATACCATCAGTGTCATAATCACTGTAAATAACTACCTTCTCGTTATTTTTTACCGCCTGAAGTACTCGCTCGACCACATTTTCCATATCCTTCATTAAATATGGGTCATGCATGTGTTTCTCATAATCCGGGGACAAAAAAGCCTCAGATTTTTCCGAACCGTCAACTCCTCTTGAAATCAACAAATGATCAAGTAAAGTTGTTCCTTTTATCGGCCGTACCGCGTATTTTTTAGACATCTGATTATTCTATCACGGGGAAAATTGTTCTAACCTATTTACTATTATCTATTTTCTATTTACTATTCTCTGTATGGATTGTATTTTCTGCAAAATCATAGCCGGCGAATTACCTTCCTCAAAAATCTATGAGGATGGGGACGTTTTTGCCTTTCTCGACATCAAGCCAGTAAATCCAGGGCATGTATTGGTAATTCCAAAAAAACATTACGAAAGTATTCACGATACTCCAAACGACATTTTTGCGAAAATGAGTGTTACGGCAAAGAAAATCGCCACATCCATTCAGGACAATCTAGGGGCCAAAGGAGTAAACATCGGGATGAACAACGGCAAAACTGCCGGCCAAGTCGTCTTCCATGCTCATATTCACGTTATGCCCCGCTACGGCAAAGACTCATTCCAACTATGGATTGGAGAGGAATCCAAAGCAGATGAACGGGTAAAAATTGCCGAGACTCTCAAAAAGGTCCTCAATTAAAGGCATATAAAAAGACCCGCAAAGCGAGTCTAATAACGACGGGGGTCATCTCTCTGCAACTGGCTGGAAGACGATTGTTTACGTGGTTCATCAATCAATAGCCGACGGCTGACCTCCGAGAATATCTCCTTGGGTGTAAATTGACCTGTCCAACCAGTCGAGGTGGGAGGGATAACGTCTCTCAAAAGATCCAAAAGCGCGCTATTCGAAATTTTCTTAATCATATCTAGGCTCTATATAAAATATAGCCTGAGTCGCTTACATAATCAAATATTTAGAGCTTGTTTTCCAGAGCCTCGATGCCGGGCAATGTCTCATTCGCCAGGAAATCAAGCATTGCTCCACCACCGGAAGACACAAAAGAAAACCTATCCAACAGGTTCAACTTCGAAACACAAGCGAGAGTATCTCCCCCACCGACAATCGACTCGACTCCGCTTTCTGCGATAGTGCGTGCCAACATTTCTGACCCTTCCGCAAAACCGTGTTCATAAATACCGAGCGTGCCATTCCATAAAATAAACTTTGCATTTTTAAATTGATTTTTTAACTCTTCTATAGTCATCGGACCGGCATCAAAAATCGACTCGTCTGAAGAAACCTCCGAAACCATCTTTGTCCGCCTTCCACTTGGACCGTCCACCACAACATCCACAGGAAGTACAAGTTTCGGATTCGAAACAATCTCGGAAAAATCGAATGTCCCATCCGAGCGCTTGGACTTCCCAATTTCCAACCCTTTTTCCTTAAATAAATCATTCGCAAGCGCCCCACCAATAAATACAGAATCGGCGGTTTTTAAAAACTTATTTACCAACGGTAATTTGGTATCAAACTTGGCACCGGCAAGGATAAACACAAATGGCTTTGGCGGATTAAAAGCCCTTGAAAGCCTTTCTACCTCCTCGGCAAAAAGAAAACCTGCGTAGCTAGGAAGGTATTTTGGCACTCCCACGATAGAGGCGTGGGCTCTGTGCGAGATAGAGAATGCCTCGTTCACATACACATCACCGAGTGTTGCCAGCTCCTTGACAAAGCTGTCGTCATTTTTCTTTTCTTTTTCGCCTGCAATTTTTCGGATATTTTCCAGAAGAACAAATGAACCTTCCTGTGCCCGCTCGGAGGCCTCGCGGGCGCTCTCTAAAGTTTCCGCAAAAACCACACTATAAGATTTCTTCAAATATTCAAAAACCGGCCGAAGGGTCGCCTCCTCATCAGTTCTATGGGAAATAAGTATTGTGCGAGCGCCTCCTTCTCTCAGAAAATCCAACGTTCTCCGACTTCTGACTATCCTGTAATCGTCAATTACAGCACCGTCTTGTATCGGTACATTCAAATCAATGGCAAGAAGAACTTTTTTACCACGCAAGTCACCAACCTCGTTAATAATTTTGAAACTAAACGGCATTTGCGCGCTTTAGCAATTCTATAAATTCATCGGCCTCCAGACTCTTATGGCCGACCAACACTCCTTCCACTTCTCCCTCACCAAGAATACTGGATATATTCTCAGTCTCTACTGAACCACCGTAGATTATCCGTACAGATGATGATACTTTTTGATCATAAATATCGGACAAAACTTTTTTTATAAAAATAGATGTCTCCCTAATATCAACCGGTTTCATCGCGTCCGCGAAACTTTTACCTATAGACCACAAAGGTTCATAAGCAATTGTCAAATCCGATAAATACTTCCTTTCCACACCAAGTAGCGACTGCTTCAACTGAGTTTTGAGAAACTCGAAGTATTCGCCGGCCACATCACGTTCCTTTTCTCCAATGCACAATATCACTTTCAGGCCCTCCCGGAGACCGGCAAGGACCTTTTTAGAAATCACCTCGTCGCTTTCTCCAATAGTCCTTCGCTCGGAGTGTCCGATAATACAGTATGTCACCCCAAGGTCTCTAAGCATCTCGGGACTGACTTCCCCGGTGAAACTTCCAGCGTTCCTCCAAAATACATCTTGAGCACCGAGATTACTCTTCTTACCGCCAAGTGACGATAAATATACGAATGGTGGACAGATAACACTCTCAATATTTTTGAGCCGTCCAGCCACTTTTGACACCTTTTTACAGAGTTCCTTTGCTTCATCCAAAGTTGCGGGGTTCATCTTCCAATTGGATACGATAAGTTTCTTGTTCTTTTTCATCGCTATATGATAGCACTGAACAGACACGGAATGGAACACCGGAATTAACACAGAACCTTCAGTGTTGGCTTCGTTCAGCACCAGTTCCGTGTCTTCTATTGAACTTCTCTCCAACCATCAAACACATACCCGCCCGAAGGACCGCCAACAAACAATAGATGCGCGAGTCCACTTTCATAACTAATTGTAGAATTATTTTGAGCTGTTATCCTATATGCGGATGCCTCCTTTACCGAAAGATGATTCGATATACCCACCTTACCATGGGGCGCGTACAAAATAACATCCTGGGTAGCATTGCTTGATGCTTCAATCGCAATGTCTCCCCTTCCTATTTCCGCGGCGTTATTCCGCGACAAAAGCAAAACGTATGAATTGGGACTACCGCTAGTCACTTGCGCACCATTTCCCAAAAAGATTTTACTATGATCATCAAGATCTTCCGTATCGTGAGCAATCAAGGCGACACTTTTGCCGGCAAGCGACGGATCTGTTTTGACAATTGAACCGTTATTTAAATAAATATCTCCAACCACCCATACGTGTCCTCTTAATGTCAATTCATCTTTTGATTCTACATACAGACTGCATAGGATTTTCCTGGGACCCATAGTTTCCGGTCCAACGACTCGATAAGGACACGGACCATAGTAGGTTCCTCCTGAGGAGGCTGATGCTTCCCACGCATCTATAAGCTCTTCTGAAATCGGAAAGGAAGTTGTCGCCTGATCAATACTGCCAGGATGAAGAGTCCCATCCACCGACGTACTGGAAATTGACTGATAATACGCATCTCCATCAATATCCGAACTACTTATAGTATGTGCATAGGCAGTACTCGTCGCATGGATTCCACTAATTAGGCCTAAAGGTCCTGCGGACACGACAGTCCCCTTAATCAAATTGCCATTTTCTCCTGTTACAGGACCGTTTGAATAAACATTTCCCTTTACAAGAGAACTGTTTTGAAGGAAAATACCACCGCCACCGGCCTGCAATCCGTAGTAAAATGATGTACCACTGCCGGAAGCCAAATGCGTTTTGATATTTCTTACCAAACCGACAGCATTGCCCGACGAAGTGAGCTCCAATCCTCCTATGACCGAAGTCGATGTGGCTGTCGCCTTAAAACCATTCAATGTCAGTGTCGAAGGTGACACAAACTTCTTATTTGTCTTGTATCGATAGATAGCATCCTCGTTCACAGACTGAGACACGTACAAACTAGCGCGAGTGTTGATAAAATCACTCGCTTGTTTCGCTTGCCGAAGCACCGGATTCATAATTCCAAAACCCATAATTGCGGAAATTGTCACGAAAAATATAACGGCCAAAATCACAGCCTGCCCACCGCTAGTTTTTAGTTTTAAGTTTTTAGTTTTTAGTTTCATTTTAATAGGAATCCCTCAATATTGCCGTACCGTAAAACTTCGCGGTACGAGTCATACTTCCGCTCCCCGCCACCAGTGTCATCTCGATTTTTACCGCCTGCGAAACGCCGGTCGCCATTCTTTGAAAAACCAGGTTACTTACTGTCACATTGGGAAGAGTAAGAGGTCCTTGATCAACTCCGTTTTGTTTTATTCTCAGCACACCACCAGAAACAAGGAACTGATAGGTCACAGCACTGCCGGTATCGTCCGTAGAATTGAGAGTCAAAACACCAGGACTTGTGCCCAATGTGCTCCCTGCTGTATCGACGCTTTTGGCATTTCTTATCTCACGAACGACTCTGTCCAGAGAATCTATAGCGGAAGTTTGAATTTGTGTAGACAATCTCATAAAGCCATACGCCTTACTCATACCTATCAACATATTCACCACGGCCACAATTATCAAAATCAGAAGCCCGATATAGATGATAGTTTCGACGAGGGAGAACCCGGCACACGAATAGCGCGCCTTCGCCCGAAACGGACTTCGGCAACACGAATGCGCCCACACGAATCCCCTATTTGTGTCATTAGTGTTATTCGTTTTCATTCGTGTATTTGTGTCGTGTTCCATATTAATTGCTAAACAAATTCGTCATATATGTCGAAAGAGTTCTACTCGTGGTCGTCGCACC
This sequence comes from uncultured Candidatus Saccharibacteria bacterium, assembly GCA_964355335.1. Classification (GTDB taxonomy): domain Bacteria; phylum Patescibacteriota; class Minisyncoccia; order Phycocordibacterales; family SIBU01; genus SIBU01. The sequence goes on from CAYHDB010000004.1 coordinate 5,699, forward strand.
GTTCTGCCAAGACACAACGACGGTGACCTTTTTTGTGCCAGTATCTAAGGTGCCACTTGATGCGATATTGTCATTTGAATCTCTGCTTACATTCTCAAAAGTTGCATATCTTGTATAAAAAGAATCGATTTTCGAAGCAGTGGCGGAAGTCGTCCATCTTGTACCGTCCCAATTAAAATAATATTTTGTTGAGCCGTTTAATCCGGAAATATTGGAGGTCCAGCCGTAATCTCGCAAAATGCTTGCCGTCTCTATACCCTCCTCCAGAAGATACGTCGCTTGTATATTGTTCAAGGTATTCATACCCACTTTCACAAACATACTGTATGCCGTGAGAAGTCCCGTAACAGCAAGCAAAAGGAGTGCCGAACCAATGACAACTTCGATGATGGAAACACCTGAAGAAGTTTTTAGCTTTGAGCTTTGAGCTTTTAGTTTTATTGAAATTCCTGATTCTTTATTCATAATTCGTGATTCTGCCCTAATTACTCGACACCAACCCAGTCCCGTTTATAGTTATTGTCTTTGTTTGAGCTGGACTAGCAACCAAAGAAAGAGTCACCGTACCGGTTTGAGACGTAGCACCGGTCAGCCGGTCAAATAAAACATTACTTCCACCTCCAGACAGTGAAATGTTGGATATCGAAACCCTTCCACTCATTATTTCTGACTTATTTGTTGTGGCCCCAGCAGAATAAGTAGGACCGACATACAGGACCGCTCTATTGGATTCAAAATGGACTCCAAAAGATTGTGCATTTTTAGCAGACAAAGTGGAAGCTCGCGCATCGTTTAGCAGGGACAGAACTATAGCCGTCTGCTTGTCCAAAGCTTCTCTGTCTGCCATTTTGGAAAAAACACCCATGGTTAAAAGTGATATTATCCCAGCAATCGAGATGACAATCAGGAGTTCAACCAGGGTAAATCCAGCACACGAATAGCGCGCCTTCACCCGAAACGGACTTCGGCAACACGAATGTGCCCACACGAATCCCCTATTTGTGTCATTAGTGTTATTCGTTTTCATTCGCATATTGGTGTTGTGTCAGCACTAAACATTATTAAGCACACTATACATCGGAGTAATCATCGAGACGGCGAAAAATCCTACGACGACTCCGATAACGACCATAAGAAACGGTTCAATAATCGTAGACATATCCTTCGTCTTCTCGGTAACCTCATCCTCATAAAACGCGCCTACACCCGCAAGCATCTCGGAAAGTTTACCGGTCTCCTCACCGACAGCAGCCATTTCCGAAAGAAATCCCGGATAAAGGTCTTCTCTTTCCATAAAAACTTTTGAAATAGGAATACCTTTTTCTATATTTTTTCCCGCCTGAGCCAGAACCTCCTTAAAATATGAATTTTGCAAAACCTCCTCGGTAATAGCCAGCGCTCTAGTGACAGGTACGCCGGATGACAAAAGTGATGACAATGTTCTAGCTGTGCGCGCAGTGTTCGTCTCCCTATCCAGGGTCCCGATAATTGGAATGCGCAAAATAATATAATCGGCTATCCTTCTCCCTGTTTTTGTTCTCAAAAATAAATAAATGGAAGAAAAAACGACTACCGCGATGAGGATACCTAGCAGTGAGTTGTATCTAAGGAAATCACTGACACCTATAACAATCTTGGTTGAAGTCGGCAATTCACTGTTTAGCTCTTTAAAGGTCTCGGAAAGTGTTGGAACAACATAAATCATCATGAAAACTCCAATGAGCAACATGACGGACAAAATAATTCCCGGGTACAACATCGCCCCGCGAACCTTTCTTTCCAACGCATACGCACTGTCCATCTGACTCGCCACAATCTTTAAAGATCCGGACAGACTTCCACTCTCCTCTCCTGCCCTGGTCATCGATACGAAAAGTTTGGAAAAAACTCCTGGAAAATTCTCCAGCGACTCACTTAGGGTTTTTCCCTTTTCAACATTCTCTCTCAAGGCAGTCATAAGATTTTTCAACTTTGGCTTCTTACTTTGGCGTTCCATCACATTTAGAGCTCGGGAAAGTGATAGACCGGCCTCAAGCATTGCACCCAGATTTCTGGCAATTATTATCTTGTCGTGAGGACCGACCCTACCAAAAAAAGACAGCCGATTGATGATATTCCACGCTTTCGCGGGCTTAACTTCGGAAACCGTCACCACTATCTCCTCTTGTTTGCGCAAATCTCTGTACAGTGAATACTTATCAAGCGCTTCACGCTCTCCTTCATATATTTCACCGTCGGCTTTTTGGGCTTTGTATTTAAAACGCATAAGAAAGTTCAAAACGCAAAACTAAAAAATAAAAACTTCAGATGAAAAAATGTTAAGATTCATAAACTTTGCACTTTTAGTTTTTAACTTTTACTTATTCGGATACAACTCTAAACACCTCCTCAATCGTCGTGATGCCTTCTGCACATTTGAAAATACCGTCCTCAAGCATGGTCAGCATCCCCTCCTTTCTGGCCTGAATTTCAATCTCGTTTGATGAGGCCCCTTTAAGAATAAGGTCTCTAATGGTCGGGGTCACCTTTAGGGTTTCGTGAATACCGATACGACTTGAGTAACCGTCTTTACATTCGGGACATGACGCAGGTTTATACATTGGCACCTTCTCCCACGTGACATCACCGGCAACAATCTTTTCAGCTTTTAATGCCTTGAGTACGCGGTCGAGGTCAACGGACTTCCCAAGTGTCACCAAAGCCGCTTTATTGAGAAAATATTTCTCCTTATTTGTGAACAACTTTCTGACGAGTCTCTGGGCGATGATGACATTGACCGTGGACACAATTAGAAATGGCTCCACCTTCATATCCAATAGACGTGGGATTGCTCCCGCAGCTGAGTTGGTATGCAAAGTCGAAAGCACGAGATGTCCCGTGAGAGAAGCGTTTACCGCGAGTCCGGCAGTCTCATTGTCGCGAATTTCTCCCACCATGATGATATCGGGGTCCTGTCTGACCAAGGTACGGAGGCCTGCGCCAAAAGTAAAGCCTATCTCTGGTTTTACCTGAGTTTGGTTTACCCTTGGCATCTGATATTCGATAGGGTCCTCGACGGTTGAAATGTTGACCTCGGGTGTATTCAAAATATCAAGAATCGTGTAGAGAGTGGTAGTCTTTCCGCTACCTGTCGGACCCGTGGTCAATATCATGCCAGTCTTCTGTTTCATACCATAATGTATTTTCTCCAATGAATCCCCGTGAAAACCTATACCTTCGAGTGTAAACCCTGAGGAGCCCTCCTTCAGTAAACGCATGACAATCTTTTCACCAAAAAACGTCGGCATAACGGAAACACGAAAAGAAACTTTTTCGTTTGAAACTTCCACCTTGAAACGCCCATCTTGAGGAAGACGTTTTTCATCAAGTTTCAAACTGGCCAAAACTTTTATACGCGCAGTAATGCTCCCCGAAGCATTTTTCGGCAGAGTCATGGTGTCGTGGAGAATACCGTCTATTCGGTATCGCACCAAAACCTCCGTCTCCATCGGCTCGATATGGATATCTGAAGCATTCTGCAATATCGCGTGCTTGAGTAGAGTGTCGACAATACGGACAATCGGTAAATCTTCGGCCATCTTCTTCAAATCCTTCGGGTCCAAATCCCCCACTGAAACATCGGGTACCGATTTCAAGGCCGCGGTTTCCTTCTGAATAATATCTCCGAACTCAGCCTTCAATGATTTTTGGTATTGCAAAAGCGCGCTCTTCAAAGACTCCTTGTCGGTAAGGCGTGGCGTGATTTTCAAATGTACCTTCTTTTTTATGAAATCAATGGCAGTGAGGTCATCCGTATCGAGCATCGCCACTTCCAATGCAGTATCGTCTTTTTTAAAAGCAACAATATTGTGACTTCGAGCAATCGGTTCGGGAATAAGCGACAAAACATCAAAATCAAGCTTCTGTCCTTTAAGGTCGACAAAGGGAATGCCGAGCACATAAGCTTGCACCTTGCGCAAATCATCATCGGTAATCTTGCCCTTAGTGACAAGTACTGTGCCGATACTTTGGTTCGTCTTTTCCGCTTCCTTAGCGGTTTCTTCAAGATCAGTGCGAGTGACCAATCCGGAATCCAAAATAAACTCCCGAAGTTGTTTTTCTTCTATGAACACCTTCTAATTATAACAGAAAAAGGAAACGTGTTCTCCGTAACATTGTTCACAGAAAGCGCAGAAATTTTACGTCTAGTAAATAGGAGTAAAATCTTTAAAATTTGAATTTGTCATAAAACCTCGAACGTAGGTATTTCTTTTTGTTTGTTCCAAGCAATTCAAGTCAATCGACTGCGGTATTTTACCTTTATTTTTGATAAAAATTTCGATGATTCTCATAATAAAATCGTGCGCAATTATAAGCTTGGTATCATCAATAGAGAATATATCATCAAAAAATCTCTTAATCCGGTCAAAAGTGCTGACGTAAAATTCAGCGTCTTCCCCAGACACCATGCCCCGAAATACTGCACTGTTCACAGCCGCAATACCATCGCCTCCTTTAAACAATTTTGCCAAATCAAAACTTATTTCGTCCAATTCTGAAAACTTTTTGACCGGGGGCCGAACACCTGTCACCTTCTCAATCTCATTCTGAAAAATAAGGGCAGTTTCCCCTGTGCGCGGAATCGTGCTCGTGTATATTACCTTAGACAAAAGTATTTCTGGAAAATTGGAAATTAATTTTTTGACCAGTATCGTCGAATATTCCATATCTATAGGAGGGTTAAGCTTCCTGTCTCCCAAACCCGAAAGCACTGAAATCGGCATCTCACTGTGATCCTTGAAAGGAAGAGATAGCTTTCCGTGCCTAACTATAAAATATCTTGATAAATTTTTATTCATTGTTTTTTGTAGTATAACAAATTAATAATAAATAGAGGGAGCGCAATATTTTGCAACTCCCCCGTACGATAATCACTTGGAAATGATTGTTATCTTGCCCGAAGCCCCGTCAACTCTCACCCGCATTCCCGTTTTAAGCACGTGGGTAGCTCTCGGGACATTAAGTACCGCCGCAAAGCCGATTTCCCGAGCATAGATGGCTCCATGCGCAAGTAATCCTCCCACTTCGGTAACAAGCCCTCCTTTCGCCCCTACTATTGCGAGTGCCGGTGCCCAAGCTGGATCGGTCTGTTCTGTAACAAGAATTGACCCAGGCTTAAGCATTTTAATGGTCACTGTATCTGCTAAACTCCTGACAATAACCACTTCTCCCGTAACCGAGGCGTTCGTAACACCAATACCCTTCAGAACACTCGCGGTGTTAAAAAAAGCATCAGCTGTTCCAATGTGTCGCAACTCTGCCGCAAACGAAACTGGCGGTACGTAAACGTCCCTATGGAGTCTCCGCATTTCCTCTCTTCCGTCTGCTCTCCGTCGAAGAATACCTGCCTTGGTGGTAAGATGCCCGACCTCTTCCGGTTTAAGGTAAAAGATTCGACCCTCATCCCAACCAAGCTTGCGTTCGATGACTACAGCAAGTTCCCGAAGGAGTGCATAGCCTCGGAGATATTCGAATTTTACCTCTTCTCTAAGACCCAAGTATGTCTGAGCCATGGATAGCAGGTCGCTCAAACCCTGCAAGTGCTTCCGCCCCGGTCTAAACAACCTAGCAAGAAGCATTACACGCTCGTCTTCTTTCGAAGAAAGGTCGTGTTCGGGTGATTCCGTGATTCCCTCGGAAAGTTGGCGAAGTGTTTCCGGTTGATTGGCAAAACGAGGCGTTGAAATTTCCAATTCATGTTGGGCAAGATGCCCGTAGCGTTCACAAACCTCTTCGAGAGTAACAGTTCCCTGTTTCAAATTAAAGAGGTCTGCCGTGAACTGCAGATTTGGATTTGTCTTCCGCGCCGATCCGCCAGTTAATACATTGAGGAATTGATCCGCCTTTTTTCCGTGATGTTTCTTTATCATCTTTCGCGCTTGCGCGTAAGAGAAGAAGCCGAGCCGAGCTGCCTTCACGAAGATCCTACAAGCACGGGTTCGAAGCAACTCACAAATCGCCATGTACTGCGAAGTGAGTTCCGCAAGTGATCCATTGCCTAGTGAATGTTTAGCTTTTGAGATCGCAGCGGTCCATTCCGGAAGAAACTTGCTTCGATACTCATCTTCCGTTGTGGTCGCTGCATTCAAAAGCTTTTGTTCAAAGACTTGGTACGCTTTGTGAAAGCATTTGCCCTTTCGAACTCCGAAGAGATCTGAAAGGAAGCGCCGTGTTGGGTTCTGGTTGTACAGAACCACCTCTGGATAATTGGCAAGACTCCTGTCTGCTCGAACTCTTGCAAGGTAGTGATTCACCAACTTGCAATAATCGAGAAGCGGAATACCTGCTATCCTGTAAGTAAAAGCATCGTGAATTATGCTTGAACGTGGCTGCCCTCCTATGAGGGCGAAAAAACCACAATCCAACTCATCCCCGATCTCATACCCGAGCTCATTTCGAGCCATACGTATTGCTCCATTCCCATGGGCAAAACAATACGTGAATAATCCAAACCCCATTGTCGTAGGAAAGGACGTCAGAAGTTCGACAATGTTTTGGTCCGTGAACACGTCCTCAGCGAGTCTGCAACCAAGCGTGACAAGACGTTTTTTCTCCCTGCCAACCTCTGCGACGGTTTCTTTGATAGAACGTTGAACTTTCGGAGAGAGCTTCTTGTCATTCAATTGGCCCAGTGTGTCAGAACGGCTTTTCCGACCCTGATTAATAAACAACAAGCCGGTAGTGCACTCGAACGCCCATTCAATATCATTCACCCCGAGGTTCTTGTTAAGCAGCTTGGCAGTTTGGACAAGCTCCTTGATCTGCTTGGGACTCAAGTCAACACCACCTTTTCCCTCAACCCTTTTCACCAGTCCGGTTTTCTTATACACGTACCAGCGCCTCGGCTCTTCCTGCCCGGAAACCAGTTTGTCTGCAGTACCGGTCGTGGCCTCAATGACCATGCATTCCTTGTCACCGTTTGCGGGATTATCAGTAAAGATAACCCCTGCGACAGACGCATCAACCATCTCCTGCACAAAAAGGGCTAACCGTGGTTCTCGTGCGTGATGGACTTTCCGGTATGACTGCGCTACCGTGCTTTTTACAGCTTGGGCGCATTCAATTACTGCGGCACCGAGGTCTTTTCGAGCGACAAACAGCTTGCTTACAAACTGCCCCGCCCACGACAACTCGCCGTCTTCGTCAACTGCGGAACTGCGAACAGCAAAACCTACGCGGTTGTCGTCAAGAGAGCTAGTAGAATTCAACAACCCTGCTGGCAGCCTGCCAGTTCGATTGATAAAATCTACCCTTTCTACTTCTAACGAAACAAAGGGTTTAACGTTTGCCAACTTTCTGATGCGAAACAACATTACTGCTTTTCGCCCGTTATGTTTAACTGAGAGTTTCATTTCAGTAATCCTTTCGTTTATTGTTCAAAACAACATTTCTGTACATACGCGTTATCGCGAAACATACACACCGATTATCAACTAAGATCGACGCAGTTACCCAGGTAATCAATAAGGTCACAAGAGTACCTAGTCCGTCGTACTTGTGCGTCAACCCTACCAAATAAACAAGCAATCACCCAAGAAGCACTCGTTCCGGTACATTTGCAAATATACTTTATGAGTGATCTGTGTGCGTCAACATCAGAAGCTTCCCGTGCAACCGGGCAATCAGTGGGTTTCTCCCTATATCTTTGCTCCAGGTAACCAAGCGTGCAGAGCATTTTTGATTTGCATTCAGGAAAAAGCCTTTGTAGGGTTTCAGAAACGCTTTCATCCATTGCTAAGATAATCGAGGATTCTTCGATATCTGTACTACTCACTTCCTGTGCCAACCGATCTGTGGGCATAACAACTCCACACTCACTAAGAACAGGTTTAATTGTTAACCACAAAGCCGGAAAGTCTTTCACCAGACTTTTCCCGGCACACCCAGTTAATCCCCGAGAGATACAGGTTGCCGACCTTGGCACCCTGTACAACTGCAAAGGTTCGTATGAAGCAGTGCGTTTTATTCTTAGTGTTTCATTGAGGCATGTTTCTGCAATAACTGAACGGTAAACGTTGTCTGCACAAACGATGAGAATTTGATTTTTCATAACAATCATTTTGTCAAAGAACTACTTTTCTGGCTGTCTATGACGGCGAATTGGTCGCCGGCATATTCCAAACAAAAAAGACACCTTGGCGAAATCCAAGGTGTCTTTTTTGTCATAATTAATTAACGACAAAACAGATGGATCTCGCCATGATTAGACATAGACCATCGCCAAACTGCATTTTTAATTTTTACTAATAATTGATTCATATTTTTATTTGACTTTATAATTCTTCAAAACCTTCCAAAATCCACCTTTATCGTTCAATAATTCTCTGGAACCGCGAGTAATCTTGGCAATACTGACTCCTAAATTACCGGCTATTTCTCTTTGAGGTACCCTCTTCGAGAGCAACTTGATGATTTGCCAGCGAATACTGATATCCTCAAACTCCGTCGGAGTAAGCAGATCCTCAAGGAACTCATCCATCAGCTTTGGATTCCTGATAGATACCAACAGCTTCATTAATTCCTCTCGATATTTCTTATCCATATGATTTGTACTGTTGTAATGCTACACAAGTACAATATCATATACGTAAAATAGCACAAGTTTGGGGTGTGGATAACTCAGATTTCACATAAATAAAAGACGCTCTGTGATAGAGCGTCTTGGCTACAAAGAACTTTCTTAATACGTCACAGTGCGAACAATCTCATGTCTCATCCCGAAGTCTTCCGCCTTGTAAGGTGGCATAAGCAACCAATTACACTTAGGACAAAGGGCGGGTGATGTAACTTTCGGAAACACAATCCTGCTACACTGCCAGCACCAGTAGCATCTCCGTCTTGGATTTTTCATCACATATCCCTCTTTGTGTTCACGCACTCCAGGCCGAACGGCGAGGTTTGGTGCGTGTCGGTGCAGTGCCGAAACCAGCGGGACGGCTTGGCTCAGACAGAACCGCACTGATAGGTAACTCTTCAAGAACAGTATTGCACTTTGCGCAGTGGATGTTCCGGCCGATTTGTTTTGTTGTGACATCGGCCAAACAGCGAACGCAGTATTTAGTTGGTGTATTCATTTTAAGGAACTATTTTTTGAGAACGATTTTTGTTTTTGAAACGAAAAATCCCATCCCCAATGTCCCGACATAATGTCGAGACGCTAAGGACGAGATTTGTTTCCCGTGGTGCCACCTTGCTTGTCCGCCTAAGTTTTGTTCTCACAAAAATTTTGGCGTGCTTCTCATCAGCTCATGCTCCTTGCGGAAGATACTGATTATCTCTGTTACGGGAGAACCCGGGCCTGCACACGAGCTATACCTTTCGGTCGCTCAAGCACAGACCATCCTGTCATCTGTTTTCACAAACGACTTATCTAGCCCCAACCCCAGCCACCTTTCGGCAACCAGGAACTAGACATGGATGTTGTAACTGTCAACCTGATATTAGGTTACCAGACCCCCAAAATTTGTCAACAATATCAGATTTTAAACCTCCTTGAAAAATCCCCAACGTGATATTTTCTAAAATCAAAGACTATATTTACCTCTTTATTAAGCGTCTTTATATAAGCAAAAAATTGACTGGCATCCCAGACACTTAAGTCCAGGCCTTTCACTACCTCATCCAACTTCTTCTGAGCAACAGCAACCTCATCTGAATGACTCATTATTTCCGCCTCAAAATAATAGCTGTGGTTCGGAACCTCTACCAAGGCGAGCTCAACACCCTTATATTCATAGACCCATGAGTTTCTTACACAAAGCATCCCCTTTTCCAAACCGATACTACCGAAAATCCTTACTAAGTCATCGAAGGAATTATTCGGAGTACATACAGATATTTCCTCCCGACTTTCCTTGCTACCCCAGGAACCAAGCTTAACTATTATTTCAGGAACCCCGTTCGTAACCCGAAGGCGAATATCTTTATTTCTTGCATTGAGCTTCTGACCTTTTATAAAGGTAGAATAATCAATCAGAACTCTTTCCTTTTTCAATTTGAATTTGCCATTCGTCGTCAGAAACTTTTTTACACGCAAAAACTCATTTCGGGCTAAAGTCCCTCGCACTTCCACTTCTATTGTTTTCGCTTTCTTAGCCATTCACTTCACAAAAATAATTTAATAACCGTATTGTGCTCTCCTCCCCTGTTTTGTCAAACAAAACCAAGAATTATCTGTGAAATAGTTAAAAATAATACGAACCAAAAAATCTGGACTTAATCTAATGGTGTGCTACCCTCTGGGTAGCTAATGGATCTTCGAAAAATGGCCTAATAAAGGCGTGAAATACCATTGGTGTGGCTAAGCGTAGCCACAGATTTTGCTCACAAAACGACAGTTCAGACAAGAAAGATGAGGTAATAATGAATGCACAACTTGATGTAAAAAGCTTGACAAGTGCGATGGTTTCGTTTGATACAGTTTCCTCGAAAAGCAACATGCCCCTAGTGAAATTCCTACATCCCCTGCTCACCGAGATTGGGTTTGAGGTAGAAATCCAGGGTCATGAGCTTCAGCAGGAAATACTGACAAAGGCGAACATCATTGCCCGAGCAGGTCCACGAGATGTGGAACCTCTGATGTTCTCCGCACACACCGACACAGTACCTGAGGGCAGCCATTGGGACTATAAGCCGTTTGAATTAACGGAGGACAAAAGACGCGGATTGCTGTTTGGACGCGGTGCAGTGGATATGAAAGGTTCAATCGCATCAATGATATGCGCATTGGCTCCACTTTTGCCAAAGGCGAACAGTTTCAAACGCGAACTGATTCTCGGATTAACCTTCGATGAAGAGGTGGGTTTGCTTGGCGCAAAACATCTCGTTCAATCCGGATTGATCAAGCCGAAATACGCATTGGTCGGTGAACCGACATTAATGAAACCGATGCGTATGCACAAGGGTCACATCTACTTGCGCGCCGTATGCCATGGAGCAAGCGGTCATGCGAGCGACCCGAAAAGCGGTGTAAATGCAATTGAGATTGCTGGACGGGTCATCGAAATACTGCGAGCATTTGCCGGGGAACTGGCAGTGCAAGGCAACGATGAGTATGACCCTCCTTACGCGACTCTCAATCTGGGTGTAATCAAGGGTGGCACGATAGCCAACGTAATCGCGGAAGAATGCATGATAGAGTTCGATATCCGCCCCATCGAGGGGCAGACATCAGACTTGATGATTCGCGACCTCGTGGCTCGTATGCAAAGCATCGGTGAACACTGCGGTCAACCACTTGTTTCTCTGAAGCTGACACGTTGCCCTACAGAACCGGTCACCACGGATCCAAATTCGTTGATTGTGACTGTCGCCGAGCAGGTAACCGGTATGAAGGCGCGAGGAGTGCCTTATGGTACGGATGCGTCCGTACTCCAACTAATGGGTACCGATTGTCTCATCCTTGGGCCTGGCGATATCGCACAGGCGCACAAGCCAAATGAGTATGTAAAAACCGAGCAACTCGAGCTTGCTGTAAGCAAATTCAGGCAAATCGCTCAAAAAATTTGCCTATGAAATCCGGAAAGGAGTTCACATGAAAGACAGAAAATTGGCAACTAACAGACTTCGTGAGATGCTCTATTACGTTGCGCGTTTCAGAAATTCGACCTTCGTCATCGCAATCGATGGCAGGGTACTGGAGGGAAATGACATGCTCTCTCTTGCAGAAGACATTTCCCTACTTCACTCAATCGGCATCCGTATTGCATTGGTGACAGGACTGTCGGATCAAAGTGACTTCAAAGAAAGACGAAGGACCCGATACACACGGCTACGATCAACCACTGAGCAACTGTGCAAGTCCATCAATACGGTCCACCGAGGCCTCTCATCTCCTTTCATATCCAGAAGCGAGGAATCCCAAAATTTCGCGCAAAGGATCGACGAGGATGATATCGGCACAGGATTGCTTCCCAGCAGAGTCAGTGAGGCTCTCTCAGGCGGACTAATACCTGTGGTTGTCGCAAAGCCGATAAACGAGAAGACCGAGGATTCGTGGTTTGGTTCACTGCTGAGAGCAGCTACAAGTCTCTGTGGTGCAATCCTTACCGACAAATTGGTTTACCTATCGTACTTTGACGGCATATTCACGGAAGGCAGAACTCTGCTTCGAGAGGCCCAGCTGGACCAAGTACAGCAACTGGTCGCGGATGAAACCATTAGCGGGCAATTCGCAGAGTTTGTGAAAACCGCCGAGACCGTCATTAACGCCGGAGTAATCCGCGTGCACTTCATCAACGGCAAAGTCGAAGGCAGTCTTCTTTGCGAACTGTTCACAAAAGACGGCGTCGGAACGATGATTCACCGAAATCAATATCAGGAAATTCGCCCCGCGCGAACGCCGGATATTAGTGGCATCCTGAATGTGCTCGGTACGCAAGGAAGTCACGGCGACGTCAGACGACACACTGAGGAAATGATCAGTGCTCAACTCCCCAGCTACCGTGTCGTGGTCAAAGACAATGGAGTTATAGCCTGTGGATGCCTACGTTGTTTCCCTGGAGAGAAAAAGGCACTTGTCAGTTCGCTTGGTGTTGACCAGTCCTATCTCAGTCAAGGAATCGGCGAACTTCTGCTTAAAAGCTTCATCACTGAGGCCAAGAGCAAAGGAGTCACTCTACTGACACTAGTAAGTCCTCAGACAGGTCAGTGGTGGCTTGGTCGAGAGTTTGACCCCGGGAAAGTCTCCGACCTTCCGAGCGACCTTCAGGCCAGCGTCAATACGCCCTCCACCACAATTTTGGTGAGTAGGCTCGAAGATTAATCGTTCATTCAACCCGCCCGAAGTTACGCAAGTGTAACTTCGGGATTTTTATTTTTCAAGATTGATAGTTAGGTATTAAAAAACGGCACCAAAAATAGCACCGTTTACTTCACAAATCATTATGTTTTTCCACAAAACATCTAAATCATTCCTTTAAGTCGGGATGCTTTAATCAAATCAATCCTCTCCCCTTCCTTTATCGAACTCCCAATGATTGCTCCGTTCGCGACAGAGAATTGTTCTCGAATGTTTCCTTCATTCACGCCAGCACCGACAAAAATCGGAAATTGCGGAAATGCTTTCCGTACCTCCCTAATTTTCTCTATAGGTGTCTCAACTCCCGTCGCCTGACCTGTAATGACAAGTCCGTCTGAACCACTGTTTATCACAAGCTCAGCCGATACCGCAAGTGGCCTTGGGGTCAACATTGTCTTGTACTTGACCTGTATGTCGGTAAGCAAAAGAAGCTCCGGGTAGATAGCATTTTTGTGGGAAAAGATTTCTTCGGGCACGGGATTTATTTCACCCCATTTTGAACTGACGTGGTCCACGAACACATCGAGTCTCGTGAATTTCGCCCCAACAGCCTTCGCGATGGCAAAAGAAGTTTTCCAATCATTGAGCATCATCTGCACACCGATTGGGATTTTTGCAACTCGGCAAACCTCATTTGCGACAACAGAAAAACTCGCGATTTGCGCTTCGTTCGCAAACTCGGTATGTGGCTTGTCGTTGTCATTCTCAATCAATGCACCGTCAAACCCGGCTTTCTCCAAAGCCGAAAGATCCGCCAAAGCCCCCTCAATCATCTTCCCCATTCCAGAAAATCCTTCAATGGAAAGCAACGGTGGAAGGTGAATCATTCCGATAAGGATTTGATTTTCTTTGCCGAATACTTCATTAATGCTTGGTTTCATTCTTTTCTCCTCATATGGGTACTGTATTGTTCTTAAGATTCTAATTAGAAGTCGATTTATTACACGAAAGACTTCCTTATACCAAACATACAGTACAAAATATGTTGGCCACTGTCAAAACTTCAGTATCTTAAAATTACTGTGCGGATATTTAAAATAATATGATAGTAAAATCTACAAGCCAACCCCTAATCCAGGCTTCGTAGGCACCTCAACTGTATACCCGTTCCACAACAATCTTGAGGCTTTTTTAGGCAAAAATCTACTTGGCAAAGTCAGATCGTAACTTACAAAGTCGCCCAGGCAGGATGCGTGTAAGTTATATGCTGTACCAACTTCTGACTGAATCATGTCACCAAGCATATACTTGAGTCCATTTTCTTGGCAATAAGCAATCATTCGCTTAGCCTCAAATAATCCCCCACATTTGCTTAACTTAATGTTAACCATATCGATTGCATGTTTTTCATTTAAAAGTTTCAGATGCCAAAGGGTATGACAACTTTCATCCGCCATGATTGGAATATTCGTCTTAAGCCGTAGCGAAGCAAGTCCATCATAGTCCTCGGCGTGCAAAGGTTGCTCCAACCATTCAATCCTGACTGGATTTAAAGCCTTCAAAAAAACGAGCGCAGACATAGGTGAATTCCATGCTTGATTGGCATCAAGCACAATAGAAATATCAGGAAACGACTTGTTAATCGCTTTTAATATACTTACCTCAACCAGTGTATCTCCACCGACTTTAAACTTAAATATTTTAACACCCTGCTTCTGCGCTTTTTTGATAACCTCCTCAGGACCATTGTGCATTTCCTCAAAAGAAAAAGTTTTCTGCAGGAGAACAGACACCTTATTCTTACCTCCAAGTAATTCAAATATAGGTTTCCCTTCGGCTTGCCCTAAAATATCAAGCATTGCCGATTCAATCGCAGATTTAATACCTGTATTTCCGGCAAGATATGAATTGATGTTCTCCATCACGGTATTCACATCATCCAGATTAGAAATACTCGCCCCCGAAACAATGGGCTCAACAAGTTTTATTACAGCCAACGCACCTTCTTGAGTTTCGCCGGTGACATCCCATGCCAATGCCGCCTCTCCTAAACCGACCAAACCTGAATCAGATGTGATTCTCACAAGCACATATTTCAGAGTGTTCAATGTCAGTGTGTGATATGAAAAAGGCTCCCTCAACTTGAGGTCAAACTTTTCAGCTTCTATCAACTTGATTGTCATGTATGAAAAATAGCACGAGTATATAAAAAAGAAAAGACGATGACCTAGTCATCGTCTTGAATAACAATCGAATTCAAACCTCAATTTCTCGCATTACCCTACGTTTCGCCTTTTCAAATCTTGCTTCTGCGGAAGCAGGTGATACCCAGGAAATACCCGTGATATCGCAATAGCCGTGAGCAATCACACCTGGATTGGAGACGACCGCAAAACCTGAAAAGTGAGGGACCAGCAAATCACCGAGAAGGTTTTGAATTTCTAAAAAACTGTAAGCTTCGACACGGTCAGGAAGACGCAGGTGCTCATGCCTGAAAAAACCGCTGTCGGAGTTCGCGTGCGCCCGAGAAAGTCTGCGGACCATATCATGAACATAGAGGATTGCCCCTTTTCTTGGATTAAAGTCAATCCAGTAAGGGACACCGTCATCGTCCACAACAATATCACAACAGAAGAAACCGATCGCACCTTCAGCAATCAAGGCGGGCCAAAATCTGCTCTCCGCCTCATTCATGATACATCGGCGAGTCTCTTTCGGTAAACTTTGGGCCGGCCAAACCGCTCCAGCATATCCGAAATTACGGGAAAGTTGCTCAAAAATACCAGTGAAGCACGCTTTTCCCTCTTCGGTTATCTGCCAATGAAGAGAAACCTCTGTCGAATGGGGTATGACTTCCTCAATCATAAACTCCGCACCAAAGGCCAATCCTTGTCCAGTCAAATTACGCAGCTGCTCCTCGTTGGCAATAAGCTTCATACCACCGCAAGCAATTCCACCAGTCCCATCCTCCGCCTTCAACAACAAGGTCTTGCCCACTTGAAGCATGGGAAGGCCGTGCCGAAGCAACTCTTCCCCGTTTCGGCACGCAAACCAAGAAGGTGTCCGCAAACCATTTCGGTCAAAAAACCTCTTGAAGTTCGGCTTGCGGGAAAGCGGAATAGAAACATCGAAATTGCAGTACGGAGCTATTCCAAGAGCCTCTGACACCTGTCGTTCACTTTCCTCAATACAGAAGAACTCGAGACGGGATGGCTCTCCGTTTACCCGCGACCGAATTTGCCCCTGAAGAAACTGGTTTCGAAGTACAAGTTGTGACAGGGTACATGTTGGGTCAAATGGACCAGCCACCAGAAACTCCGGGAGGTCAAATCCTAGGCCTTCCCAATAACGAAGAAAGTCCCGATTGATAGGGTCAGTAGTGACCACAACATCTCCCGTGCCCGCCTGACAGATACCACCACGCTGATCATACGATTGCTCCAAAGCGACACCTTTGAAATGACGGTTGCTCTGAGTGTCTAATATTACACGTCTCATGATAGGTTCCTTTTGTTTTCAAATAGTTATTACCTCTAATTTCTAAATTTAGACTAACTGGCAACAACACCCTTGTCAAGGGTCACAAAAAATACAGCACTGCTTAGATATAAATTTGAATATAAAAAAGCGGCCTAAGTTAAGCCGCTTCGTGTGTTATAGATGATGCTCCAAGACCTGTTCAGCAATGATGGTGCACAATTCTTCAAGGGTTGTTTTCTTTTCAATCAACAACACTCTCCCAAGTTGTGGTGCTCCGTGTTTCTCGATGAGATCGGGACGATTTCGTCTTACCGAATCAAGCAATGTCTCGGAAATATCCGGAGCCACGCGAACAATCCCATGCTGATCTTTCGCGCCATTGCCTGTAAATGACAGCAACAGCACGTCTCTGGAATCAAATCGACTCTTCCACTTGAGAGCCGCGGCCAGGGACATAATGCCTGTCGGTTCGGGAATCACCCCCTTATTCACCAACTCATCTTCATTGGCAAGTACACGATACGCCTCACCCAGATCATTGTTGATGAGACCCCCAAGAGGAAACCCTTCAGTCAACTTCAGGCCGTGCATCAACTGAGGCATGCTGTAGCTTTCTATGGCAATTGACCCTTCAGCGGCATCGACCTCACTCTCTGAAGTTCGGAATTCCGTATATTTTTGCAGGGGAACGCTCTGATAGAACGCATCCTCTGTTGGAAATGCGCCCTTCATTCCAACAGGGACAATTTTGGTTGGAACCGCTTTTTTTTGCCATGAAAATCCTAAAGCAATCCCAGCCAAGTAACTACCGTTGCCGACACCCGAAAGAACGTGAGTGGGTATTTCAGGAAGCGATAGGATGTCGTCAACAATCACGCTAAACCCAGGAAGAAGATCCTCGTTGTCGACATTGGCGTTACAAATGCCATCCAACCGACACAGGTCAGCTTTTGTAACGAGATTGTAAACATCTTCAAAGATTGCATCCTTCATTCCCACCACTGTCACGCTTGGAAACGCCGACAGGAGAGTTATCTTCGAGGAGGAGGCTGGAGTAAAAACAATTGCATTCGCTCCAATCTCCTGCACTCGCCGACACAAGGAATAAGCATGATTGCCGGACGATATAACCGAAAAAGTCCGCTTCCCCAAAGCATTCCCCATGTCAACGGCACGCTCCACCGAATAATCCTTCATACTGCCGGAAGGATTGGCTCCTTCATCGCGTATGAATACCCGACGGACTCCAATGGCTCTGGCAATTTTCGGAACTTCGTATGTCGGAACACGAAACGGGCGTGGACGCACATCCGTTTTAGGTGGCCACAATATACCGTAGCCGACAGCATCTGCGTGCACGCGTTTGTGCTCTGCGATGCAATCCCGGGCAACCATTTGGCCACATAGCAAACACTGAAACATACTCATTCTGGAACCCTCCTTTATGTGGGTTGATTGTGAATTGTTAAAGACCGCTGTGGATAAGCCACCTGCATCACTGAGAGAAAAATTAGTCACTTTTACCCCCCTTTCAATATAGAGATTATTTTCTAACAATTTCTGAAGTTCAGATTAGACCATATCAAAACCACTGTCAACAAATTTTAAATATCGCAAAAAAGAGCGCTGTGATTTGGCACATACGCTCTACTCGAATCTACTTTTGATGGCGACAGAAAAAGAGCCCTTCGTTGTTTATCCCGACCCCGAGATAGCCCTGTTCTAGCAAACCGGATATCTGGGAATGAGTTTCCAGACACACAGGTTGAGGTTCATCGGGTTTATCAAACCCTACGGGGACAAACACACAGTTGGGAGGTAAGGGATTCTTGGGAGGAAAGACAAGGTTACCGGCGAGTTTCTTCCTGAGGCGAAGCCCCAAATCCTTATTAATATCCGAACCGTAGAAATTTGGCATGCACTCATAAATCTCATAGCCCATACCCAATCGCAGTCCCAGGCTGGCACCATTTGAAACACGAATAGCCATAAACAACTCGGTCACACCCTCCGCCCTGGCAAGGTTCTCCTGGTGGTAGGCAATATGCCTGCCAAACCCTTCACCTGTATATTCAGGCAATAAACCTGTGCTGTAGCAATAACCTGCTGGATAGGAAAAATGAAAAGACATCTCATCAATGTGATGAAAAAGGATTTGGGAATGACCGATAAGCTCGCTACTCGCCTTCACTCGCATTAATATCAAGGATCCAAATGCCACAATCTTTCTCAACTCATCGATGGATATTTCCTGTTCACCTTCAAACACCTTGTCGTCAACAAGCTTAACCTCCTTAAGGACCGACTCATCTGACGTTGAAAGCTCAAAGAAAACTTCATGACCTCTCTTACCCCTGGCCTCGCCCAACCTTTTACCGATCATTTGACTCACAGTGCCCAGTTTTCCAAAATTCAGATTAGACATACTGTCTCCTTCTATCAAAAAGGTTTTACCTTCACTATTTTCTGAATCTCAGATTAAGCCATATCAAAACCGTAGTCAACAAACCTGCCAATTCCAACATTTAAAAAAACTCCGAAAATATTTTCGGGGTTTTGTAAAAAACCTGTAGACAAAACGTTATTCCAACTTGGCAAAATAAAACCACTCGTCACCAATCTTGGGATTTTGCTTGGGCATTACGACGTATCCGTCATAGGGTGCGGACACAACTGTCCCTCCTTCCCTCCTCCCGATCGCCTGGCCACTAGAAACGGGTTCGAAATTTTTCCATTTCTTCAACAGGACATCTCCCACCGCATCTCTGTAGTAAATCTGATCAAGTCGGATCACTTTTTGCGCAGGTGCCTTCTTGGTTTTACCACCAATAACACCGAAGTGGCGTAAGACATTGATGGCCGAACTGTAAGCCGCCTTAAAAGCGGAGACGGAATTATGCTGACCACATTCAATCGTAGCAGACACCTTCCCCTTTTCGTGCGCGTAATGACCCGTATCATACGAAGTCTTTTGAGAGTCCGATTTTCCAATTTTTTCGTACAACTCAATCCACCCGGCAAGCACATTCGACATACCCGTAGCCGTCACCAACTGTCGATTGGCCTCCGACTCGTAATCAAGGAAAACAAATGGGGCACTTCTAGCGCTGGTAGAGTGAATGTCCACAAGCATATCGCACTGATCTACAGCCGAGGCAAGTTCGTTTGCCAATTTTGCCTCGTCTGTTTTGGGGTTAGGATGATAAGTGAAAATCCTGTTTAGATTTTCTTCGCAATACCTGACCTTTTCTGAAAAAGCCTTCGGGTTGCAGACCGGAACGATAGTGACAGACCCCTTCAGAACCTTAAGTTTACCTGTTGAAAATTGGTCAACAAGCTTCTTAAGCGCCTTAGTCCCACACGGTTCATCACCGTGTATAGCGCCAAAAAAGAGAATTCTTGGCCCCTCCCTATCCGTGCCGAAGGTGTACTTATCAACGATAAGTTTGGTATTTCCTGAATTTACATTACTTTTCGGTTTCATAAGTTATCGTGTTTGAAGGTTAGGATTTTCGACTTTCATGCATACTGTAAAACTACAACGATTTCCACCTAAAAGATAGCACTTATTGGATATAATATGCAAATAAAAAACCGCCTCGACAACTTGTCGGGGACGGATTTACACTTGATCCAAGATTGGCTAATTCAGACCCTCTGGATCGCCTTGGAGCAATACCCCGCCGAGAGGCACATGGGTTATGGTATTTATTTCATCGCATGTCCCACTCAAGACGAAACGTTCGCATTCGGCAAGAGGAATTTTGTATAGAACAACCCGCTGATCTGAGGGTCCCGCCAGACACATCCCCAAAACGTTGAGATAGGGAAAGTGTCCCACGACACCAACTCTAAGAAGAAGCTTATTGAGAACGGGATCGCCATCTCTCCGTAGCAAAACGGTTTTAACTTCAACAACGAACTTCTCCGCGACTACTTCGATGCGCCGATCAATGGCGCATCGTGCTGGTTTATCTTTTCCCCATTTTACCCAGTCATATCCGTTGCGTTTCCTTGCCTCGAGCAGAATTTTCGCATCACTACTCTCAGCAGGATCGGCGCTCTTAGGATTTGGGTCGTAAAGTTCCGGTATTTCAACCAGCGAAGTGTTTGGGTTTGAGAGTGCAAGAGCCAGACGGTGTGTTCGGATTGCCGGTGAGTAAAATACAACATCAAACTCAGTACCCTCCTTCTTCAGCGCCAAACGAAGCATCTTGATTTGTTCCTTTCCTTCGTCGTTTGGCAGTCGAAATAAATCGTGAATGTTCGTCACTTCATCCGTCATCATGTCCCGGATAAGTTGGAATTCGATTCTCTTTTTGCCTGTTATGTTCACAATCAACCTTTCTTTTTTCTTTGTTTTTTGGACATTCCTAATAGAACCCGGAACCCTTGAAACAAGGAGTTTTTCAACACTAAACTGTTGAAACAGTATTACCGGTTTGTCTATTTGTCAATTTATCAAATAAAAAAGGAGAAGATCTTTTGGAAATTCTCCTTGGCTTAATGATAACTATTCGACAGCGATACCGAAACTACATTCGCTCAGGAATCCCGATACCGAGCAATTTGAGTCCGTTTTCGAGCACCACCCGTGTAGCCTTGCACAACTCGAGCCGCTCCCGACAAACGACACCCTCGGTGATCACATGCTGGCTCCGATAGAACGACGAAAAGGCTTTCGCTATTCCATAGAGTGCACCCGTGACCATCGAAGGGTTATATTGCTCTGTCGCTCGCGCCACCACACCAGGGAACTCCATCAAGGCTTTGATGAGTTGAAAGGCATCATCATCCATCAAGGCGCTTGGGTCCTCCACCTCAGGCAGCCCTTCCGCTTTCTTGATGATTGACCCAATCCGAACACAGGAATACTGAATGTACGGTCCTGTGTCACCCTCAAACTCAATGGACTTCTCTGGGTCGAACAGCATGTCAAACCGAGGAGTGACCGTAGCAAGATAGTAGTTAAGCGCCCCAATCGCGATGATCGCGGAGGAACGTCGAACTTCTTCCTCACCGATGTCCGAACCGGCACGCTGAAGCTTCTGCGCCGCCGCCTGCTCGAGTTCGTCGAGCAAATTGTCGGCATCCACCACCGTTCCCTCTCGAGACTTCATCCTACCGGACGGCAGATTCACCATCCCGTAGGAGAGGTGGTACAAAGACGACGCCCAATCATAGCCGTAGCGCTTGAGCAATTCGAAAAGAACTTTGAAATGATGGTCCTGTTCCGTGGCGACCACGTAAATGATGCTATCAAGTCGTCCCTCTTGTTCGAACCGCGTTACGGCCAGACCAACATCTTGAGTCATGTACACCGATGTCCCGTCGGCCCGCAAGAGAAGCTTTTTGTCGAGGTTTACGTCAGTGAGGTCAATCACGACCGCGTCGTCCGCTCGTCGTTCACCAATTCCTTTTTTCAATCGGTCCAGAACGATTTTGCGTCCCAGCAAGTAAGTCTGACTTTCGTAATAGACCCGGTCAAACGTAAATCCCAATCGGGCGTTTGACTGATCGAACCCCGACAGCACCCACTGGTTCATCTGTTTCCAAAGCGGGAGAACCGTTGGATTTCCCAACTCCCACTGTCGAAGCATCTCTCGAGCCTCAATCATCAGCAGGCATTCCTTTTCGAACAACTCGTCGTTTTGCTCCTGGCCTTCATCGGTAAGTTCGTCCCAGACAACTCCTTTTTCCTTCAGCCACTCGGCCTTCAGACGTCGGAGTTCGGTCTCGAACCTGACATAGTATCGCCCGACGAAATGGTCTCCTTTTTCACCTGTCGATTCGGGTGTCTCTCCATTACCGAACTTTTGGTAAGTGAGCATCGACTTGATGATGTGAATGCCCCGGTCATTGATGTTGTTCGCCTTGAGCACAGTTGCACCGCAGGCTTCAAGCATTCGAGCTGTGATTGTTCCAATCACACCGTTTCGAAGGTGTCCGAGATGAAGAGGCTTGTTTGTATTCGGAGAAAGATACTCCACCATACAGGTCTTCCCCGCAAGTTTACTGTTGCGACCGTATCGCTCGCCTTCTGAGAGAATCATCGCTACCGTAGGCGCGCTTATTAAGGCGCGACTGAGTCGGATATTCACGTAGGGCCCGGCGACCGAAACACTTTCAATCTTGGGGTCAGACGGAATCGCGGAAGCGAGCATATTCGCCACAGCGGTTGCATCCTCTGGCTTGATCTTGTCTTGATGATAATACTCTTTCGCCAAACCGTAGCAGGCGACCGAAATGTCACCGAACTTAGGATTAGGCGTAGCGCCGACGTGAACAGCCTTCCGAGGCGACTCACAACCGGCAAACTCATCCGAACAGAGTGCCGTGCATAATGCATCTTCGACTAGGTAAGCAAGACAGCTTTCCGACTTTGCAACCAAATTTTTCGTGGATTTCATTCATTTTTCCTGGGTTTGTAGCGATTTGTATCGCTGTTTTTAAGGTTCTGCAAAGAAATATTTCCTTGAGCTAAACGAACATTATGGCTTTTTTCAGCAACTGTCAACATATTGACACTTTAATATAACAATATCAAAAACCGTTTCTACGGTACTTATCTTTTCAAAAAAAGGAGAAGATTCATCAGAATCTTCTCCTTGCTTCAAATTATCTAATCACCGTATCAGATGGCCGTCTACAGGCTTTCCAGAAAGGTGAGGATGCATTGATAATGGCGTTGCAACGACACTTCACTTACCCATTCATCCTCTTGATGTGCGCCTCCTCCTATTGGAAGGAACAACGTTGCAGGAGTACCGTTTTCCGCAAAGAAAACAGCATCACTTGTTCCCGCCTCTCGTTTCATCTCAACCTTCTGGCCTGTGACCCTTTTGATCGCTTCGGACAGTTTTCTCACATGGACATTGTCCGGATCGACCTCAAGCGCGGAATTTTCAGCAATGATCTCACAGGTGCCGGATACATCGAGAAAATTGTTCACAGTATCCAAAACAAGTTGTCGGTGACCATTTGTCACATAACGAATATCGAAACATGCTTCGGCCATTTCCGGTATTTGATTGACAGCGGTGCCGGAATTGATTTTGGTCAAAACCACAGAAGTCTTCCAGTCATCCTTCGTGCAAGGCTGAGGGAACACACTGTGCAAATGGCTCATCAATTCAAACACCTTCACAATCGGGTTAACTCCTTCAGAAGGCCTGGAGGCGTGAGCACTTTTGCCCACAACCGAAATCTTCAATTGCAGAAATCCCTTTTGTCCAACAATAATTTCATTCTCACTTCCTCCGTCGGACAACAAAGCAAAATCCGCTTGATACTCTCTGCTATCTAGAAGCGCTTTCATTGACGCTCCACTGGTCTCTTCATCAGTACTCACCAGGATCGCAATACGCTTCGAGGTATCAGGTGAGGCCTCAAGAAAATCACGGACAGCGCACATACCAGCAAGAAGCGGCCCCTTCATATCAATCACTCCCCGCCCATAAAGCCTGCCGCCATCACTCTGCATGACGAACCGCTCATCACTAGAGGCCGGAACAACGTCAATGTGGCCGGAAAGAATGAAATCAAACCGCCCACCCTCCACATTGGAAAGCAACAACATCGGTTGACCTGCAGACTGCAGGCGAGTCACAATAAGTTTGTCGCCAAAAGCGCCTTCGATAGTCTTCAGGCAATCCGCAATTGCCTCGTTGTTGCCTAGAACCGATTTGAATGAGATCAACTTGGCCAACAATTGAATGTCCTGTGTTTTCATATGTCAATTTGCAAACTGCGATTCCGTATGTTTTCTGTAAGCGTCTACAACGATAGTAGAACGCACCGTAACTGATGAAACAATATAAATTGTTTAAGAAACTGTCAATAAATGTTACCTCTAAAAATCCTTGGGTCACGCACTATATTTGTTGACTATCTTCACTAAACTGGTATAACTACCGCAGAAAGAAATTGCCAATCTCTCTACAGTACGACAATATCCTCATCCGCGAAGATTTGCGGATATCTAGATAGGTCGAATGACCCGACTGTAACAACGGCAACGGAGAACGTTAACAATGAAAATGGTTCTAGCATACTCAGGTGGCCTCGATACTTCGACGCTACTACATTGGCTCAAGAAGAAATACGATGCCGAAATGATCGCTTTCTGCGCCGACGTCGGCCAGGAGGAGGAACTCAGCGGACTCGAAGACAAGGCAACAAAAACCGGCGCTTCACGCGTTTACATTTCCGATCTGCGGGAGGAATTCGCTCGGGATTTCATCTTCCCGATGATGCAAGCGGGCGCGACCTACGAAGGCCAATACCTTCTAGGTACGAGCATCGCTCGTCCTCTCATCGCCAAGGAATTGGTCAGAATTGCCCAGTTGGAAAAAGCCGATGCCGTCGCGCACGGATGCACAGGCAAGGGCAACGACCAGGTCCGTTTCGAACTCGCGGTGGCGACCCTCGCTCCAGAACTCAAAGTCATCGCCCCGTGGCGCGACGAAAGTTTCCGTAAAGAGTTACCTGGCCGACAGGAGATGATTGCTTACTGCAAACTGCACGATATTAAGGTGGAAGCGAGCGCCGAGAAACCGTACTCCACGGACAGAAACCTGTTGCACATTTCCTTCGAGACCGGCATCCTGGAGGAACTCGACTTCAACGCATTCCAGCCTTCGAACAAGGACATGTTCAAGCTCTCTGTGGCGCCGGAAGACGCCCCGGATGAGCCTGAATACATCGTTCTCAGATTCGAGAATGGAATTTGCATTGACGTCAAAGCTCACGCGGACGAGTTTGGCCAAAGATTAAGCCCTCTTACCGTCATTAAGACGCTCAACACAATCGGTGGCAAACACGGCATCGGTCGAGTGGACATGGTGGAGAATCGCTATGTGGGTATGAAATCACGAGGCGTGTACGAGACGCCCGGTGGTACCATCCTTCATTTCGCCCACCGGCAGATGGAATCGATAACAATGGACCGTGAAGTCATGCACCTGCGCGACTCGCTCATCCCCCGCTACGCCGAAATGGTTTACTACGGCTACTGGTTCGCCCCGGAGCGTCTTGCTCTCCAAGCCCTCATCACCGAAAGCCAAAAGAACGTGACGGGTACAGTGCGTCTGAAACTCTACAAAGGCAACATCATGGTTGCCGGTCGTTTCTCTCCAGTAAGCCTGTACAGCCCTGCCATCGCCACGATGGAGGCCGACCCCACAAAGGCTTACGACCAAAACGACGCCACAGGCTTCATCCGATTGAATGCCCTCCGTCTCAAAGTTGCAGCCCGACTGCGACAAGGCAATAAGGTGTGAACGACACCTCACAAACATCGTTCATTAATTCAACCACCGTCTAGTAGCACCAAGTGCGAACGGCGGTTTTTTCTTTTTTTAATACCAATCTTACCAATTTAAGCTATCCACATTTGCATTTCAGACACGTTTCCCTATACTTCTACTCAGAGGTACCCGAGATGTGGGTACCAATTTTTAAAAGAAAACACTAATAACAACAAATGAGCAAAACAAAAAAAGCACTCGACGATGACCCTTCACGTAGGACGGGCGGTTCCAATGAAATCAAGGGATACGGTCCACATCTCACATACGACGGATACGGAGCTGATCCGGCCCGCCTGAATGATATGAAGATTGTGTTCGACTTCTTGTTGAATCTGCCCAAAATCATCGGGATGCAACGGCTGACAATGCCGTACGTCCTATCGTACGACGGCGCGGACAAACCGAACGATTATGGTGTGACGGGAGTTGTTATTATTGCGACTTCCCACATCTCAATCCACACTTACCCGCACGACAGGACATTCTTTTTGGACATCTTTTCCTGCAAAGGATTCGATCAAGAAAAGGCCCTCGCCTACATCCGAAAAACCTTCGGTGCAAAAAGTGAAGAGGTGGACCTCGTCACTCGAGGAAAACGTTTTCGCCAGAAGTAAGCAAGTTTACTTCCGTTAAGCAAAACAAATCGACACCAAGGACAGCTCCCTCGGTGTCTTTTTTTATTAAATCAACTTTAGTTCAGCAAAAATCGTGACGTTAAAGTTTTATTAAATTACCACTTTTCGATTAATTAAGTATAATAATTGAATGAAATTCGTTAAATTGGCCAAACTTAATAAGGGCGACAAAGTTGCAATACTTTCCCCCTCATTTGCTGCTCCCGGCAAATGGCCACATGTTTATGAACTGGGATTAAAAAGATTGCGTGAGATTTTCGAACTTGAGCCTGTAGAGTTTCCTACGACAAAAAAACTTGGAGCCTCGACCAAGGAAAGATCTGACGACCTCATTAAAGCTTTTGAAGACAAGTCAATAAAGGCCGTAATAACTACACTTGGCGGAAACGACCAAGTCACTTATATAAAAAACCTGTCTCCTAAAACATTTACAGAAAATCCGAAACCTTTTTTTGGATTTAGCGACAATTCTCATTTTATGAACTTTTTGTGGCAACTAGGAATACCGTCGTATTATGGCGGGGCCCTATTTACCCAATTTGCCCGACAAGGAAAAATGGATGACTATACTATCAAGTACTTAAAAAAAGCTTTTTTTGAATCAGAAAACGTAGAAATCAAGGCGAGCGATACATACAATGACATTGGACTTGGATGGGACGACCTTGAAAATCTTAAAAAATTCAGAGAGTATGAAACCAATGAAGGTTGGATATGGGATGGCGCCACCAACATTGAGGGCATAACATGGGGCGGATGCCTTGAATCTATCGACGAGATGCTAAGACACGGAATTAAAATCCCTTCGCCTGAGGATTTTAAAAACATCATACTTCTTACCGAAACATCAGAGGAGATTCCTAAACATGAATATGTATTCCGGGTATATAGAGCATTGGGAGAAAGAGGTCTACTTGAAAATGTGCGGGCAGTCTTGGTTGGCCGTCCGAAAGCGTGGGAATTTGATAAACCCAACAATGCCGATGAAAAAGCAAAATACAAGCAGAAACAACGTGAAGTAATCCTAAAAATAATTAGGCAATACAATGAATCGGCTCCTGTCATTCAAAATGTGGACTTTGGCCACACTGACCCGCAAATACCCTTCCCCTACGGAGGCATAGTAAAAATAGATTCCGAAAACAAAAAAATCTTTGCCCAATTTTAAACTCTATTTATCAAGACAAAAAACACCGAAGGTTCCTCGATGTTTTTTGTTTTTGAAATTAAACCAACTTTAGTTCCACGAAGAACGTGGCGCCCTTGCCCTCCCCTTCGGACTCCACCCAGATTTTACCGCCATGAGCTTTTATCATTTCTTTGGCGACATAGAGACCGAGGCCTGTGCCTAAAATATTTACTTTTGAAGCGTCCTCGGCTCGGCTGAACTTCTGGAACAAGTGCGGGATAGTCGAAGCACGGATACCAACGCCTGTATCTTTTATCATAAGCAAAACTTTTTTATCTGCGAGGTTTGGATTAAGCGAAACGGTAATACTTCCCTTCTGAGTATATTTCGACGAGTTGTCCAAAAGGTTCGAGACCACCTGCTTGAGCTTACCATAATCCCCGCTGATATTTACCGATTCAGAACAAGTCGTAACCGAAAACTGTAACCCTTTATTCTCAATCGTCGGTCTTATCTCATTGGCCACTTCATTGATTAGTTTACACAAATCAAACACCGTAAGGTCATACTTCATCCTCCCCTGTTCGATACGCGACACGTTCAAGAAATCATCCACAATTACCGCAAGTGAGCGACTCGACTGATAGATAGTATCAATCGGACCCTTGAACGGTCTAGGCAAATCTCCATAATCTCCTTCAAGGACCATAGACGCATACCCTTTTATCGAAGTCAGCGGTCCTCGTATCTGATGCGTGGCGAGCGACACGAACTCGCTCTTGAGTTGGTCCAGCTCCTTCAATCGCGCATTCGCCCCCTCAAGTTCCTTTTCCTGCTTTTCAATCTTCTCTCGCTGTGCAACCTCTTTTTTCACACTTCGTATGAGGTTTATGCCGATCACTCCTGTAACGGCAAGAGTGATAGCCGTCAGAACTCTATTTGTATTATTTCTAATAAAGAAGAATTGCGAACCAATCAGAATTATAAGAGAAAAAACAAGCGCCTGCGCTCCAACGAGCTTTATATTGAAAGTTTTAAACCGAACAATCAGAAATGCCAGGGACCCGATAAAGATCACCATGCCAAACAAACCGTAAATCTCATAGGTATAGTCAAGGGTCTTCTCCGATATAAAACCGGCAACAAAAAACGCAAAAATGAAACTCGCAAGTCCAAGTGAAAGAAGAAGTATTTGTTTTCGAAACTGTTTGTCCGCCTTTACATACTTGACGATAGCAAAAATTATAATTGAAAAGGAAGTAACAGCTTTAACAAAAAATACATATTGAAGATAGAGGCTATTCTCGAGAGCCACGCATTCCCGAGCATCAAAACCCTTAAGGTATAGCGTCGTCGGAGCGGAAATAATAAGTGGCGCAAGAATCAGCGAAAATAGCACCTTCTTTCTCAAGGAAACATCTCTCTTTTCACAAAAAACATCGATAAAATAAAGACTAAGAAGAAAAAGGGTTACGCTAAAAATCTCAATAGGTGCCCAGGATGACATTATTACACTCGCCTTGTCATAATTGATCCAAATCAGCAGATCAAGTGTTGCCCAAATCGCGAAAACAAAAGAAATTGCAAGCAAAATCTTACTCAAAATACTGCGACTTTTCAGGTAAACGTAAAATCCGACAATCAGACCTATAGACGCTGTCGGTATATGCGAATAATACAAAAGGCTTGAATACTGTTCCACTATTTGCCTGCAGTACTCCAAATTTGTGGCAAGATTATAATCCATACAACTAGGTTTTTGATTTTAAATATTTCAAAACTTCTTGCCTGATTGAAATCGGATAGGATAACCAACTGGTGTACTTTTCGTATTCAACTGGCAACAATGGAAAGATGAGGGGTTTTACACCGAATATTTCCGAAGCCTTGATAAAACTTGGTAAAATTTTATTTTTCACAAACAGAGTCTCCTCTTTGTCATCTTCCAGAAAGTTCTCAAAAAGTACTCCGTGACAAATAAAAAGCGAAAGATAGCATAGATAATAGTGTCCCTGGGTATCCCTTGTTCTATTGAACCATCCGTAGATATCTATAATTTTACCATTAAGACTGGGGTCGTGCATATATAAAAGATTGTGGTGAAAATCAATCAGTCGCTCGTTCCAATTCGTCATCACCTTATCCAGCTTCTTTCCTTGGTACTTGTCGACGTCGACAATTTTCATTTCAGCTCTTTTGTCCTCTCTTTTGTGGTCCGTATAAAAGAACAATTTGCACAAATGCATCTTATCCTGATTTTTAGTGACAAGCTTGTCTGGATATTCCAAAAATAAAGGTGGTAAATCAACATCCTTTGCTAAATCGAGAAAATAAAGGGTCTCAAGATTGGGAGTCACGACACTTCTGGAAAAAAAAGCATGGGGCAGATCGTTCGGAAAAGGAAACCCATGATCCTGCAAAAATAGCTCAACTTTCTTTCTTAGTTCGGTATTATTCCACCTTGACTCCAACTCACTGATTATTTCAGAAAGAGAACTATACATTCCAGCGATTTCAGAAATATTGTGCATTTCGGTATTATTCGTTACTGCATGAGTCCTCGATTTCAAGTGTCTCCCTGGTTTCGGTAGAACACAAAAAGGTCTGACAATCGGCACTGTCCACGCAATCAAGTGGCGGTACTTTATACGCCTTCATCAAAATAACCTTATAATTCCTGGTCACATCACCACTACAACGAGGATCTGCATCCGCGTCACATTCCGACACAAAACAAACATCAACGTCCGGATTACATGGCAATTCAACCCGAACAAAATAATCATTTTTAACAATATATTTCTGATACACCAAAAACAGGCTCACCAATACACTAAGAATCAGTGCTCTTAAGAAAATATTTGATTTTGTATTATCTGCAGACCCCATATATTGCTATACAATACAGTATACTAACAAATCAACCGTTCAAAAAGTGGCTTCCCACAATGATAATCGCTATGGCACACACCTTTTGAAGAATATCTCTTCGTGTGATTTTTTCCTGGGCAATCCTTGGAAACAACAAAGTAAGCAAAACACCGATAACGAATACAAACCCTGGCTGATAGGAGCTCACCACAAGCACAAGAGCGATCGGCACAGAAAGCGCGACGAAGGTGGTAATTATGTTACCGACAAACGTGAGAATCTCACTTCCCAAATTAAGGGAGAGTATCCATCGTGAGTTCGTTCGCAATAATTTCATAAACTCCTCCCTGTATCTGCCGACAAACACAAAAAGTACTGCTCCAAAAATAATAAGTCCAACATGCTCCCAAAAGGTAGAGACCCAGAAATCCTCGGAAACTGCCACAAACTTAAAAAGTACCTCGTAAAATGCGAAGGTCAGAGAGGACAGAGCCATAAGAACCGCTATCCTCCACTTAAATCGGTATTTCGCGCTTTGATTTAAATCAATCGACAAGACGAGGGCACCTGCAACGATCAACAAACCGGCTAAAATCTGCTCAAGAGTCAATGATTCGTCGAGAAAAATATAACCCAAAAGATAACCAAAAACGGGTACCAATTGCCAAAACGGAACCACTACCGTAGCTTCCTCATCTCGAAGAGCAAGTAAATACAAAAATATTGCTACCGATCCCAGCAATCCTGACACAATAAGAATACCTATGTCCGCAAATGAAACGCTGAGCAATGAGGAATTATTGTATAGGGCAACGGGAAGCACAAGAATTCCGGACAGCGTGGAAAAAATCATAAGAGCTCCCACTCCCCCATGCTTGAAATACTTAGACAACAAGTATTTGTCTGTGTGATTTACAATCGCCCACAAAAACGGAGCGACAAGTGCGATAAAAAACCAACTCATGGAGCTAATTTTACCACAAACTCGCCTTATTGAATTTGACACTTCTTTGATGTATCTTCATAACAGAAACATCCGTTCGGGTGAACGGTATGTGAAAAAGGCAAGAACGTTGAAATGGAAAAGTGTCTGACTATGAGAATTACTACAACTCTACTTGTCGCGATTTTTATCGTGACAAACTTCAGCAAAATCGGGACAGCAAAGGCAAGTGATGCCCTAAATAATATGGTGCAGATCCCCGCAGGTGAATTCGTTATGGGAAATACGTTTAATCGTTTCAACCCTTTCGTACGTACAGTATATGTAGGTGAGTTTTACGTGGACAAATACGAGGTAACGAAGGCGTTGTGGGACGAGGTATACCAGTGGGCAACCAGTCATGAATACAAGTTTGATAACAGAGGTGTCGGGAAAGACTTAAACCACCCTGTATATGGAATGAACTGGTACGACATGGTGAAGTGGTGCAACGCGAGAAGCGAAAAGGAAGGATATGTACCTTCGTATTACACAGATACAAGCCTGTCTATTCCCTATCGAACCGGCAACATTGACACCAAAAATAATTGGGTAAAGTGGGATGCGGGTTATCGGTTACCTACGGAAGCGGAATGGGAAAAGGCGGCTCGAGGTGGTTTGAACGGTAAACGTTTCCCCTGGGGAGACACAATCAGCCACAGTCAAGCAAATTACTTCAGTTCTGCAACCCTTTTTTATGACATTAGTCCGACACGAGGATTACACCCTAAGTTCAAAAGTGGCATCTACCCATATACAAATCCTGTGGGTTATTTCGCACCAAATGGGTATGGTCTATACGATGTGACGGGGAATGTCTGGGAATGGTGCTGGGATTGGTATGTTGAAATTAACTTTGACTCATCCCCTGCAAATAACCCTCGAGGACCAACGACGGGAAAGGGTCGGACACTACGCGGTGGTAGTCTTGGCGGTGATGCCTGGGGTAACGGAGTAGGTTTTCGCAACGGAGACGGGCCATATACCATGACATATAGTGAAGTTGGCTTCCGAACTGTCTTGTCAGCGAAAACAACCACATCGATAACACCGATACCTGATCCAGTTCAGATAATCAAAGCACAGCCCGTGCAACCAACTTACTCCAAACCGCCTGAAAAGGAGGGTGGTAAGGATAGTTTGGTGATAGTCACACACGGATGGAAACCAGATATCACATGGGTTGAAACAATGACAAACGTCATTACAGACTACCTTACTGCTAACAGACTCAGTAACTGGCAAGTCAGTGCGTACAAGTGGGCGGAGAAGGCTCAAACACCTCTACCATTGGGGCCAGAAATAACTCTGTCCAAAGCCGAGCAAGAAGGCGCAAGTCTTGGTGACTTCATCGCAACAAAAGAATGGAAACATGTCCATCTTATTGCACATAGTGCGGGGGCTCCATTAATCGAAAAAGTTGCAGAAAAAATCAAAGACAAATGGGCCAGCAATACAGCAGTTCACCTCACCTTTCTTGACCCTTATGTCGGATTGGTCTACGGCGGGAGAAACAAGTATGGTGTGCATGCCGACTGGGCAGATAACTACTTCTCAAGGGACTTGGGGACAAGCGGGGAGACTTTCACACTTACAGAGGGAGCCTTAAAATACGCTTTCAATGTGGATGTGACGTTTCTAGATAAAAGCAAAACCAAGGGGGATGTTTACCGTTCTTCCTCCGGTTCCATCGTCCAACAATGTCAGGAAGCAATCACCACTCACGATTGGCCGTATGAGTTTTATACTCAGACGATTCCGCCAAGCGTATTACTTGGCGCGGAAAACTTCGGTTTTTCGTTGAGCAAAGTAGGTGGGGGTTGGAACCCTGTGAGCATTCAACACAAAGCAGGAAACGATCCGTCGTTTATCCTGGGTAATTCTGACCCTTCCTGTCTTCCCTCCCTCTATGAAACAACCCCTGCATACGTTGGTGACCAAATGAATTTTTCCACAATTCCGACAATATCAAGTCCGACCGGGATAATTCAGAAAAATGATTTTGGTGTCAACCTCATCAGTATTATGCAGGGAGTAAAACTTCAATCACTTACTCACAGTAAGCTTTCCACACCCGTCTCATCAGTGGGACCGGCATGGCTTGCGTCAACAATAACGGTCACCAACGCGGTCAATTTTCTTTCCTTTGATTCCCGCTTCTTAAGCGACACAGGAGCAGAAGGGTTACTGTCGGTATATTGGGATACGAATGTCGTTGGAACCATCGACGAAAGAACGGCATCGTCTGGAATTCGTCAGTACACATTCCCTATTCCTAAAGTCACGAATGGCATCGGAACACTTGGGTTTCGTTTGGATTCCTTCACCAACACCACATCAAGCGTAACAGTTACAAACGTTTCGCTCGGCTTTGTGGGAATGAGAGAACAATTCTCATTGTCATTTGCCGGTTCGGGACCAGATGGATTGCCGACGCTTCAGTTAACAGGTCAAAAAGACTTCAACTACACAGTTGAGACCTCCACTAACTTTGTTGACTGGAAAGTGTTTGCGATTCTGGTCAATACCAACGGTGTCGTGCGATTTAACACGGCACCAAACAACACAACTGCTCATTTCTACAGAGCCGTTGTGCCCTAGTTCTTCGTAAAATTAGTTCGTAAGAGCCACTTCACTGTTGGCTCTTTTTTATTTTTATATAACCTACCAGAGCGCCGACAAGGGAACCAACGAGAAACCATATTATGATGCCAATCGACAAGTAAACAACTGATGGCAACTCAAAAATCCAAAGTGACCCAGGTAGTGTAAATAAAAAAGGTATCCAAGGTATAGAAAATGGAAAACATTCGAGTCCCAAACCACCATATCCTTGAGTTACAAATAAAAATCCGCACAAACGGCTTAGTATGGCCGACACTAATGCAACCCCTCCCCCAATCACTCCCCCACGAAGCCAATACGGCCAATGTTTCCAAGATTTCATATGGATAAATTATACACCTCTTTTCCTAAAATCCTCGGATTTCAAAAACAACACGACGAACTCCCTGTTACAACCCAACTAAGGCGATAGCTTGGGTTAGGTCACAACCTAAACTTATCCGGATACGATTATTTCACCGCATCAAGCTCATTCGGTTATTCGTGGCCATCTGTCCGTGGGGTGACTGGTGGTATTACAGTTTCAACATCTTCCTAATCTCCTGCCCCACTGACTTGATTTCATTTGCCGAGAGAAAACCGATTCTCTTTTCCAGTCTTTTAGCGTCAATGGCTCTCAACTGAAAAATCATAGCTATTGAGATGGAGGATAAGTTGTTTGAAACGGTTGGTTGAAACTGAATTGTATGTGCAAATCGCAACGCTTTAACGTTAGAGGTAAAAGGAACAACCACAACAACGTTAGCAACGACACCGGAAACGACAACTGCCGGCCGTATTCCCGACTGTTCATGCCCATTTGAATCTCCAGAGTTAATTATCCAAATCTCACCCTTCTTCATGACTACAGGCTACTTTTAGCTAGCGCCTCATCACTTAAATAGTCCCAAAATTCAATTTCTTTTTTGAACTCCATCTCTCCTTTGATGGCGTCCAGGTAAAACAGGGATGCTCTTTCAAGAATATCCTTTTCCTCAACACCTAGAACCTTTGAGGCATTCTTTATGCTAGTTCTTGTTCTTTTAGTCAACATTTCCATATGCGTCCATAATACCAAAATTGTCACTTTTTACAAATTTTACCTCAACTCAGAAATCCCTAAAAGTTCTGGAACTTCGGACGGCTGTCGTTTGTAAAGAGTTTGACGGTAGCGTCGTGACTCCTTCCTGCGACATCCGGACTAGCGTGAACCGTGATTGTATATCCGTCAGCGGATACCGGTATGAAATTATCCGCCTTAATCACCATATCAAGTCCGTCCTTATACTCGTTCTTTTTAAGAACCGCGGTTGAACCTTGAGAAACTCCATTCTTATAAAACGTATAGAAAAGACTGGCATTAAACTCTTCAAACCTACCCGGGGCTGCGGTTATGGTTATATCCTTATCGAACCATGTCATATCGTCAATTGTGATATGTACTTTATTCGACGAAGCCACGTTACCGACAAAGCTCATCGTCGCGGTCGGGCTGGCGATTATCTTGTAGTCATCGTTGGAATTGTAAACAAGTACTTCGCAATTCGCAGTCACAGTTCTAGGGTCCGGTAATGTGGAGGAGTCAGTCACTGTGATAGTTCCGCTTTTAAAACCTGGAACGTCCTTTGCAGGGTCATATGGCACTTTGGTTGTAAACGGCTTTGTCGGGTCAAAAGGTAAATACGGCTTACTATCAACCTGCCAGGCATAGTAATAATCAGGGGTGCCGGTATTGTTGGTTGAAGCCGTAAGTGTCAACGACTTCTTTCCATCAAGACCAGTCAAAACTTTTGAAACAGTACAAGAAACCGACAGAGGTGTGCCTTGTGGTGGCGTCACAGTTTCCGGCCCTCCACAAACCACTGTTGTCGTTTTTGAGTCAGACACTAGAGTTGAATCAATTACTTTCACCGTCGCAACTTTTCTGTTTCTCTGAGTCACATTTGGATCATATGTTACAGATACAGATTTATCCGACAGAGAGGAAGCAGTACCTTGCATACCGTCACCGCTCCACAAATATGTAAATGGCGAAACTCCATCATTTACAGTCGCGGTCCATACGACTGTTTGAGCAGTAGCAAGATTGGCCAGATCCATAGGACTTGGGGATGCAGAACAAGAAACAGAAGGTGGTATAGGTGGAGGAATAGGGGGAGCACAATTCGGAGGACAATTTGATGTGGCCGTAGATGGAGGTGGTGGAGCAAAGCGTATCGTCGTGCTTTCGGAACAATTGTTATATTCACCAATATGAGGAATGACGGTGGAATCGGAGGCATCGGAAACCTGAGTCTCATCAATCGCTCCGTGATAAGGCGCGTCATTTGGCGGAAAGTCTACACAATAACGGATTTTGTATGTTTCATTTGCTCCAACTTGCGAAGTCCGAGTTATTCCTACAGCGGTAGGCAGTTCCAACCTAGTACCAAGTCCTCCCGCCACCGTTGCAAAATTGGGGAAATCAACATAACTTTCATCAGACTCCGTCTCTCCCTTATGTTGGAACTTAATATTGAACGGCCCGGCATTACCCCCTCCGACATTTTTAGGTATTGCTCTGAGCGTAATTATTTCCCCTGACCTGAAACTGTTATCCGAATTTCTTAGTCCATCAACTATTGGCGGAATTGTCGGCATCAAGTCCGGCTTTGGTGCCGGGTCCACTTTCACACTCACCTCACAAGATTTAGTTTCGACGGCATTTGATGAAGTCAGTCTATAACCATACTCGCCTATCGAGGAGACATCCCTGTATTTAATCTCTTCCACGCCCTGACGTGCATTGCCTGTAATGACACTGCCTCCTTCCGCTCTGCCCAACACAACCTTAAACAATTGCGCTGACGTCGCACTACCGGCAAACCACTGTATTTCAACTCCACTACCGAGATATGTGTTGGCTGTTTTGCCGTACACACCACCAAGAGGACGAATACTTATAACACACTCTGGTTTCTCAGTTTGTGTCGGGCGATTCACGTTTACCGTCACAGTATCGACAAGATTCCCGCAAGTGACTTTGTATGAGTAAGGGCTTCTACTATTCAGAAGTGGTCCGGCAGATTCATCTGTGCCGATTTTCTCGATAGACGCGGGAGTTTTCCAATCTGTCACGCACGAGGAAGTGCCATCGTAAGACCATTTCAAATCAACACGGTCTCCATCATTTACTGTCAGAGTCTCGTGAGAATATGGGTCAACGCCAGCTTTGCGAACTTGCAACAATAATTTTGCCGTCGGGGGTGGTGGAGGTGGCTTCGGTTTTAATCTTATAGTCGTGTTGCCCGAACAGTTGTTGTACTCCCCTACACGGTTCGTCTTGTCCACATTGTCATTTATATTTGTATAAGCACTTTGCTTCTCCACCACATTTCCCATGTAATCATTCGGTGGCATGTCCACGCAATATCGGAAATCCCATACTTGCTCGCCAGTGACAGAAGCACTGATACTGTGAGTAGACGACGGTCTTTTCTCTGTCGGAACTTCCTTGCCACTAGTCAAAAGTGAAGCGACATCTGCAGAAACATCTCCGATACTCGATAAATCTTGGAATAAATCCTGAGACTGAGTGCTCAATTTTGCCTGGAACTTCACTCTGAAGGCCGTACTTCCGACATCCCCGGGGCCGGCATTTTTCGGTTGAGCTTTGAGAGTGAGAGTTGTGCCGGGAATATAATATGTAACATTTGGCGTGACGGAAGTGTCGGTCCAAGTCGAACCTGACGGTCCGGAAATATCCGGGGTGTCGTTCGGCATAAGGTCGGGATGTGTTTCTACAGGAGGAGGCGTGACCACCGTCACATCCACCGTATCTGTAACCTTTGTTCCTGCGGGGTCCGCAATATTCCAACACTCGATTGTGAATGAACGTCCAGCGGACAACAGGTCGGTCAAAGCGTCACCACTTAACGGCAAACTATTTTTGAACTCGCCCGACGCTGAATCGGCTTTCGGCTGACAAACAATGTTTCCACTATTTGTTCCAGTCGATTGGCCACCCGCCCCGCCCGTCACACTCTCTCCATTACCGGTGCCTGGAGAAGATATCTCGCCAATCGAACCAGTACGATTTTCCATAAACGGAATAGAACTGAAAGGCGTCAGTTGAAGTTGCTTTGTTCCTGTACTGTCAAAAATTGCATACTGATACTCTACTCCTGCGGTCAATCCACGGTCCGCAAGTGGAAGCGATTCCATAAATCCCTTCGCCACCTGAATCCAATTATTATCCTGTCCAGTCGCCCTCTTCAACATATATGTCACTCCCGCCTCCCCTCCCTCGTACTTCATAAGCAACTCCGTCTCTGAACTAGGTCGCACTCCAGCCACCACCCGTACATCGGCAAAAACAGACACAGCATTAAAGCAGAAAATCATAAGCCAGACGGAAATAATAATTTTTATTTTTTTACTCATACGAATTGCGAATATCATCGAAAACAAAAAGTGACGCCTTTATCAAAATCCTATATCGGTATGTTGGCTGACGCGGATACGGGGATGTCAGGCTCGGCAACACGAAATACTCCACTGGATATTGTCGAACATCGGGAAGCGGAGGTGTCCGGACCAACACAGGAAAGCTCTAGGAAATAATTACCGGGACGCAAACCCTGCGGAACTCCCCACGATTCGCTTCCGTCATTTGGTGTCGTAACGCCCTGCACAAGCTGACTAGTGAACAAAGTGGTAATGCTCCTGCTCTTCCTGAGCGACAAACGTATAGGTACATCATTCGGCAACAAATTACTCGTCCACCTTACAGTCATAAGTGTTCCTGCTTTGAAAACCTCTCCCTCCTTTGGAGCAATGATAAACGGTTCTTTGACTTGCACCGCGCGTTCAAACCCGATTATCTCCGGTGGTGCCTCTGGTTGGGGTGTTATTGGAACAATCGTTATGTTAGGCTGAGTCTTCCTTTCGGGAGGTAATGTATTACCCAAACGAGTATTCATTCTATCAATCTCCAAAGTAAGACTGCTCGTCTGTGACTCCGCACACTTCTCACTCAAGCTTCCGAGCGAATTGGCCTTGTTGGCCCCAACCAACAATTCCTGCTCATTTTTAGGCACCACATACTCTAC
The DNA here is from genome assembly GCA_964355335.1 of uncultured Candidatus Saccharibacteria bacterium. Classification (GTDB taxonomy): domain Bacteria; phylum Patescibacteriota; class Minisyncoccia; order Phycocordibacterales; family SIBU01; genus SIBU01. Next base: position 44,579 of record CAYHDB010000004.1, read on the forward strand.
CCCGGCCTCCAAGGCTAGCTCAGGGGAATTGAAATGGAGGGAATATAAGTAGAATGACCTTCGGATAAACGACTTGAGACGAATGCGGTCTTCGTTCGGGACGTCAAAAGGAAATCGGTCAACCGAAAGTAGTATCTTGTAAAGCTGTTTTTCATCTCCGAACATTTCGAGCCCAATTCTGCGATATGCCTGTAAATACTCTTTTCGTGCCTCCGGCAAAAGCTTATTGATATCGCTTCTCACTGCAGGTAGCCCGGGAGCATTACAGGTAAATGAAAAGTCATGGTCGTAGGAAATAGTAGTCCATTCGCCCGAAGCAGTCTGAGCATAATCCTCATTCCAAAACATAAAGTGGTCATAAAGATTCACAAAATCGGCAAGGATTCTATAACGAATAGCTGTTTCCTTTTCGAAAGAAATATTTTTAGTTGCCCCATCTTTGGTGAACTTTAAATATGAAAGACGGTCTCCCTCCTTCCCCACAGACCAATACTGTTCCGATGCCAGCGCCTCGATGATCGGTAGTCTCAAATTAAACTGCTCAGTAAAAGGAATATCATCATCCTGTTCAGCCGTCCTCTGCAACATCATATATGGGTAAGACTTTGACTGGTCGAACGTGTTATCTGCGGATACAAACTTAAAGTTGGCAAAGCCCAACACATCGGGTGTCGGAATCCACGGTCGGAAAGTATCATAAACTACGAACTCCCGAAGAAGCACGCTCGGAGCTTCAGGTGGCACAAGTGGCACAGGTTTCCTGTTTTTCAGGACTTCACAATCTGGCACAATGCGAATCTTCTGATAAAGAAGCTCGGTATAATTTCTGTAAGTCGATCTGCCGTTAAAAAGGGGACGATCCTTTTCAAACGAAAGGTTGAGAACCGGCGGAATGCAGGTAGCACGGCTACGACTCTTCTTCTCGTACTTTATTCTCCAGGCCATACCTCGTGCCGACTCAAGAAGTTCCGGCTTCTTGTTCCCACTCAATTTTTCCACGTCCGCATCCAATGAATTACCTTTTGAATTTAAAATAAATGAGCGAATAGGTAATCTGGGGTCAGCTGGAATAACTCCTCTGTTTTTCAGATCCAACAAATAACTATCGTACCCATCTACAACACCGTCACCGTCCACATCGCCCGACTGTGTCACTTGTACTGATTTTCGCACCACTCCGGAACCTGAAGAAACAATAGTCGGCTGGACGGGTGCTCCCCCTTCATAATCTTCAGTGCGGATTTCCACAGAAGCGGTCCCAATAATTTTCCCGGAAGCATCCTTGCAGGAAATTGTGTAAATCGTCGAAGGAAAACGTGGTGTAACCTCAGTGGCACCGATACCAGCATCATTTATCCCGATTGTATCCCGCGCCCAGTTGCCGGTACATGTGGTGGCAGTCGTTGGGATTGTCCACGACAGCGTGACATTTTCTCCAAGTTCTATTGATAGCGGACCATCTGAGGTGTTGGCTTTTAAGTCAACCGACGAAGAGGTGTTCGAAGAAGATACCAAGCCAATTTTCAAAGACACTGGCATGGGTTGTCCGTCATACCAATTAACACCCATCGCGGGTGGTGTATCGCGCTCAAATATCACCTTATCACGAATAGCAGGCTTGGTCTGCGCGGATTGTTGCTTGGTGGACAATACATCAATAACAGAAGCAAGGAGACGATTGGGAGATACTGCGGAAGCAAGTACTACTGGTTTCACTATACTAAGACCAGCACACTCCGAAAAATATTCTGGTCCTGTTCCACCCTTGATCGCGGCAATAATATATCCACAACTCACCGCATTAAATCGTCTTGGGCGACCTAAATAACCCATAAGACTAAGCGGATGCGGGCGATAAACAGGCGTATGTGGTGTATCACTATTTGTCGTCACCTCTTTACCCGCCTTATATGCCTGCATAAGAGGGTCATCGGCGGGCAAGTTGATGATTCCTCCTGAATGGTTACATCCTTTTGTGTTGACGTTAGGTTTGTAACCGTACAACTTCCCTTCGTACATGAAATCAGATAGTGGTGCGAATGAACAATTTTTGGATGCATTCACCGAATCAAAATCTGGAATGCCTCCCCCTCCATCCTCATCCAACAAATCCGCAAAGAGATGACCAAACTCATGTATAACGGTGTCAACTCCCGCATTGGAACGCACCATAGTATTTCTACCTTTGGGAGACGCGATTCCATTAATTTCTAAGCCCCCTAGAAGCGTCTTCACATTAGCGTAGAGTATGTAGTTGTAAGTGGTATAGGCATAATCCCCTTTATGCAGTCTACATGAGGAATCAGAACGAATCCTATCCATGTATTGCGAGGGAGCGGTGGATGAGGCGATTCCCTCAAGATAGTACGAGTCGTCATGATTCAAGAGGTCAACAATATGAGAAAAATACCCTCCCGGATGCTTGTCCACGCCCGGTTCGCTGTACTTCATAAAAGGGTCAATTTCTTCAAAGGCTTCAGTTCTAACCTTTTCCGCTCTGCCTGATACAAGCGCAGGGACATCAAGCCCCGCGCTCTCGCCACGTCCATATACCACTTTATGCTCCCCGCTCCCCCATAACGGCGCACAAAGTCCAAATGTCGTTTCTTTCTCCTCCTTTTCAATTGTACCGCTACCACGCTTGACTCCGTCCACCGAAATCTTCACGGATTTTTTGTCATGAATGGCATTGATGAGCGTTTCGATTTTGATCGAATCGACAATACCGTTCGGCCAGCCTTTAAGTTTCCATTCGTAAATGATTCGTCCGGTGGTGTCTCTACGAGTGCTTTGAGTCAAGATACCGGAATCAACAATGACTTGACTATCCGCCAAGATAGAAACCTTGAACGGAAGTGTTTTCGATGGTTCCTTTCCAAACTTCTCTGGTGTATCGGTATAACATGAACTAAAAATCGGAACGGTCTCGACCGCTAAATCGTACATCGGGGTGACTGGCAAATCAGGAGTAAACCTTTCCATTTTCATTTTGTCGTTGAACTCTGGATCAACTATCACCCTAAGAGAATCCATTTCAACTCCAGATGGATATTGAAAGGTTCCTTTTGCCTGTACGTTTGTTTTACAATCCGCCGCCGTGCCATAAAGGACAGTACTGCTCTGAGCAAAAAGAACTTGTGGTGCGACGCAAAAAGTCACGAAGAGAGACAGTCCGAAAATTATATTTTTATACTTTTTTATCGTCATATCAATTCTATAGTCCCGACTCTACTTCCCAGCACAATTTCGCCTTAGTGCCCTTGGTTACTTCCGCTGTCTTGTCGCCATTGCAAGCAAGACCGGCAGGAGCGATGTAAAGATTAACCCTCGGTCTTGTGATAACTGCCCTTGGAACAATCTTAAAATGCACTTTTGACGTACA
>CAYHDB010000005.1:0-36798 GCA_964355335.1 uncultured Candidatus Saccharibacteria bacterium
ACAAAGAGCGAGACATTTGTCGTGACAAATCTTCCGACGTGACCAGTCTGCAATTTGTAAAGACCTGAAACGAATAACAGACGTGCAAGCGCGGACTTTTTGACCTCCTTCACCTCATCCATTTTCATGCCAAGCTGTGCACAAGCTTCAAGGTAACTTTTGGTTGTGCCGTCACGCAATCCAAACAAGAACTCAATGACTTTCCTCTGTCGTACCGACAATTGCGTCATGACTTGTCCGAGTAGCCTCAGAATGCAATCATGATGCACCTCTTCATATCTTTTTATCATTTTGACCTCGCTTTTAGGGTTTACCGAGTTTCTGACAACAGACTACTCTTGTTATAACAAAAAAACAAACCTAGTGTGTTTGTCAGCCACGGTATAATTTACCGATATTGTATACGCTACTGGATATTTATGCCGACAATTTCTATCGGATATCGTGGTATTTTGTCGTCGGTCGGAACAGAGTTTATCTGCTCAAGAACGTCAAATCCTGAAATAACTTCTGCAAAAACAGTAAACTTTCCGGTTAGTCCAGGAAGAGAGGGTGCGGTCACGATAAAGAATTGACTACCACTGGTCTCCCTGCCGATTGTAGCCATGGCAAGTACACCTTTAACCATTGGTACGTCGCTTAGCTCATCGGGCAATGTGTAGCCGGGGGTACCTGTACCGTAAAGTGTCTTATCGTTTCCTTTTGAAAGCGGATCTCCAGATTGAATAAGAAAATCCTTCAGGACATAGTGAAATTTTACTTTGTCGTAAAATCTTTTTTCAGAAAGCCTTATAAAATTATATATGGCGATAGGAGCCTTTTCCGATAGGAAACGAATCTCAATATTACCGACAGAAGTCTCTAGGATAGCCCCCGTAAATGCCTTGTTGTAATCAATCGCTGTAGCTACTGATATATTCTTCTTCACGTGATTTGAACGAGTGACGAAGTACGTAAGTACTGAAAGAAAGGCGATAAACGCTACTATGCCCAATATTACCGGCAATGAAAGTTTTTTTGGTTCCATCCAGGATCAACTAGTGTTTAAGTCCGCGAAGGATGGCCTTAATCTTCTGACCACCTCGACGCATCAATGAGTTACGTTTTTCCTTGTTGGTAGAAAGTACTCGAAAAATCTCATCCTTTACGTCGTCTATGGCCGAATAGAGATCCTCACCTTCAGATACAGCTCTAAAACTGTTTTTTCGCACATGAATATTGATTTCAGCTCTGAAGATATCACCTGTCTGGTGATGAGCCGTTGTCTTCCCAAGTTCGATATCGATGATAGATGATTCACTTTCATCAAGGAAAAATTTTCGTATGCTCTCGAGACGTCTTTCTAAATAAGCTCTAATTTCCGGAGTCAATGTGATGCCCGTGCCTTTTATATTTATTTTCATATAACAATCATATCAAAAAAACTTCGCTCGTCCTATCCCCGTATTAGAGATAGCGAGGTATTATGCGAGCGAAGTTTTTGAGAACCTCTCGGTTCTCAACTCTCGCAGACTCGTTGCTCTCCTCCACGGGGAAACTCCCGTTTCCCCGGCCCCCTTCCCAATTCTCCACGCAGAATAAGCCAGCAGAGCTTCGGGGTATTCTGAGTGGAGAATGAATGAAACTGTCTCCAGTCCCCTTTTTTAGTAGATTGTTTGAACTTAATAGACGTCTTCCTGCTTTTCCTTAAGGAATGATACAAAGGCGTCGCCAATGTGAAGCAATAGCTTGAACGGTGTCTCAATGATGAAGTCCAAAACAAATACAAAAAGATTGATTGACGAGAACTTTCTAGATAGCCATCTTCCTGCTCGTACAATCGGCAGAGCGAAAAGATTGAATGCCAGAGCCACAGTTTTGCTGTTCTCTTTGACTACCTTCAGACGGTTCGCGCTGTGTCTGATGCGTAGGGCAAAATAACTTATAAGAGCCAGGAAGCCTAGGAATAGTAATGTGCTGACAACACTGAAATGAAGTTTTTGAAGCACGAATACAATCGCGCCAAAGACGATAAGGAACAAAATCGTGTAAAGCACAAGGAAAATCAAACTGAAAAACTCATCTTGCTTGTCGTGAATCTTGATAACTCGAATGTTTTCTCCGGATAGGATATTCGCCACTCCCGCTTGGACGGCCTTGGTATTTTCATCACCAAGTTTTCTGTTTGAAATCGTGATGATGAACAATAATACAGGGTGAAAGGTGATGTTCGTAGCAATTGGTAAATATTCAAGCCCCTTTTGAAAATAAATCTGATACGGAATCTCAAGTGCAAGCGCCAAAAGTGCTTTTGTAAAGAAAATATAAAGTACGGCTCGGACTGCGCTCACGCTCGCCTTCTTGTGAAGTTTCTTGTAATTCTTTTCCAGATATTCTCCGATGAAGTGATTTAGTTCAGAATGGTCGGCTAAAATACGTTCTGATTCTGCTCCATATGCACGTACAACCTCGCGTATCATCGCAAAATAAATGGCATAATTGCCAAGTCTGGGCAGTATCTTAAAACTAAGAGGGTCCTTCAACGCGGAATTGATGCTATCCCAGATTTGCTTCGTTTTGTCGGAAATCTGCTTGATAGTATTTTCATTCTCGAGTGTCAGCCAATCTGCGGGTACACACTTGAGCCAGAACTTATAACGAAGAGTCTCGTCATCTACATTTAGAAGACATCTGTAACAGGCGATGTGGATTTGAGTCTGGACAAAATCAAAATTGAAATCCCCGTCAACCTTTATGGAATCCTTTACTGCGTTAAAAAATGTGTCTGCAACAAAATCATCCTCGTCATTCGGGTAAAAGAATTGCTCTATTTCACTGCCTAAAAGACTTATGATGGTGTTTCGTGTCTTGGGAGAGGTCCTAAAATCTGAAGGCAGATGGCGTTCAAGAATCTTGTATTTCAAAACTATTTTCTCAACCTCCTTAGTAAATCGTTCAGGAATGGTGTTGTTTTGAAGATACCGTCCCGCAATCAACTCCTGAATCAAGGAATGACCAATCCCCTCCTCTTTTTCAAGTAGTATTTTACGTTTTATGATACGTTCAATAGCACTTCGTCTGATATGACGGTCATCCTTGTAGTCCACCAGATAGCGTATTTTCTCATACACGGCACCGGCTTTTTCGGTGATTTTGTTGACGTTTATCAGGATATCGTCCGGTAAAGGGGCGTTTTGAGGCCTCTGTGTCTTGAGTTTCTGGAGAAGGTCGTTTATGGGTTGTGACAACATATTTATGGAGGACATTGTAGCTGATTTTCAGCTAATTTGCCAGTTAAAGGATTGCATCCTTTGGCAATCTCTTATTTGCCCAGACTCGTCTCAACACTCAATATTTTGTGTGGACTATGGTGTCCACTTACTATTTTTACCAAAACTCTCGTATTTCCAAATTCATTCCTGATAAGTTCCACAACTTTTTTGTTTGCCATATTCCTCTCTGCCTTTTCACGCACAGAGATTGAAAACGAGTCCTTTCCTGTTTTCCTTACGGACTGGACCTTCATTCCTGCTGTAACCTCAACTTTTATATACATTGTAGATTTATTATTCAAATTATACATTAAAAAAACCGCCTAAAGTAAATGGCGGTCTAAAACTCTCGAGTGGATTTAAGTAGGTGTCTCATTGCCCCAGTCATCCATGTCGTATCCTGGATAGCACCATCCCTCTTTCCGTTCTTCCTGGGAAGGGGCTTGTCCTTCAGACATGCCGAACACTGAACATCATTCTCTCCCACCCTATACTTGTGGAGTATCGTTGGGCATGTCGCGCATCTTACATCGCCACTTTTTCTTTGTTTCGGTGGCTTTCCCGAAAACTCATCGGGTTGAACAACTCGAACTAAACTGCTTGTACTGTTCATACTAGAACAGAATGATAGACTCTGAATTAGTGTGAGTCAATATTTATATTTGCCGTTTGCTTATGTAAAGAGAAATTATGCAACAGATTTTGATTTCAGGAATGCAAGATGTTCCGGGCGAAAACGACGGAGAAACTCGATGACCTTGCCGTCACCAGTTGCAGTGACATCATATCTTGAGGCAAACTCCAAAATACGCTTTTCAGCATTCGGGATATCCTCGATTTTTTCCACCATCAGCTCAATTTCAAAAGCCGTGAATCCGAAATCCATCTCGTCAAAATCCAGATGAAAGTCATCCTTTCGGTAGCTTTCTCTTTCGGTGACAATTGTTCCAAACGGAAAATATCCAGCGCTTTCGATTTCATTTTCAATCTCTTCCATACCTGCAAGCCCTAGTTCATGCGCTATTTCCTCATTGGTTTCGAGCTCTTTGTATTGGTCGGTTAATCTATCCAATATCTTGCCGTTGTTTAACGGTACCTTGAGTTCAAATCTACCGTTTCTCTTCCGTAGCCAATAATCTCTTCCAGTAAGTGAATACTCTTTGGAGTCATAATAAGTATCGGTAATAGTTTTCCTGTAAAGCAAGGTTGCACCATCGACCATCAATCTTTTGCTCTCAGGTGTAATATCAAAATTTTTTTCTACTTCAATCATTGACTTAATATTACAATTAGGTAGACAGTTAGTCTACAAAAGTTATCAGGATTTTTGTGTATTAAAAAACCAACCCCTTGGTTGGTATTAGATTGATTGTAAAAAGATCAGACTTATTCAGTGATGGGTATCGGGTACTTCCCGTTGAAGCATGCCATACAGTAGCCATCGCCACCCACTGCCTCAAGTAGTCCGCTTTCTGAAAGATAACCGATAGAGTCCACTCCAAGTGCTAAGCGAAGGTCTTCACCTTGGTGCGTCGAGGCGATGAGGTCCTTACTGTCTGGGAAATCAATGCCGTAATGACACGGATGGCGGTGCGGAGGACAACTGACTCTGATGTGCACCTCCTTCGCTCCAGCCTCTCGAAGATTCTTCACACGAGTGATACAGGTGATTCCTCGTACCACCGAGTCATCCACAAGAATCACGCGTTTCCCGGCAACTAACTCATCAATTAGCGCAAGTTTCATCTTCACTGTGTCTTCACGCATTCCTCTTTCGGGTTGGATGAAGCTTCTGCCTGCATAGTGACTTCGCACGAACGCCGGCACAATTGGAATACCACTTGCATCAGAATACCCAAATGCAGCAGGAGTACCGCTGTCCGGTACTGCCACGACAATGTCGGCATCGCAGGGATGTTCTCTGTGCAAGATCTGTCCCATTCTGTAACGTTCGGAGTAAACAGTTTTGCCGTTGTGCTTGCTGTTCGGCTTCATGAAATATACCGACTCGAATATACAAAACGCCTTGCACGTGGAACATGGATTTTTTTCACTTCTAATTCCGTCTCGAGAGATTATCACAATTTCTCCCGGTTCAACATCGCGTATGAATTCTGCTCCCATGAGGTCAAGGGCGCAGGTCTCGCTCGCTAGTACATACGCGTCACCGATTTTACCAAGACAGAGCGGGCGCATGCCTTTAGGATCCCTTACCCCGACAAGTTCATCCTTAGTCATAATGACCAGCGAATAGGCGCCTGACACCTGCTTCATCATGTTCTTGATAGCGTCTGTGAGTGTTCCTTTTGATCTTGCGAGCAGATGAAGCATAATTTCTGTGTCAGCGGTAGTTCGAAAGAATGCTCCTTGATCAAGAAGTATTGTACGTAATGAATTAGTGTTCACCAAATTGCCGTTGTGGCCAATCGCGATTCTCCCTAGTTTATACTCGCTATCAAGGGGTTGAACGTTGTGGATACCCGATCCACCTGTTGTCGAGTAGCGATTGTGACCGGTTGCAATTTCTCCAACCAATTTGTCGAGTGCGCCGTTTGAAAAAACATGTGCTACAAGCCCCATGTCCTTGTGTGAGTGAAATACTCCCTCCTGATCGGCACTCACGATACCTGCACCCTCCTCGCCTCGATGCTGTTGTGCTTGCAAACCGATGGCTGATAGACGTGAAGCCATAGGCGTACCGAAAACACCGACTATACCGCAGTAATGTTTTGGATGTGACATATATCAAAGTTCTGGGTTTCCTACTCTGACAAGAGTTTAGCAAGTGTGTTCACTTGTTTGCAAAGCCCTTTTCATTTGGTAGTATAATCAGCGTATTACTATCCAACACAAGTTGGCGATAGAATACGAAGAAGCACTAAGTTGATTGTTCATTAACAACGTAAATGATTTTTGAGCTCCCCGGTGGCGCAGTGGTAGCGCAGTCGCCTGTGGAGCGCCCATCTGGTATACTTATTAGTGTTATGCCAGAGAAACGCACTTATGCCGATAGAGCCGCTTATATGGTCCAAGCCGTCAAAAAGCGCAGAATTAAACTGCGTAAAATGGCGAGAGATTATAAAGGTGGCAAGTGTGAAATATGTGATTACGATAAATGTCCGCGAGCACTATCATTTCATCATCTCGATCCTAAGAAGAAGTCATTTGGTCTGTCCGACAAAGGAATGACAAGATCATGGGAACGAGTACGAGAAGAAATTGAAAAATGCATTTTGATTTGTGCAAATTGTCACATGGAAATTCACGAAGGCATCACGCAGCTTCCCGTCCGAAAGGCGGGTCGAATAACAGGGTGAATTGCTGGAAGTCCCAATGTCGGGATAATCAGCAGCCAAGTCCTAGTGTTTGCTAGGAAAGGTTCAGAGACTATCCCTAACGGGAGTACTCTCCGGTTTATAATCGGAGCGGAAGCGCCTTGCACCTAAGGGCACACTTATGCCGATCCTTGATCGGCTAACACATCAGCCTATGGTGATGATATAGTCCATACCCGCAGTAATGTGGGGCAAAATGTAAGCGATTGGTCGTAGGTTCGAATCCTACCCGGGGAGCTCAGCAATCATTCAAAAAAACAGCCGAAAGGCTGTTTTTTTGTTGAGCTCCTCGGAAGAAGCGTCGGAACGCTTCTGTGTAGGATTCGAAGACCTTATTCCATATTTTTGAGCGATTCTTATCGTGAAAAAATGGAAAAGGTGTACCGACCCTGTAAGGGTCGAATTTCCTACCCTGGGAGCATTTGTAAAGCAAAGTAAAGTGTTCGTCTTGCATAATCTGCTTAAAAATAATAAGCTCGGGTGGTATACTCTTTTGTATGGAATCTTCCGATAAATTACCTCACTCAATAGAGCTTTTTCCACCTGCCTATTTAAAGATGTACGAAATTACTGGCCAAGAAGAAATAGGCCAACATTCTTTTGGCAGATACATCAAGGACAAGGAACAAGACGCCGATATTGAAAAGTTGGCTGAAAATGAACCAATCAGTTTCTCCACAAACCGCTTTCTGGGTGTTGAGGAAGGAGAGAGAGCCTCTCTCATCAGAAAGGATATAAAAAGTCATAACGTTACCAGACAAAGAGCAGCGGCCCAGCTTATTTGGATGGCGCCAGATGAAGAGAGGTCGTCACTGATCAAGGAGTGTTTTGGAAGTGATGATTTTGATGTGCGAAAGACGGCAGTGAGAATGATTCGGTCTGTTTCTCCACGAGAAGAACAGTGTACTTTGGTCGAATTAGCTATGGAGAACGCAGATTTTGAAATTCAAAAAGCAGCAGCTAAGTTTTTTTGGGTTGTACCCGATGAAAAGAAGGTCTCTTTGGTTAAAAAGGCTTTGAAGATGACAGAACAGGATGAACTGAGTCAAGAAATATCTTTTTTGATAGAGAAAGGTTTAAAAAGTGAGGACCCAGAGGTACTGGAGATGTCATTGCAAATGATTAATTTGGCAACTAAAAAGATTACCACTTTGGTTAAGTTGGGTCTAGAAAGCACAAATCCTAAGATACAACGACTGGCTGCGAGCAAAATTAACTTTGTCCCAAGTGAAGAAATGTTATCTTTGATTAATCAGGGTTTAAAAAACTCGGATATTGAAGTAAAGAGAAAGGCTGCACTAAGTCTCACTCCATCATCTGAAGAAGTGGCTGCAATAGCAAAAGAATTTTTAGAAAGTTCTGAAATAAAAATTCAGGAGATTGGAGTAGGAATGATTGAGAATGCTCCGACCGAAGAAAGACCGGCTTTGTTAAACCTTGCAATAACTAAAGGTCTTGGCAAAGCTTTGATCAAGCCTTCGTTATATAAGGATAAAGATATTGACGACCACACTTTTTCACGGCAACCATTTGAGAAAACAGGATCAGAAGCCACTCTTATCGGAGGGGTCCTGAAGGACAGGCTAATAATTAAGCACTTTGGTCCAAAGGAATTTATAATATGGCAAAAATTATATGAAAATTATGAAGTGTGGCGAAAAGCAGGTTTTGATTATATCCCAATAGAACCGATACAATCATATAGGCTCACCGAAGACGGGGTGATTGATGTGTATGCTGGAGTTTTAGATTTGAATCTTGAAGATTGGTTTGCAAAATCAGGAATGTTTTTTGAGACCTTATCAGAGCAAAAAAAATCAATAATGAATGTTTTACGGGAACTAGGAATAGCACACGGGCATCCATTTGACCATAACTTCTGCCTTAGGTTTTTTAGGGATGAAAATGGTGAACCTGATTTTAATCGCACGCCTCGTTTATACTTAATAGACTTTGACGAGGCAGTTTCTTAAAAAATATATATTTACTTTTCCATTTTCTTCCAATTTAGAGTTCTGAACTTGTCCACGATAGGGAGCAAATTAAAAAACACCTTTTCAGGCGTTTTTGTTTTGCTCCCCGGAGGAAGCGTCAGAACGCTTCCGTGTAGGATTCGAAGACCTTCTTCCATATTTTTGAGCGATTCTTATCGTGAAAAAATGGAAAAGGTGTACTGAAACTGTAAGTTTCGAAAAGCGTACTCGCGGTCCTACCCGGGGAGCTAGCAATCATTTGTGAAAACAGCCGAAGGGCTGTTTTTGCGTTGAGCTCCCCGGAGTCCCGATGGGCATCGGGACGTGTAGGATTCGAAGCCCCGTTGAGCATAAAATTTTAGTCTTGAAAAATTTTATCCAACGAAGTACTGGTCATGTAATGACCGAAAAGCGTACTCGCGGTCCTACTGTGCCCGTCCGTAGTTTTGTACGGAGGAGGGCCCGGTGAGCAACCATTGACTTTTAGCAGATTTATGATATTTATACAGATAGCAATTTTTTGCTGTTCGACAATAAATAACCCAAAACAACAAGGATAAGTTGTGAAGATTATTCCCCGTATTTATCAGGATATAGCCACTGAGGAGGCACTCAAAGGACTGCGTGGCCACTTGAAACGAGCGCTTGTGGTCCTTGCGACTGGTCTCGGCAAAACCGTAACCGTCGCCCTCATCGCCAGTAAGTTTCGCGCTAGGCGCGTACTTTTTCTGGTGCATAACAACTTTATCGTTCAACATGCCGTGAGTGAGTTTCAGCTCGTTTTCGATGAGGAAACGAAACTTGCGATTTACAACGGTCTTACAAAGAAAGGAGCAAAAAATGCCGATATTGTCTTTGCCACTTGGCAGACAATGGGGGCGAACCTCAAGCAGTGGAAACAGAACTACTTTGATCTCGTCATCGTTGATGAGGCACATCATACCGAGGCTTATACCTACCGTCCCGTCGTAGACTATTTCACAGGAGCTAAGCTTGGCATTACCGCCACGCCGGACCGTGAAGATGAAGCGGACATTCGCGACGTGTTCGGTCCCGCAGTTATCAACATTACACTTGAGGAAGCAATTGCCCGTGGGTGGCTTCCTCGCATCGAGTATCACGTTGTTACCGACGAGAGTCTGGACGACAACGCGCTTCAGCAAATTGCCGCCGAAATCCAAAAAGGCAATAAACGGTTCACGATGGCGGAAGTCAATCGACGCATCTTTATCAAGCAACGTGACGAAAAGATTGCTGAAATCATCAATGGCTACCCAGAAAAGGCTATTGTGTTCTGCGCCTCGATTCGTCACGCTGAAGGGATGAACAAGTCGCTAGCGCTTGCTCAAGCATTCCATTCCGAGACCGGTGTGTCCGCGCGAGATACATGGAATCGCAATCAGGCGACGCTTGATGCTTTAAAAAACGGGCTCATTCGGCGAGTATGTGCAGTAAACGCTTTCAACGAAGGTGTGAACGTGCCATCTGTCGGACTCGTTGCGTTTTGCAGAGTCACAGGAGTCTTGACCGTTTTCCGACAACAGTTGGGGCGAGGGCTTCGTCCGGGAAAGGACAAGCTTATCGTTCTCGATTTTGTTGGTAATCTTGAACGCATTCAACTTGTGCTTGAGATGATGAACAAGATTTCCGATTTACACGAACAATACACCCCGCGGGAAGAAATTGACCGTGAGGGCTATGTTCGCCAGAAATTCGAAGTGTCCGGAAAAGGATTCGAGTTCACGTTCTCCAACAAAGTCGTGGATTTGATGAAGGTTCTGGAACACTGTGAGCGGGAGTTCTACCCGACATGGCTGGAGGCAAGCAAGGTGGCAATCAGTCTTAAAATTGCAACTGAAGCAGAATATAAGAAAATGTACCTTCAAGATTCTCGATTGCATAGTAATCCGGATAATTTTTACAAAGATTTTCCTGGTTGGGGTCCATTTTTAGGCACAGGTGCTAGACGCAGAATGCCAGATGACATATACCCGACGTTTGCCGAGGCGTCACTTGCAGTGCAGAAACTCGGAATTCTCACACGCTCAGCCTATTGGCCACGTTACAAAATGGACCCGCGTCTCCCTAGTAATCCAGATAAATCCTATGAGGATTTTGCTGGGTGGAGGAAGTTTCTGGGAAAGGAGAGATGTAAATTTTATTCGACTTGGAAAAAAGCCTCGCTGGCAGCTAAGAAACTGCTAATCAAGGGGAACGTGGAGTATAAGAGAAGGTACAAAGAGGATCCCCGTTTACCAAGCAATCCAACAAGATATAAAAATTGGCCAGGCTGGAAAGAATTTTTGGGCCCGCGGCAAATCTTCTATAATACCTGGCAGGAGGCATCGTTGGCGGCTCGCAAGATCGGTATAACACGTTACATTGATTACTTGTTGAGATACAAAGAAGATCCAATGTTGCCAAGTTCTCCATGTAGATACAAGAATTTTCCAGGCTGGAAGAAATTCCTCGGAAAAGCATAATCACATCCACCATTCGCATAACAAGCGATGGTGGTTTTTTTATACAAACTTAATACGCTCAATTCCTTTTGGGTCTGCATCAAATTAACATCTCTAAACTTGTTCAACAAGCGGAGTTCAGCAATCATTCAAAAAAACAGCCTTTCGGCTGTTTTTGTTGCTTTATATTTTATAGCAGGTTTAAAAGAATATATTTCTTGGAACCACGAATGTTTTTGTATCCTTTAGCCAGTCATGACAGTCCCAACTGACGTTCTCACCGCTTGTGCCATATACTGCTCCACTTGTAAGGTCACTGGGAATTGCTTGAGGAAGTTCCGATATGGAAGTGATGCTTGATCTTTTGCCACTGGTCGCACCCTCCTTCCAGGAATAGAGATATCCGTTTAGATATATCATGATGTTCGTGGAGGAAACATCACCTGACACTGTCCTAAACTCCCCTCTCATTTTTCCATCAGCGATATATATCACACTATTACTTCGACTTGTTTGCCCAACTTGCTCATAGGTACACTGATGATTTCCGGATTGTGAAAATATACTTTTAAATGTGCTGGGTGTGGCAATTGTGCGAGTGCCGGAATTCGATAAAGCTGTGTCAGTCGTACCCCCATTTAACTCAGGTGGGACCGGTGAATTTGTCGTCCTCGATGAATAATACCAGCTACCCAATAATATGATGATGGCGACGATTACTCCGATTGTGATTTTGTCCCGATTCATAAAATATTGTTAATGTTGATAAACTATTAAATTGGTTTACTCTTAATTTTTATACCTGCTATATAAAGACGCATTAAAGAGAAATACATTACATTTATATCGAAGGGTAGGGTTGACTACCTCGTGTTGTTTAGAATTATATTTAGATAAAGATTAAAATGCCTAATGAATGTTTAAGAAACTCGACTTGTATTAATCAGAACCGCGCACATGTTCCCATTCGTCAAATTTGATCAGTAAAAATATATTCATGAGTAGATATATGAGTTAGTGTAGATAGGAAGCATGCTACAATATAAATATGGCCAGTTCCCAAGCTAGAAGTATAGAGAAGACAATAAGCTGGCGTATCATCGCCACTTTGGTTACTGGTGCGGTGATTTTTCTTTACACGGGACGTTTATCCGAAGCGACATACATAACTCTAACTAGCGCTTTTGTGTTGATGATTTTTTATTACATTCACGAAAGAATTTGGAGCAAAATCAAGTAATATTAAAACACTTATGAAATAACAATAGGTCACTTTACCGCTATTCTTATCCGTATTTGTTATAAATTTGGTGAGAAACCTTACTGGCAACGGGGACCGCCGAAGGACAAAAAGTGATTTATGGAATTAAATATTCAAAACAAGAATTTTTGGCATATGTCATCCGATGAAACTGAGCGGTTGTTCGAGACTGATATTAAGCAAGGATTATCGGAACAGAATGCCAAGGACCGTCTTTTAGCCATCGGAAAGAACTCGATAAGTACGTCCAGAAAAGCAATAGGTCTAAAGATATTTATTAATCAACTTAGGAGTCCCTTAATTCTGGTTCTTATTTTCGCGGGAATCGTCACGCTTGCCATTTCGCATTATCGCGATGCTATTTTTATCTTTGTGGCTGTTATTGTTAATTCGGCCTTGGGTTTCTATCAGGAGAATAAGGCGGAGCGTGCGCTTTCTGAACTTAAGACATATCTAAAACAGCGTGCAAGAGTAATTAGGGATGGTAGAGAGCGAGAGATAGATGCTGAAGAACTCGTGCCGGGGGACATTATTCGATTGGCACAGGGTGATCGCGTATCGGCAGATGCCCGAGTTATATTCGTTAATGACTTTCAGGTGGACGAGGCAGTGCTTACCGGCGAATCTTTGCCTGTATCAAAGTCAGTGGATAGGTCGCCTGAATCCGCAGGACTTTCTGACCAGGATTCCATGATCTTTGCGGGAACACTCGTTACGCAAGGAATATGCTCCGCGATTGTCTGTCGTACCGATGGAAGCACCGAGCTCGGGAAGATTGCTTCACTCATCGCGACATCCGAGAGCGAGAAGACGCCCCTGCAAAAAGCCATTATAAGTTTTAGTATATATTCAAGTATCGCCCTTGCCGTTTTGACAATTGCAGTGTTTTTCATCGGTATTTTTGCAGGATATTCCGGTTTGGAAATGTTTCTCACTTCTGTCGCTATCGCGGTGTCTGCCATACCGGAGGGGTTGCCGATATCAATGACGGTTATTCTGGCTGTAGGAGTGGAGCGTATGGCAAAACGAAAAGGTGTAGTGAGAAAGTTGGTTGCGGCAGAAGCTCTCGGCAGTACCACTGTCATCCTTACGGACAAGACAGGAACGTTGACGATGGCAAAAATGGTGATGGCCCAAATTATTCCCTTTAATATTGATGAACAGAGATTAATCGCAAGGGCTCTGACAAATGCAAATGTATTGATTGAAAATCCTCATGACAATCCTGAATTGTGGCGTATGAATGGCAGGATAATGGAGACTGCACTCGTCCGTTCGGCGGGTATTCGTGGGCTGTCGCTTTCAGATATCACAACAAAAGAACATGTTCTGCAATCAATGCCTTTTAACGCTGTACAGAAGTTCTCTGCATCCTTGGTGAAGGAATCTGGTAAACATTTGCTGGTCTTTTTTGGAGCACCCGATATCTTACTGGGCCATTCTTCCCTAGGTATGAAGGAAAAGGATGCATTGCTCGGCCAGATTGACTCGCTTGCGCTTTCAGGAGAACGGGTGCTCGGAGTTGCTTCCAAAGAAATTGCTCATACAGAGAATTTTAATATATCAAAAGACCTGTCACTGTCCGGTCTGTCTTGGAATGGTCTCATCACGTTCCGTGACCCTATCCGACCGGGCATTAAGCATGCCATAAGTCGAGTACAGGATGCTGGTGTCAAGACCGTTATCCTCACGGGTGACCATCGTGGGACGGCATTGGCTGTGGCCAAAGAAATCGGTATGAAGGTTGACGGACAGTCGGTGATTGACGCATCCGAGCTTTCGAAACTTTCGGATGAAGAGTTGAAAGCCCGTCTACCTCAACTTACCGTCATTTCTCGTGTCACGCCATTTGATAAACTTCGCATCGCGAAACTCTATCAGCAAATGGATGAGGTAGTGGCAATGACTGGTGATGGAGTGAATGACGCACCGAGCATCAAGCAGGCCGACGTAGGTATTGCTATGGGTTCGGGTACGGAGGTCGCGCAGAGCGTAGCTGATTTGGTGCTTCTCGATGACAACTTTGAAACTATCGTGGCCGCGATTGAAGAGGGACGACAGATTCTCGGTAACATTCGCAAAGTACTCGTCTATCTCCTGTCGAATGTAACCGATGGACTTATTCTTATAGGTGGTTCGCTTTTAACCGGTTTGCCTTTGCCACTCAACCCACTTCAAATTCTCTGGGTCAATTTCTTTACAGATAGCTTCCCAGCCGTTTCGTATGCGTTTGAGAAGGAATCGGACGGTCTTGCGCACAAACCCCTTAAGAGAGGTCAAGTAAAGCTTTTTGACCCTGTTATGAAGTTTCTTATTCTTGTCATTGGCTTGTCAACAAGCGCCTTACTTTTTGTCGTCTACTATGTCCTGATGCGACTTGGCTATGATGAAGCTATCGTTCGCACATTTATTTTCGCCTCCTTCGGTACATATACCTTACTCGTCGCACTTTCGGTGCGAAGTTTGGAAAAAAGTATTCTTTCTTATCCGCTATTTTCAAATAAATATCTTAATGGCGGTATTTTGATCGGTATTGTTCTTATGGCTGTGGCCATATATTTCCCAGGACTGCAAACAGTGTTCGACACAGTAGCTCTTCCCTTCAATTGGGTAATTGGTGTTGCACTGATAGGCTTGCTGAATATTGTCTTAATTGAGACCGCGAAGTGGTTCTTTAGGAGTAGACAAATAGTTCGGGTAAAATAGAAGTGCGGTAACGGACATGCCATTTGTCGAGACGAGGGGCACATACCGGTATATAAAAACACTCACAGTGCAGTGAGTGTTTGTCTAGAAATCCATACGGAACTCGGTGCCGTAGTCACGAAATCCGAGCCGAATATACCAGTCGTGCACAAGCTGTCTTGTGCCGTCGTTTCGACTTGTCGCAATGAGCTTGTAACACTTCTCGGACTTTGCACGTTCGAGAACATTCGCAAGAAGCTCTCGTCCAACTCCTGTTCCTCTGTAAGAGCTCTCGACGTAGACATCCTCCAGAAGACCAAACGGTGTGTCGTGTAGGTCGTTCGTTAGGACATATAGATAGGCTCGAGCGACTTCAACTCCGTCCATCTCAATCGAGAACTTAATTCCCTTGGCTACAATTTCACGTGTCTTCATATTTTCCTTCCTTCGGTGTTGTTGTTCTAACTGTTACAACATAATATTGACCAAAAAGGTTGCAACGTATATAAAAAGCTGTGAGAAATCTCACAGCTTTAATAACCGTCTATTTGGAAAAATGAATCACTCGAACTCTTAGAACACCTTCGCACTTCCACAACATCTCGACAATGTTGCCGGGCACTTCCCTGTCGATGTCGACAAGATTGTATCCGACCTTGCCGTTGCTTTCGTTCGAGAACGACCTGATATTGATTTCGGCTCCGCCCAGTATGCCGGTAATCTTTGCAATCATATTCGGCACATCGCGGTTCACGATAGCAAGCCTTGTCACAATGCTTTGATGGGGAGATACCTCAAGCGTCGGGAAGTTCACCGAATTGGTCACGTTTCCGAGCTCGATGTAGCTTTTAAGCTGTCGTACTGCCATCAAGGTACATTTCTCTTCCGATTCGTTTGTGCTCGCGCCAAGATGCGGAGTGCAAATGACTTTGTCATTCTCGAGAAGTTCCTGTGTCGGGAAGTCACACAGGTAGGCAGAAAGCTTTCCTGTGAGAAGAGCCTGAATCACACACACATCGTTGCAGATCCTCTCACGCGCATAATTGAGGAGCACTGAGCCATCCTTCATCTGTGCTATCTGTTGTTCACCGATAAGATGTGTTGTTTCCTTGCACAGTGGGACATGGACAGACACGATATCCGATTGGCAAAGTACTTCCTCCGTTTTCCGGACAATGACTACGCGACGGCTAAGCTGATGCATATTGGCAAGCGTCGGGAACGCATCGAAGCCGACAACCTTCATTCCTCGCTCGACGCCCGCATTTGCCACGAGTACTCCGATTTTTCCGAGCCCAATAATGCCGAGCGTTTTTCCTGCGAGCTCAAACCCCGTAAACCTGGATTTTTCATCCTCAACAAGTGCAGTAATGCGGACATTATCACGATTGACCAGGGGTCGTACGAAGTCGAGCGCCTTGTCCACGTTTCTCGCGTGGACACCTAGCATCGTGAACACAAGCTCCGCCACAGCATTGGCATTTGCGCCCGGAGTGTTGAATACGCAGATGCCTTTTTCTGTCGCACTATCGACGCTGATGTTGTTTACACCAGCGCCGGCTCTTGCCACAGCCAGAAGGTTCGGATAATCATCCGTTTGTACCCTGGAGCTTCGAACGATCAATGCGATGGGATCCGGGACATCCTGCCCCACATCATATCCCTCGCCAAACATCCTCAAGCCATCCTCCGACAGCTTGTTCAGAGTTCTTATGTGATTCATAATTTTCCTTTCAATGAACTATTTTCACTTGCGTTATACAAGCAAAACGAGCCTTTCTAGGGCTCGTTTTTGTTATCAATGTGAGAATGTAATAGCAAAGACCAACCCTAGATATGTGGACTAGAGCTGGATGAACAGATGAATTTTTGCGCACCGAAGGTCATATGTAGATAATATCAAAACAGGCGGAATGTATGCAAGGGATAGTGAGACAATTCATCAGTATAGTCCTTTTTGTTGACTATTATCCAATATATGTTATTTTGCCATAGGAAAGGAGGTGAAATACGTTGAAACCAGCCTATATATCAGGTGCGGATTGGGAGAGAGCAGTTTTCGGATGTACAACAAGAGATTATCCAAAGCCAGCTCGGCTTAGCTGGAGTGATTCCATCGAATCGGTCGCAGTTGACCAACGTCGTTACAACTGGGACCCAAGAAATCCGAACACATCAGTCGGATTAAATATTTTTCTGGATGTTCAGAGGCGTTTAATCAAGGACTATTCCGAACATCTCGAGCTTTACTGCGCGATTGGAACAAGTCTTGATTGGTACTATGGGACCGATGGTTTTTTCCGAATAGGAAAATATGTTGTTGGCATTGATCTTACTTCGAACGCTGAAAAGGCGAAAATAAAGTGTGACGTCGTCATGGTCTTGTCCCGAGATGTGCTGGGTACTAGACCCGGCGCACCGAGCCGAAGGATTGCTCGGATTTTCAACCGTAATTTAAGAGAAATGGGTGCAATTGAAGTGAATTCACCATTAGTCGTCATGTAGTGTTCACAACAGCAGAAAACCTCTGCTGTTTTTTTCTATTGTAAAATTGTTTTTGATTGATAATTCATTTCCACTGTGATAGTTTCAGACTAGAACAACGAAAATGAATTATGCCTCCAAATCGTCGCGCAATACTGATACGAAGAAAACACGCCCGTGAGAAGCTTCACGAAGTGCAAATAACTGGTCAATTCCCGCCTAAATTGGAGATGCGGTATTGCCCGAATTGCCGTGCCGTAGCGTCGTACTCCGTTCCCGGCCGTGTCACATGTCCTAAATGCGGATGGAGCATGAGTATTTGACCAGTGTTGGTATCCACACCAGTTCGCTGGCGACCCGCCCTTACGAATCGTAATACGATTCATTCGGGCGGGTTTTTTCATGTCGTGCTTGCGTTTTAATATAGGAGGCGTAGCATCAGGTATAGAGAACAAAAACAACAAAAAAGGGGGTTTACCAATGAATAAAGCATTCCTGTATTCAAGGACGGAGGCAACTGTCACACCGGACAGCTCGACATCTCAAGGGATACGGACATCTGTCGAACTTGCATACGACCGTACCGTGATTGTCACAGCTGGGTATTCTACAGGAGCAGGGGCTATAATCGGCGACAAGATTGTGACATCACTGCTTTTGGTCGCGAACATGCAGGATGTATTTGTTCGTTTTCATCAAGGCAAAAAAATGCGCGCATTTGTCACAAGGCGGGACCACGGTATGAACCTTGCGGAGCTGGTGCCTGCATGCAGATGTCTTTCGACTGAATCCCGAAAGGAACCACTCGTCTCAACATCGTCTCCAAGAATTGGAAAAATTGGAGCGATCGGAGATCCGCTTTTGGTTACTGATGTGGGCAACGGTGTCCCGTCAGTGAAAGTTGCTGGTACGCAATACGTTACTATCTTAGACGAGCTTCACTGTGACTTGTTCAGAATTAAACCATTAGCTCCACATGGACTAATTGGTGGCAGTATCTGGAACACCGACGGTAAATTCATGGGTGTAGCAATTGGTGAAAAGATACCATCGCCATACGACAGAGTCGATGATTCTAAGGACCGCAGTGTGTATTTTCTTCCTGGTGAGGAAGTAATGAACTTTGTCGAGTCATCAAATTGAACGAGCCCGTCCAGCATTCTGGCCGGGTTTTTTGTTGCATGTCGTTGCCCTCACAGTGTGATATAATTTTTATATGAAAGGTTTCTCTGAAAATATTGAAAAACTAGCGGTACTGAATACTAATTTCCGAAAAGTTTTATACACAGCCAAGCACAGCCAGCTTGTTTTGATGTGTCTGAAGCCAAACGAGGAAATTGGTATGGAGACGCATTCTGACAATGACCAATTCTTCCGCATTGAAAAAGGTATGGGAAAATGTGTCATTGACGGTAACGAGTATCCCCTATCAGACGGAATTGCGATAATCGTACCAGCAGGTACGGAACACAATATTGTAAATGCGTCAGCTACTGAAGATTTGAAGCTTTATACAATTTACTCACCTGCTCACCACCTGGACAAGACTGTTCACGTCACAAAGTCTGACGCAGTTTCAAGTGACGAGGAATTTGCTGGCGTCACAACTGAATCTAAATAAAAAAACAGCTCGTCACTATGCGAGCTGTCGTGTTTTTTTCACACCCTTCTCTGGCTCGAAGCGCTGATGAGCGCAGATCCACACTCCGTACCTTTTTTGGTAAGTGATATGAGTGTTATCGAGTCGTCCTGGTGCTCAGGCAGAGTAAAATCTTCAAGATCAAAATTGCCGTCCAGAATCATTTTGCTGATCAGACACCAATGTGTGAAGACCTCCCACATATTGGTGAACGTCGGCACAGAGCGAGGGTATGGTATGAAACGCGTTTCAGTACTGCCCGAAAGTAAAACAGGAACTCCGGACTCCGACAGTGCATACGGGTCAGGCGTCAATACTTCAATCTCAAAATGCGGAGTGCTCGGAAACCTTCGAGCGTGTTTCAGGTAGAAGTCATGTGAATCAAGAGCGAGCTGGTCGGTGGTCATCCTCTCATGAGCATTGACCTGGAAGTTGTGAGTGCCGAGTGGTGACTGCACGGATATTCCGTATTTCATATTTTTCCTTAAGGAACGGGTTTGGGTTTAAAACTTGAATAAGACTATACTGATGCAAAACAATGTCAAGAACGATAGATGAAATCTTTCATGATTTTTAGTTCGTCCATTTCTAAAAGTGGTGGCCGGGTCTGATGAGATGAAGGATTTTGTAAATCCCTCCACGCCTTAGAAGGCGGTGCTCCCTTTTTTAAAGGGAGAATCCCGATGAGAACTTATAAATAAGTGGATAAATCGAATATTATATTTGCTACAATATGTAGATGCAAGAAAACACAATCACGCGAAAAACAGTTTTGATGGCTCTTGGTTTATTTACAGTCCAAGTAGCAGTACTGTTCTATCTCGGACAACCACTTGTTTCCGCTAGCGGACAAATCAAGCTCTGGGTCAGTGCTGTGATGTCTCCGGAAATGTCTCAACAGATTTTCGATTGGTATACGTTTTCTCATATCATCCACGGCTTTATTTTTTACGGGATACTGTATTTGTTGTTTCCTCGCATGTCAGTATTTACTCGTCTGTTACTCGCGATGGGTATTGAGATAGGCTGGGAAATAGCGGAAAATACACCAATGGTTATCAATGCATATCGAGATCAGGCTCTTGCTGTCGGCTATGCTGGTGACAGCATTCTCAATTCAGTGTTGGACACGGTGTCGATGATGTTTGGCTTCTTTCTTGCCAGGAAATTGCCAGTTTACGTAACTGTATTTATTGCGGTTTTGTTTGAAGTTTTTGTCGGTTATTCTATACGCGACAATCTGACACTAAACATTCTCAATTTTGCCTATCAATTTGATTTCATCAAGGAATGGCAGACAGGAGGTACAGGATTATGAAAAACAATTATTACCTAAGATTAGCTGTATCTTTGATTTTACCTTTACTCGCCGGAGGTATTGGCTCGATATTTACCACACCAGCCATTTCAGGATGGTATTCTACTCTTTCGAAACCTCTTCTCAATCCCCCATCCTGGGTTTTCGGTCCAGTGTGGACGACACTATTTATTTTGATAGGAATTGCATTTTTTTTGGTATGGATAGATAGAACTGCGCAAAAAGGAACAAAGCGACTTGCGATTATTTTGTTTTTGTTCCAGCTTGTCCTGAATGTTTTTTGGTCAATCATTTTCTTCGGTCTTAGGAACCCATCAGGCGCGCTGTTTGAAGTTATCCTACTTTGGATTTCAATTTTAGCCACTATTGTTGTTTTCTATAAAATATCCAAAGTTACATTCTGGCTTTTACTCCCCTATATTCTCTGGGTTTCTTTTGCGATGTATCTAAATTGGGCATTGGTTGTCCTAAACTAGGAGGTATTGACACATATAGCCCAATGTGATAATTTCATAACCGATACAAAACGGCTCTTTGACGCTAAATCCTGATTTCGCCTGTGTGGGCAATTTCACGAGTATGCTTATTTTGAGCCAAACAACGAGGAAAGCTGGTTATGAAAGGAAGATCGAAACAGAATCTATCGGACGAGGTCGCAGCTTTGTCTGCGAACAACGAGCAGCTCACCAGCAGGCTCGAGGTGCTCCACATCAAAGTCAGTGACCTGACTGCGGAGAGGGATGAGCTCGCCATGAAGCTCTCCAATGCGGAACGCCTTCTTAAGGCGCAGGTGGAGCACTGCAAACAACACGCCGTTGACATGCGTGTCATCGAGGCCCAACTGGCAGGCCAGAAGTCCGCCTTCGAGACCTCTATCCGGCTCGCGCTCGAGTCGCGCAACGGCAACCGCCCCAACCGCTCTCACGATACTGATGAGCCGGACTCAACCCTTGATGCCCTTCGCCGGTTTCAAGAGAGGATGGCGCAGCAGCTCGGCGACCTTGGGGAGTAGCCCGCCATTTCTGATTACATCAACCACAGCTTTACGCTGTGGTATTTCTTTTGTCAATTTTGACAGCTACCATATACTTTCATACTCTTAGGACAGAATGTTCTTCATGTCGTCGGTGGACATTCTCGGAAAGGACGACTACTCATCCTGGAAACCCGTTGCCTCTGCCTAGATGATAAATGTTGAACGGTGAGTGGCCAACGGCTAAGTACGGTTGCTCTTCCACCGGAAGATAGCTGGAGCCACAATAAAGTGAGGATGGCCCGGGGCAGCGCGCTTCAGTGCGACCTGTTCCGGGCCTATGAATTTCAGCACAATATTTACTATCAAACGACCACACAATGGTCGTTTTTTCCTTAAAACTTTCGTCACCACACTAGCCTACGCCTATTTGCCACACATGGGTTTAAATTGTCTTATTGCATAGGTCTGGCCTATGTAAGTTATCCACAGGTAATGACTGAATGCATAATGTAATTTGACACGTTTGGTGTTGAGTGATATTGTCTGAAACGACAAAAACAGCTCTTTGCCAATGATGATTGGGGTTACCCGTGCGGGTAACACATATTTACGTTGTCGTAGAGCCAAACCCATAAGAGGTATGGAAGAAAATACAGGATCAGGTACACAGAGTGAATCGGCAAAGGCGTCGGGTCAGCGAATACGGTCGCTCGAGGTAACACTCGCCAGCGTCGATTTGACAGGTTGGGACAAGCTCGGTCTGAGTCCCATCCCAGCCGGGGTCAAGGCGACAGGGCAACTGAATGACAACGAGAGGAGAGCGGTCATCCTTCTTAATCATCTCGGTCAGAAGGATGCTGACTTGCTGACTGAGACCATGTCGATCAGCGCCGAGCATCTCGGTCTCCACGTGGACTCTCTTAGGGGAGGTCAAGGAGGTCCCAGTGGTCACGACTGCTCAGTGTTCACGGCCGAACTCGACAAGCTCTTTGAGACACATCTGGCTGTTTCTCAACAGAGGCGGAACGTCGAGAGGGTTTTGTCGTCGACCCTTGCGTTCGACTTCAATCTGCCCGGTTCCGGCGCTCTCACCTTCTATGCAGGTGGTGAGTTCCTGTTTTCACCTGGAGAGTGTCAGCCGACGACGCTTCTGCAAGAGGCGGACCCGTCGGAGATGTCGAGCGAGACCCGGGAGATGTTGAAGAAGCTTTCTGACGGCATCGAGAGCAGTCTCCCAGCCGGAGTAAGGCTCGGTAGGGCACGTGTTCTCGTCCGGCGCCCCGCGTCTAAACCAGGCAGTGACATGGGCGGTCCGTGTGACACTGAGAAAAGCGAGACAAGTCCGGCGGATTCAGTGCCGACGACTCAGCCGTAGTATTGATTTCGACAAGCCGTAGTGATAGCAACATGCTGTCACTACGGCATTTTTTATACTTAAAATTAGAACCTATTCCACAACATCTGATTTGTCACCTCGTGATGATAGATAATCTCCGATGTTTTCACAGTTTTTCCCAGCTCTTTAGGACTTCTGTCCGATGCCATCTCCTTAAATGTCAAATACTTAGTTTTTGACTCTTCAGTGAGGATTTTTGATATAAAGTCGCTGGTTTTGAATAATTTTATCGCGTCGTTAATATTCCCCGGTAAAAATCTCACCCTGTCCCTCTTGCTTTCATCCTTCTTCAGTCGCTCCCCTTCCTCCGCAGTTTTGAGCAGTGTGAATACAGTGAGGTACGGATTTGCATCGGGTGCTACGGACCTTATCTCAATGCGAGCGCTTTTCTCGTTGCCTTCAGGTATACGTATCATCGAACCTCGATCAATCGACGACACTTTTATCTGATTTGGCGCTTCGAAATGTGGGTCAAGTCTGCGGTAACTATTCACACTGGAGTTAAGAACAAGTGATATCTCTTGAGCATGGTTTAGTACCTTATCAATCATTTCCCAAGCAACTTCTGAAAGTCCTGACTCCCCACCCTTCTTGTAGAAAATGTTCTTACCGCCCCTGGATAAAGAAAGGTTTAAATGCATTCCACTACCATTGATTCCTGCAATTGGCTTGGGTAGAAATGTGGCAGTCATGCCCATATTAGCGGCGACTTGTCTGGACACCAATTTATAAAGTTCAATCTGATCACAAGCTCGAAGTGCAGGTGCGTGTGAAAAGTTTAGCTCAAATTGTGATGGCGCAACTTCAGGATGGTCCTTTTCATTCTTAAAACCCATTGCGCGTTCGGCTTCAGCTGCGCGATCAATGAATATTTTTAGGCGGTCAAGCGGAAGTGAATTGAAGTATCCCCCACCGGAGATCAATGAAAATCCTTTGTCTTCATAAAAGTTCTGCTCGGCATTCAGACCATCAACGAGAAATCCTTCAACCTCGGCAGCTACACGCGCGATAATCCCCTTTTTCCTCAGCAAACTTTTTGAAAGTTCCTTTAGCCGACCACGAAAATCACCCGGATATGCCGACTTGTCACGTTTTAGCACATCAGCAAACATTATGACCTTACCGGGCCCGAACACATCCGAAGGTAACCATCGAAGACTCTCCCATTCAATGCCAAGTCTCAAATCGGATTCATGTAACTCAGAAAAACCTCGAATAGACGAACCGTCGAAGGTTAGATTTTCAGAAGCGTCAAGAAAATAGCGCTTGTCATAATCAAGCATATGCAATTTTCCTTCAATATCCGAAAAGCACAAGGTAACCGCCTTAAGTCGCTTTTCTTTTGCAAGATAATCACGGTATTCCTTCTCAAGCTTCTTTGGGTCCTCTCTGTCGGCTCTTTCGCATGCACGAACGTTCATTTCTTCCAGCTCGTCGTAAGGTATCTCGAGAAACTTCTTTAGTGGAGATTTTTCGTAGTCCATTTATATTAATTAATATGATAATTATCATAATTATATAATATTTTAGAATAAAACAAATATAAATTACGCTAAATACTGTTCAGACCATACAATATCGGTATCTGGCAAGAACTTCGACCTCAGTGTTGACTTCACAGCTATCGTCTATATATTATATTTGCAGTGCATCGGAGAGAACATTATGAAATGTATTAAGGTTGCTGAGCTTCAAAATGGGAGCGTGCTCGTGATATCGTGTCGAAAATGCGGGCACGTCTTCAATCAGGGTTCGTTCATTCTGATTGTGCTCGAGGATGACAACCCCGTAGGTCTCGTACCGGATGATGATGTTGATTGTTGTGGAGGGGCGGTTCCCGTGCCGAGAGTTTATGAAAGTAATGTTGTTGCCATGACCTCCGCGCAACTACTATCGACTGGCCGGGGTAATTTGGAAGTCTTACCTTTTTCCATCCTAGATGAGATGCTGGCTGGCTAGCTAAACGCCCGTATTTATACTGGCGTTTTTTTCATAATTTGGATGAAGACAGTATCCTCATGTTTTCCTTGATACTATCATCATTTATATCGTCGACTTTTATATCACACTCTGCAAGTATCCTCCTTTCCAAATCGGTAAGGGCATCCACAAGCCTACGGTGAACGCCTGAATCAGTATTTCGTATTTTATCCGCGTATCTTTTCCTTCCCTCCTCCAGTCTTCCGGCAATTGAAGTGACTCCGGACGGAATCACTCTACTGTCAGAATAAGAAGCAATCATATATTCATATTTGCCACTTTTATTTACTGTTTCCAGTCTGTTAAAACCAATGTGGTCAATGATATCCACAGTTTCAGAATCCAGACCAATCTCTTTTGCTATTTCCAGATTCGCATGATGTTCGTCAGTGCCATATTTTGTAATAAACCGCTCCTTTACCCGACTCCAGTGTTCAACTCCAAGAGGCTTAAACGAGATAGGAAATGTACTCATATTAAACTTTATAATGTTTCCCATATCGTGAAATAGACAGGCCTTCACGATACGATCTGCATCAACATTTACTTTAAAATTATCACAGATAATTTTGGCAACAGAAGCCACACGTAGCTGATGCATTTGCAGGTCGGGGACAATTTCACGTTCAGCATAAATATCGGCAAGTTTTTTCATAACAAATATATTAACACATACAGTTATAGAAATGTGATAAAATAGCCAATATGTACGGTTTTTACGCAAAACTGAAGCCCCACAGCAGTACGATTGCCTTTATTGCCGGTTTTATCTGGGACAATCTGATGCTCGACAGAATCGACAGCGGTTTTGCCAATGTAATGCTGGGAACATATCTGGGTCTATCCGCTGCCTGTATTGTCATTCTCAATATGCACGAGGCTCGGAAGCGCAGAATAGGCAAGGAACATACGCTTGCAAAATGGCTTCCACTCATCCTACAGTTCTGTTTCGGTAGTCTATTCAGTGCCTACATTATTTTCTACACAGACAGTGCCTCAATCGCACTGAATTGGCCATTCTTACTGTTTCTTGTTTTACTTGTTATCTCAAACGAATTATTCAAAAAACGTTACTTGTCGCCCGCCTTTCAGCTCCCGATTTTCTTCATAGTGCTCTTTTCCTGGAGCGTTTTTTCACTTCCGATTGTTATAGGAAAAATGGGTGGCGGTATATTCATACTTAGTGGATTATTGAGTCTTGCAATAATATCACTGATGATTTTTCTTATTCGGCTCGTCGCTCCTAAAGTGTTTGCGGAAAGTGCTCTTCCTGCTATTGCCGGCATCCTTTTGATCTACGCTATGTTCAATGTCGCTTATTGGTACAACTTCATTCCGCCAGTTCCACTGTCCCTTCGAGAAATCGGTATTTATCACTCTGTATCCAAGACGATTGATGGTAATTATTCTCTTGTATACGAGCCAAATCGCTGGTACCCACTCGTAAACGGACCCTCCTCGGTTTTCAATAGTCAAGGACCGGCTGAACCCATATACATTTTCAGCTCAATTTTTGCTCCGACCAAGCTGACAGTGCCCGTATTTTACACGTGGTCATACTACGACCCGACGGACAAAGTCTGGGTGATGACTGACCGTCTGACCTTCCCGCTTAAAGGTGGACGAGAAGAGGGATATCGAGGTTATACACTAAAATCAAGTATTTTCCCGGCAAGGTGGCGTGTGGATGTCGAGACAGATAGAGGTGAAAGAATTGGGCGAGTTTCATTTGAGGTTGTCGATACATCAGAGCCAGTGAAGAATCTTGTGACAGAGGTCCGTTGAAGGTTATGCTATTTATTATGTAACTGTGAATTACGAAACTCATCCCCTCTCCCCCTTTCGAAGGGGGAGAATAAAAGAGGGGGTTAAGACGGAGCTGATAACCACCCCTCCATCCCCTTCCTACGGAAGCTGTACACCTTTCGCTTTCCGAAGACGGAACGCTCAAGGTCTTGCGAAGCTCCCCCGGAGCTTCTCACCTTGGAAACGGAGGGGAGGAAAAAAGTAGTTTCGTAATTCACAGTATGTAAAAGAAAAACCAGCCATAGGCTGGTCAGGTTCGTATTCTTCGGATATTCACAGTCGCCGTATCGACGATTCCGTTTGTGTTCACGTGTGGAGAATAATCGATCTCAAACTCACTGGCGAGCATTCGTCTTAGACATTCGACCGCTGTCGATAGCATCTTGAGTTGTGTGACAGCATACGGTAGCTCATCATCCTCAGATTTGGGTATCTGTGCGGGCACCAATGGCTGTACGGGGGGCACATACTTTGGACCGGATTGAGGAATATCTTCGACTGCTACTGCCGGAGTCTCTGCTTGTTCTTCATGTGTCGAAGGTTTCTCGACTTCAGGCTGAGGAGTCTCGGGTGGTGTGCTGGCTAAACCCTGAGTCGCGATCCTCAGCTTTTCCAATAGCTCAACCCGTTTGGAGACACCGAATTGGAAGTAGATCGCATTCATCCGAGCGTTCATAGCACCGTTACTAATCCCCAGTGCTTTGGCTGTCTCAATGCTTGTTGATGACGAATGTAATGCAATCCAATCGCAGGTCAGCTTATGACCCTTGGTGAGTGACAGATAAACCTCTGAGGGACTGAGTCGACTGTTTCGTTCTCTACTTGCATCACGCTCAGGCGTACGCATAAATGGAGATACCTTGCTACCACCAATTGATGCGACCCTTTGACCATTGAGGGAACCATTTCCATCCGCACTCGATTGACCTCCGTCAGTCTCGTGAGTACCGCTCACCTGCGCAAGTGATACATTCGATTGTAATGAGAGTATCTCTGACGATGGTGTCGGTGCAAGAGTCGGTGGTCGAATCTCAACAGCTGAGACTGGAGCGAACGTTTTTGCCCGTGTATCATCCTTCGTGCTCACTTCTGACTCCGTATTAGTCGGCACAGTAGTTCCCTCGACAGGTGTACCATTCTTCTTGCTGTATCCAATCTGTTCATTCAGCCAGTCGGCGATTATGTGTTTTAGACCGTTATTGAAGGTCGGTTCAAGCGAAAATGGAAATTTCTTTACATCAGGAACTCTCCCTCCTGAAGGTAATTCGGCACCATCACCATCGATGATCCAACGGCCTTCGCTAGCATTCAACGCTCTCCAATTGAGACGCCTTCTCGGCACACCGACTTTTGAAATCGTGACACTTCCCGTCTTTACCATACCAGACTGTGAAATTGGCACTATTTCTGTAACTGCCCAGTCTGTGTTAGGAATCTCAATCCTTGCTATTTTGCTCGGAATAATTGCTTCCATATATATCTCCTTTCTAAGATCAGATTGTTGCGTCCCTTTTCTAATCGTATTTATCCATGACAATTTTGTCAAACTTTGCATTAAGAGTAATTGCGGTCTAAAACACGGAACATGTCTTTGCCAAGGAATTGCCTTGACAGAAGTTGACAATGTAGCTATCTCGTGATAGCGTTTTTATAGTATAAATTGAGCCCGCAATGTGCAGGCTTTGACAACCCGAAAGGAACTCTGAAATATGAGTAATTTAGCTGACCTGAAGACGCACCTGTCGAGACTTAGCTTCGTGCAAGTGAAGGTAGTTGTTGTGAAGGACGATGATGTAATCGCCTTCGAGGACGAGTATGGCGTTACCATCTGGCATGATGACCCTGAATTCCTTCGTGAACGGGAGAAATTTTCACGCGAGGAATGGAAGAAAGCCCGAAGATCATGTCGCCACTATTACGGCTATACTCAAGCTGAAGATGTGTACTTCCAGATGAGTAACCATGAGTATCAGGCTGACAACATGACATGTCTTGGGGTCGGCACGCTCCAAAACCGTGGTATGGCACCGATGAAGGGTGACTGGCTCGTCGGTCAGATCGTCGGTACTGACCGTAAAAAACTGTTCAGGTGGGCCATCTGCACAGAACAAGAACGCCAGTTTGCCTACTTGTTGCTAGGAAAAATATCTGTGAAGGATTCCAGCGATGAGTCACTGCAATTTCTCAAGGTTGAGCGCTCTAGTGAACAAGGCGTATCGACTATGCGTCTCATCCACATGGCGCGATTACTTATCATCGGAGACATAGAGTACTATCTCAAGGAACGTCTCCAGGGCAAAGCAATGATGGTGGACTCAAACGTCTTGCGGATTTGTGGTGATTACAGCCCGGAGTTGTGGGCTGAGTACGAAAACAAGGCGAGAGAGCAGAGAGTATATTCATCCGTCATCCCTGAACCGGCTCCCCTGCCGATTCACGACAATCTTACAGGCGTCGGTCAGACTGTTCCCCTGCTCACGCCCTTCGGTAATTTGAAGATCTAAAAAAACACAGCCCCTCCATTCGGATGGGCTTTTTCATTTACATATTGTGAATTACAAAACTACTCTTTCCCCCTTCCCTCCTTGCGAAGGTGAGAAGCTCCGGAGGAGCTTCGCAAGACCTTGAGCGTTCCGTCTTCGGAAAGCGAAAGGTGTACAGCTTCCGTAGGAAGGGATCAAGGGTGGTTATATGACTTAATCTTAACCCCCTCTTTTATTCTCCCCCTTCGAAAGGGGGAGAGGGGATGAGTCAGGTTTATCTATTTCGAGAAGCAAGGATTACTACCATGATGAATACAAATGAGGTGAAAGCCATCAGTGGAAGAGTCACATATCCAAACTCGACGAAAAATCTTACTGCGCAGGACGCACCTCCGACTACATCACAGGCAGGCAAAGCGTTCGGATTGAAGGACTGGCCATAATAATGATATCCGGCAATTACCGCACCAATCACGGACAGAAACAGGCAGTACACTTCCGAATCCTTGGTCTTTTTCCACAGTGCCAATCCGAAAATTACAACCTGAGGATACAGGAAAATACGCTGAATCCAACAGAGCCTACACGGCTCGTATCCGATAACGTCCGAATAGATAAGACTGACAATCGTTGAAGACAATGCGGTTAAAAACAAAATCAGAATTGAGCGTGACGACACTAAATCTATAATTTTTCGTGAATAATCCCTAGCCTTGTCAGATTTCGAGTATCTTTTTATGAGTAATGCAACAACAAACCCCACAGAAACAATCTGTAGAATTATCGTGCCGAGTGATGTCACCAGATTTACATATTCGGTAAATTGCTCCATACAAATTACTTTTCAGTCGTTGCATCAGGAAGCGGACACGCAGTTTTCTCTGATAACGTATCGAGCTTTATCTCACCTGTCAGCTTACTTCCGTCCGCAAAAATCCATGTGGGGTAACTCTCAATTCCCTTATCTTTACATACAGGCAACATACTCTTCGCATCAGGTGTGGAACATTCTACGTAAGGCAGAAGTTTTTTCGAGTTTCCAAATAACGCCTTTTGATTCTGACAATGCTGACACCAAAAAGCGCCGTAGAATATGGCTCCCTTGTCTTTCAGACACTGAGCGAAACCATCCAGTTTTCCAGGGCCTGAATTGATATTCCCCGCATAAATCAGGGCACCGATGATAATAACTAGCGCTACAAATCCGGCAATAATTGTTGTGCGTGATGAATTTGGCATTTTGTTTAAATTAACTGTTCAAAAAGTATAGCATTAATTATAAGCGTTTAAAATTACATCTGGTAGAATATGCTTATGCAAAAGAAAGTACTTGTTTTCGGAACATTCGATATATTTCACGATGGACACAGACACTTTCTTTCAGAAGCTAGAAAACTTGCTGATTTACTTATCGTGACGTTGGCGACTGATAGTGTAGCTTTGAACCTAAAGGGCCACACTCCCAAGAATTCATATTTTGAGAGAAGAAGTGTTTTGCTTAAATCCGGCATTGTTGATGAGGTAATCGAAAGCGACGAAACAATCGGCACCTGGGACATTTTGTCTAAAGTCACACCCGACATTGTTGCCGTAGGTTACGATCAGGCAGACCTATATAATTCAATTGTGGAATATTTAAACGGTAAACACAGTGACATCAGTGTCATACGCATCACACCTTTTAGTAATGTAAAACTTCACTCAAGCACAATAAGAAATGACTGATTTTAATCTTTACATATTTTATTTGCTTAACAATCTTGCGGGTAAATCGCCCGTACTCGATGGTCTATTTATATTTCTATCAAAGTACCTCCCTTATATTCTTGTTGCGATTTTCGTAATTGCTGTAATGAGATTGGGTACATCTTCGAACAGACACAAGGCGTTCTTAAGCACAGGTTTTGCTCTGTTGTTCGGAATAGGAATCGTTATACCGCTTATACATTGGCTATACCCTACCGTTCGCCCGTTTGCAGAGCTTTCGGTTGTCACGCAGATTATCCCTGAAACCGGTAATTCGTTTCCATCGATTCATACGACAATTTTTTTCATACTGTCCACCATTTTGTTCAGATTTAACAGGAGGTTTGGCATAATTTTCATTGTCCTCGGCTCCACAATGGCTCTTGCTCGTGTTTTTGTCGGAGTTCATTATCCAATCGACATACTTGGAGGCGCTGTTTTAGGTGTGACATTGGGCTACCTAGCGACCAGGATTTCCCGAGTTATCAACCTACAGGATAGAAAGCCTGTGATATAATTAACATACTAATTTAGTGGATATTTTTTATATATGAATATTACATATAAAAAGACGCTGTTGATCACTTCTCTACTATTCTCGGCGCTATTATCTGTAAACGTTTACGCAGACACTCCGTTCATAAGCAGTTTTACTGTTCCGACAACTCTTGAGTCCGGTCAGGTTGCGAGTATCTCATGGACCATTAGTGGTGGTGGTCATAGTTTTATCGCCTACTGTACTCAAGGTGTCAAGCTCATCAATCAAACGACAAATCTAGCCTTTCCTTGCGATACAAAGGTTTCAATCAGCTCAAAGGCCTCTGACGGAGTATCTCTAATTGTCGCCAACGTCAGTGGAGCCCCTAGAGTATTAAACATAAAGCTCATACCCAAGGACGGCCTTGGTGTGGATTATCCGACTGAGGCACAAGAAGCATCAATATATGTAAAGCCTGCAACAGGTGCTATTTTGTCTTTATATACGAACAGCACCACGACAGTGTCCGGCGCACCAACAACATTCTTCTGGTCATCGAATTATCTTGACGGCGTAAATCTTAAAATCGAGTGTAAGGACAATATTACAGCCACATCGACAGGTTACAATGCGGGTAAGGCGATTTTGCCCTGCGGAAGCCCTATTTTCCTGACTGATCTTCCCGGTTCAGGCTCTGCTTCGGTACTGTTCAGTAACGCCTCTGATTTTAGTGTGCCACTTGCAGTCACTGTTTTACCGTCGATGTCACCAGGTGTGTATGATGCCACAAAATCAGCAAAGCTCGACATTGTTGTGGCCACTGATGCTCAACAGCCTGTTTCTGTTACCTTATTCAGTCCTTCCCGTCAAAAGATTTATTCTGGAGATTCAGTTCAGTTCAATTGGTCCATTCTTAACGGCTCTGGAGCTAACTTTGTTATTTCCTGTAATCCCTCACTTCAATACCAACATTTTCAAACCGCTGTTGCCTCTACAACCGTTAGTCTTCCATGCAACAGTTATGCTTACACATCCGCTCTAAAGCCTACCGCTTCATCATCAATATCCTTCTTTAACCTTACTGATAGCACACAGACAGCTACTATTTCTATTTTTCCTCAACTTAAAAACCAGACCTATGATGGTACCAAATCTACGAGCGTCACAATTACAGTAGAATCAATTTCCAAATTTGCTATTCCCGTTGCGACAAGTACCACTCATATGTTTTCAAGTACCACGCCGGCCACACAAATCTCCAAACTGAAGTCGATTCCTCTTCCAGCAGGCACTCCGTTGCTACCAGGATGCGCCACTACTTACGGATTTAGTATTTTTAGTGGATTACCCTGTTCCGACGGAGCTGTACCATCAAGAGTTCCTGAACCTGTCTTCGATAATGCCTCAAGTACACCCGTTCTACCGGCTGGATGTGCTACTACCTACGGCTACAGTATCCGTACTGGCCAGCCCTGCTCAATAAAGACCAAGCCGTCCAGTCGAGACCTGGGTGTTTCTCTTGGTGGATGGGCCGGATGGGCAAAAACTACTGACAAGACTGTCAAGATTAGTTTCGATAGAGCGTTGGACATTGGTTCACGAGGTGACGATGTCAGATTACTTCAGACAATTCTGGCGAAGGACAGCAATATCTACCCCGAAGGATATATCAACGGCTATTTCGGTATTACCACCGCGAGTGCAGTCGGAAGGTTCCAGATTATTTACGGCCTTGTGAAAAGTTCGGATGATCCTACATATGGTTTTGTCGGCCCCTCTACTCGCGCGATATTGAACTCTCTTCAATAAAAGCGAATTATAGAAATGCGTCATCTACTGTCGATGAAGAAAATATTACCAACGTTTCCCCTACTTCTACTTCTTTGCATTTTTTCTCCTAACATTGCATCTGCGGATGCACCTACGATTAACAGTTATCTTGTACCGTCAACTCTGGAGTCCGGACAGATAGCGGGTATCTCCTGGAACATAAGCGGTGGCGGGCATTCATTGATTGTCTACTGCACTCAAGGCATTAAGTTAATCAATTCTGACACTAAACAGGTCTTTCCGTGTGACACAAAGACCTCAATTAGCGCGAAGGCTTCTGACGGCGTGTCGTTGGTTGTTGCAAATGTCAGCGGAAGTGCCAGGGTAGTAAACGTAAAACTTATTCCCAAGGACGGACTCGGTGTCGAATACCCTACTCTTGCTCGTGAGGCATCAATATATGTAAATCCATCACGTAACCCTATTTTTTCCCTTTATAGCAACAGTACGACAACAAAGTCCGGAATACCTGTCACATATTACTGGTCTTCCAACTATCTTGATGGTGTAAATTTTAAAATTCAGTGCAACGATTACATCACCGCCACTTCGACTAATTTTGGAAAGATGCAAATGCCTTGCGGTAAAACTATTTTTCAGACTGACCTGCCGGGCACCGGCTCACTGACTGTTCTGTTCAACAATACATCTGCCGATGAAATTCCGCTTGGCATTACTGTGTTACCAGCTATTTCCCCCGGTGTCTACGACGGAGCAAAGTCTCTTACTCTTGATGCCACTATCGCTTCGGATGCTCAAAAACCCATTTCCGTCGCCTTCTTGGCGTCTCGTACACAGATTTATTCCGGTGATGCCGTCGTTTTCAACTGGTCTGTCACAAATGGCGCAGGTGCAAACATCAGGTTTCAATGCTCTCAAAACGCGCAGATTTCAACATATACATCCGCGACTACGACCAATCTCTCGTGTGGCGACTATGCCTGGAGTTCACCATTTTCTCCTACTGCTTCCACCACTGTCACGTTCAGTACGGTTGATGGAAATGACGGTGTCGTGACTGCTACACTTTTTCCTATGCTTAAGAACAGGACATACACAGGCATCGAATCGAAGTCTGTACAAATAAGGATTTCTGCAGTACCTAAGAACGCCTCCGAGTTCACATCAGTTAAAACAGCACCATCCACGCAGAGTACTACCAAGGTGACGGCACCAGCCACTCTGATTGCAAATCCTACTCCAACAGCAACGTCCGGTCCCTTCAAGAGAAACCTGAGCGTCGGGATGAGAGGTGAAGATGTCAAATTGCTTCAGAAATATCTTGCTAGAGACAAGAGCATTTATCCCGGTGGCTACATCACGGGATACTACGGAACCGCGACAAAGATTGCTGTCGGCAAATACCAGATTACAGTCGGATTAATCTCGTCATCAAAAGATCCTTTGTACGGCATTATAGATACAAGGACGCGGACTTTGCTTAACGCCCTTCAATAGAGACAAACAAAAAACTCCGCATATGCGGAGTTTTTTGTTTGTCGATAATGTTAGACGGTAGAAAACACCCTCGTATGCCTAAATGTCTGGATGACATCTCTAAGCATAAACAATG
Organism: uncultured Candidatus Saccharibacteria bacterium; assembly: GCA_964355335.1. GTDB lineage: Bacteria > Patescibacteriota > Minisyncoccia > Phycocordibacterales > SIBU01 > SIBU01. Next base: position 34,677 of record CAYHDB010000005.1, read on the forward strand.
CTACTACTGTTGCTCCCATACAGGCTACCTGAACGGCAAGCTTTGTGTTCACGAACGCGGACATCAAGAAATTCATAAAGTTACCGATATCAAGAATGTTGGGCATATTGTTCAAGACGTTTGGCATCGATACAAAAAATCCTGCCACAGCAACCATAGATGCCAGCAAGGCAAGCTTTGGTATGAAAACACCAGGAAGTGCCCTTACTCCATAGATGAAGCGAACACGCATCATTATTTCCTGCTTTAAAATTTGTTCTTCTTTTGTCATATAAATATTAACTAATAAACTATAGTAAATGTTACACCATCATATTCAAATCCATTTTCTTTATCTCCTTCTTCGCACGATGAATCCTGGCTCTGACTGCGCCAAGTGATATACCCTCGATTTTCGCGATATCCTTCTGGGATTTGCCGTCCACACTGTATAGCTTCAATACCCTTCCGAGGATGACAGGTAGCTTAGAGATAAACGACATCACAAAGTCGTTATCAAGCTTTTGTTCGAATGAATCATAATCAGCCTTTGAGGGTACGAGTTCTTGTATCTCAGGGTCAAGGTCTGCAAGAAAAACCTTCTCATTCTTAATCTTCTTGTACTTTGTAAAGCAGGTATTTATGAGAATCTTATATCCCCAAGATTTGAAAGAGGCTCCTTCTTGGACTTTAAACTTTTTCGCGTTTAAATAAATCTTAACGAAGGCCTCCTGAACAATATCCCTTGCAATATCGGGGTCATTGAAAATAATTTGTTTTGTCTTTCGAAGAAAAGCCTCCTCATACCTGTCTACCAGCACGGAAAAAACATCCGGGTTGCTTACGGAAAGAGCCAGGATTTCCTCATCGCTTCGCTTATCAGCACTCGTCTCTACAGTTGTATCCTCTAAAAATGCACTCATTCTTTATATATGCCAGATAGCCCGTTCTTCCGAGCTTACTGGCGTTTTGACTATTATACCGACCTTTTATACCTATTTCAACGCGAGCTCCAAGAAAAATGTTACAGAATAATTACAGATACGTGGTACAATAATGATGGTGGCGGACTCTCAAGGAGAAAGGAGTGTTATGAAATGGAGTGAAGCAATCCATATGGGCAAAGGGGAGCTCATACAGCATATCGGATCCGACAGACAAGCGGAAGTCCGCGATGTTCTACTCGAAACACGAATGATAGTAGTTAGATACCTCGACGCTGACTGCACGGAGGAAGAGAGGATGTGCCCCTCAGAGTTCACTCGTGTGAAGAGACCCGTAAACCTCAATCAATCATAGACCTTCGGTAAATACCGAGGGGGAGCAATGACTCCCCATTTTTCTTTGACAAATGGCTGTTTTTTTGCTTTACTATATGCCTTGAGCCGAAGGCTCATTTTTGTATGCGAATAGCCTTAACGAATAGGCACACGCGAATGTAATAAACGCTACGTCACAGATTAATTTGTAGATTCGTATCATTCGCATTAATTCGTAGTTTAGTATCGGACATATGGAAATAAGAAACATCGCAATCATAGCCCACGTTGACCACGGTAAGACCACTCTTACTGACGCTTTGATGCGTCAAACCGGTATGGTAAAGGATGAGAAGGCCAGTATGGACTCAAACGCACTTGAACAAGAGCGCGGTATTACTATATATTCAAAAAACTGCTCACTTTATTACAAGGATACGAAAATCAACATTGTAGACACTCCGGGACACGCGGACTTCGGTTCTGAGGTGGAACGAGTGCTACGATCTATTGATACAGTTCTTCTGCTCGTGGACGCTCAGGAAGGCCCCATGCCACAGACACGCTTTGTGCTCAAGAAGTCATTGGAGCTTGGATTGAAGCCTATTGTCATTATCAATAAAATCGATAAGCCGGCCGCCAGAATCAACGAGGTGCACGACGAGATTCTTGAGCTTTTTTTGGAGTTGGGAGCTTCTGAAAAGCAGATTGATTTCAAAACTGTATACGCTATCGGCCGACAAGGCATTGCCAAGATAAACCTTACCGATGAATCCAAGAATCTTGATCCCCTACTTGACCTTATTCTTACCGAAGTTCCGCCTGCCGGAAAGACATTTTCTGAACCTCTGAAGATGCAACCATTCAACCTCGCGTCTGACAAC